>JAGBFI010000016.1 GCA_017936585.1 Clostridia bacterium | reverse complement strand
TGTTGCACTGTCAACACCACTATAACTTGAACTTGTTGGAGCTGAATTAAATCTGATGTAATAGTCATAACTTGAAGAATTTGAAGCTGAAACAGTCAAAGTAACTGAACTTGTTTGATATGCTTGTTTCCATGTTGTTGAGCCATTCACACTAAGACTCGTTGCCCCCAGCGTTCCGCTTGTGACGGAAAGCCCGATGTTTGTTGAACTTGCTGAATTCTGTGAATAATAATTTATTGTCATTGTGTAAACATGAGGCGTCCACTTCGCATAAAGTGTGTGTGCTGTCGTTGCAGTCACAACGGTTGATTCCGTCACCTGCGTTCCCCAATCTCCAGAAGACGAGCCATCCTTTGTCCACCATCCTGCAAAATCATAGTGGGTACGTGTTGGTGTTGGCATTTTAGCCTGTTTTCCAACAACAACACTCATCCCTATCATTAACTCGCCAGTCGATGCCCCCGTGGAAATCAGAGACATAAAATTATAGTACAGCCCAGATAAATCTGATTTTGTTGTAAATGTTTGCTCATAGGTTGTTGTGGTGGAGGTCGTGAAACTTAGCGTTCCATCAACAACCCCATTTAAAGACGCATCAGAAAATGCACCGTCAATAGTAACCGTAATGGATCCTATTGTGTTCTTAAAAACGATAAATGTTACATTATATTGTTCACTCGGGACAAACAATGTCGGATCAAAAGTTGAGGAAAATAAAAAACTAGAAGAACCACTGGAAGTTTTATTGATTACCCATAAAAGGCCAACACTATCTCTTGTTATTGTCCCATAGCTATAAGAACCAAAGGTTAAATCATCATTCCCAAGGATTTGATACTTGCGGTAACCATCACCATAACGCACTGAATCAGTAAATGTTGTGCTTCCATCAATTGTCCCTCCATTTGCGTTGTAAGTGACATCATAAATTTGAGGAATATATACAGCAGTAAAACTTAGATTCTGCGACACATCAGCAATAGGAACCGTTCCTCCAGAACTGTAAAACTTTCGATTTGTTGTACAATACCACTTAGCCATATGTCCGGTCTTACTTGCGATTGTGGGAAGTGTTTTTGCAACTCCAGCATACGCAGTTGCAGATGATGTTGAAGATGGATGTGTATATGAAAAAGTGTAAATTTTTCTGAACTTCAAATGAAAACTTATTGTTGCTGTGTTTGCCCCAATAATCCATGATCCAACTCCAGTGCTTGCTGTTGGAGCAGTTGTTCCATATGTAGGCGATCCATCAGAACCTGAAACTTCATAAAAATAAACACTGCCAACATTTGTTGTAAAACTTGTGTTTGTCCACGAAGAAGAAAGATTGATTCCACAAAGAACATAACTTGAATCATTTGAAGATATTGTGGCATATCTTGGGTGAACGCCAATCCATTGATAGAAATTGTAATAAAAGTATGAAGCATACATGTAAGCCCCACTTTCGGTATAACCAGAATTCATGGTACGTGTTCCAGAACCAAAATCTCTTTCAACTCCAAAGCTTGAGTTGTTTGTTCCATCCCTCCATAAAAATTTAAAAATTTTTGCTGGACTTGTTGTACTTGATGTTGTTGATGTGAAACTTGTGCTTGAGGTTCTGATGTCTGCAATAACTTCAAATTTATAATCAGTCGCATTTCCCTCGTCTCTGACTCCTTCATCCCCTTCATTATCGTCAGAAAAATCACCATCTTCGGATGGTGTTTCGCCGCCTTCGCTTGGTGACCCGGCGCCGGTTTCTGGAGTTTCAGTGTCATCTCCTTGCTCCGGCGTTTCCAAATCCCCCGGCTGACTTACTGAAGGCTGGTCAGGGGCACCCCCCCCCGACCACTGTCAGGGTTACAAGCCGATAATAAAATTCCACAACCTAAGGTGAGGAAGATTCCACAAATTATTAAAATAAATGAATTTAATAATTTCTTCATACTTTTATTTTACATATTTTGTCATTTTTTAGCAAATATTTTTCGATAAAATTCACGTAATTTGCAGAAAAATGCAAAAATAGTTCTTCACCGCTAAATTCCGGATAAAAAAATGTGAAAGAAAAACATTCATAAAGAAGTTTTTCAATCAGCTCAATTCATAAAAAAACTCAACAAATTGTTGAGTTTTTCCATTTTTATGTCAATATCATGCGGGTCTCTATTGTCCGCTGATAAGCTTTTGGAAAGATTCCTTCACCACGTCCAAGCTTCGGTAGGTTCTGTAAAACTTTTCCTCCAGCTGACTGTAAACGCCATCCTCGCCCACAATCATCGAATCAATCAGACGCACTCCACAAGAGGTGCACAGCTCTCCAATTTTCTTGTAAGATTCGACATCTTTTTCAGACGGCTTTGCACTGCCATATGGGTGACAATGAGCAATCACCATACTTGCAGGCTTTGCGTTTGCGATGAAGTTTGTAAATTCCAAAAACGAAACGCCAACCTCATCATTTTTGTTCATGTCGATGCGGCGTTTGTGAGTGAGAATGTTTGCAGGGCTAAGCGCCATAATCAGCATATTCTCAGTGGTTCGAAATCGAAGATAATCCTCCGCAACATCAATGAGGTCAGCCATTGTTCTGACAATAAACTTTTTCCCCATTCTTGCGGTTGCATAGTAATAGAACAGTTCGCCAAACATGTTTATCATTCGCGCCGAACGCTCGTTGATTCCATGAATTCTCATCAAGTCTTCGGCCTCGGCGTCAATGACATTTGTGAAAGTTTCGTACTCATCCAACAGACGGTGAGCAAGGGGATTGACATCCCCTCTTGGAAAAATGTATGTCAAGAAAAATTCCATCACTTGAACTTCGCTCATGCTGTCCAGCCCAGCGTTTTTTGCAAGAGCCGACAACCTCGCGCGATGCCCCTCATGAATACACTTTTTCTTCCCCTGCGCCTCTGTTTTCTTTTCCATTTCTTTCATCCTTTCGTTTGTGATTTTGTGCTGTGCTCAGAGCGAGATCCTTTTCACACAAAATTCAAATTTTCCTCTATTTCTTGTCATTCTTAAGCCATATTCCCCCAAATTTGGTTGCAAGTCAGAACAACATTTTCACCTTCTCCACTCACTGCGGAGCAAGCGCTTCCATAAGAACCGCCCGAGTTGACAATCTCTCCCGACGACCACGCCACGTTGTAGTTATTTTGGATTGTCCACCAAGCACTCTCTCCTGAAAGTCCCCAGCTTTGCAAATGATATTTGTAGTAAATCCAAATTCCAAAATAGACTTGTGTATTCACCACTTGACCACCTGAATTAGCTAATGCTGCACTAGCACCCCGAGCTCCAGTTGCACCTGTTTTTGCAACCTCTTTAGCTCTATTTGCCCATCCATCTCTCCAAGATTGGTCATTTTCCGCAAATCCAGTGTCGCCAATATGCATCCAAGTATAGCCATGTTCTTTGTAGTAGTGTTGAGGTGTATCAAGCACTGTTGATATAGCTTCCATGAAAACGATTCCATTTTGGTCGCTGGAACCTAATCCAGAGCTGTAAGGTTCTTTTGAAATTCCCTTGTCGCCCTTCTGCCCTTGTTCCGCAACACTTCCAGATGAACCACCTCCAGCAGAAAGATAATAGATTTCTCCGACAATCCTACCAAGTCCTCCTACGCCACCGTTTCCACCATATTGAACAGTTACGTAGTCTCTATTTGAATTTCCTTCATCATTCGCAGTGCGGTCACCACCATTTGTGCCGGCTTGTCCGCCGCCACCTCCACCAAGAGCTTCGTTTCCATTGAAGTTGCCGTTTACTCCGTTGCCGCCATAACCACCAACACCGGCTTGGCCATTTTTGGAAACCACATCTCCGCTTGATGAAACATTGTTTGTTCCACCAACGCCACCAGATGATCCAGCTTGGCCGTTTGCACCGGCTGCTCCACTGTTTGAACCGTTGCTTCCTTTCACCGCATCACCCGCAATAAGCACATCCTTGCTTGAAATTCCCGAAGCCCCGCCATTTGACAATGTTGCACTGACATTGCTGTTTGTTCCTGCATCAAGAACATTCATGGCAACGGAGCTTTCCATGCTAATCGAGCCTGTTGCCGTTGTGATTGCGGCATGAATGGTTGAACCATAGCTTGCACTGACATTTCTGATATTTCCAAACACTCTAGCATTTTTCACATCACCTTCCGATGATTCAAGGAACAACGCCTGTGCTCTTTCGCCTGATTGATAGAAACTTTGTCCGACAACATTCAAATCAACGATATTCCCACTGTTCGCCTTAAACAAACTTGCAGAAGAACTTGATGTTATGCTTGAGCTAAATCTCAAAACATAGTTGTCGCCGAAAATGCTTACATTGTTCTCACCGTAATTCTTCTTGCCCAGCGAGAAATCTGCTGCAAGAAGCATATATTTTGTTGCTGAACCTTCCTCACCGCCAGTGATAGCAAGATTCCCTTGAGAGTTTGATTTTTCTCCAGAATATTTGTAAGAATATTCCTTTAACTCTTCGTCACCAACAAATTCTTGTTCATCCTCACAATCGAACCAACTTCCATTTCCTTCTTTAACTTTCAAACTGCCAGAAACAAATCCATCAGGCATTTCAAATTTCCATGACTCATCATGTCCTGAATATGTATTCACGATTTTCGTGTCTGTTTGTTGAACAAGATCGTCAACCTTGACATACACATTTAAACCAACAAATTCTCCGTCTTCATTTTTAACAGAATTTCTTGCAACATAAACATTGTTTGCATCGAAGCCCGTGACGATAAAGTCAATAGTAATGTCACCATATTTCTGCATGTAATCAAAATTCAATTCAACTCCAGATTCTTGCTTCCATGAGTATGAGTATTGCATATCATCTTCGTTGATTTCTCCATCTCCGTTCGTATCAATACGATTTCCACTTGCATCTGTAACATAAGACTTTTCTGCACTTTGAACCATAGTATATTCATCCATCGTCACATTTCCATTGATCGTTTTATACACAAACTTTTTACCTGTAGTTTCCGAATTTGATATGTCGGTATATTCAACCTCAATAACCCCACAATCATAAATAGTGTATACATAATTATACATCACATCATCTCTAACCCAATTATCTTTCATATAGTCCTTTCTCGTTGAAATCGAATTGCAAGTTCCCCCGCAATAAGGACAATTATCTGATGTAATTGATGATTCTCCATCTGTAACAGTTTCCGGATACTTTGTTTTCGTCACTGAATACGATATTGTTTCTGATTCATTTTCTTCTTCATCACCGGACTCAGAATAACTTCTGAACGAAATGCTGTTTGACTCTCCTGTCGCATAAATATAGTTTGTAAGTTCCTCAGTGCCTTCATAAATTTTTTGCTTAAATGTTGTAAACCTAACAACATCTCCTGAAGACGCTGTGCTTGGCAAATCTACTGATGTGCTTACGGAATCTCCTACATATCCTTGTTTTACAAATTTAAGCTTTCCCTGTGAATCCGTCACGCTCAATTCATATCCCACATTCGCTTTTCTCAATATTGCTTGAGCTGAAAGAAGCTTGCTGTATGTGATTGGAACCTTCTTTGAAACAAAATCAATTCCACAAAAGTTTGTTGTGACAGTTTCAACATTTGTTCCAGTTGATGCTTCAAAATTCGATCCGCTATATTCAACTTTCTGAGAATATGTGTTGATTTTGAAATCTCCGTTGTCCGCAGGCGCAAAAGTCAGATTAAACATTTCACCTGCATAATTTCTGGATATATAAGAATATCCTGTTTCACTTGCAATTGTTCCAGTTTTTGCGTAATAAACCTGCCAGTATGCCATATTTGCCAAGAACGTTTCGTCAATCACAACATCAGTTTTTGTTTCTGTTGTTCCATCAGTTGTTGAAGATGAAAAAACCAAATATCCTTGTTCAATTGAAACCAAAACTCCATCGTCAAGGCTGTCGTCCACAACACTCCATCTTCCATTGTTGTAAGAAACCATATAGTTTGAATTGTCACCAAATGCAAGTTTTGAAGTGTTTCCAAATTTACTCAAAATGTTTTCAAGAGCAATTTTCTTTCCTGTCACAATTGTTTGTTCTTCCCCAGAATCTGAGTCAACGATTGCTGCTGTGACATCTTCAAATGAGAGATTTCCCAAAGTGCCTGTGGTATATCCGATAAGAGTGAGAGTTTCTGTCGTATATTCTGCCGCACCAATTGCCTCTTCCTGAGTTTCTGAAGTCGTTGTGAATTTTGCTTCAATTGTTGTTTTGCGAGCAACTTGTTTTGTCCTTGAAATAATCAATGTAGCATTTCCGCTGTACAACTCTATTAAATTTTCTCTTCCATTGTAAATAAGCATATTGTTTTCTTCATCACGGTCGAAAATATATTCTGTATCATTGATTGAGTAACTGTAAGATGTCACATTTTCTTCAAACACGACAGTTTCCCCAAGATCAATTATTGTTTTTCCGCTTTCATCTATATACAGATTGTTCTTTCTAAGTTCAAAAGATCCAATAACAGAACTATAGTCAATTGCAGTTTTAACAGAGATATCTCCTTCAACACTGCTGGTGAAAAAGATTGTTCCCTCAACAGTGATTGTTCTCTCCTCTGCATTCTTTGCAAACTGGATGAGGTCATAGAATTGATATCCAACATCGCTCTCAACCCCACCAACGTTCTTGATAACACTGATTGCCAAATCACTTTCCTTGATGGACTCAAAGTCAGTTTTTTCATCCAAAATTTCAATTTCAATAGGACCAAATGTCAATGATGCCGGAGCGAGAACAGCTTGCACATTTTGTTTGTTTTTGACAACAGCAACATTCTCTCCATTGATTGAAAGAATTTGCATTCCTGCACCATTTTCATTCTTTTCATCAATTTTTTCAATTTGTTTTTCAATTGTTGAATTTACTCTTGAATAAGACGTTCCACAAGTTACTCCAGCAACACAACCAACCCCTCCTGCATTTGAAAGTTTGGTGTCATATTCCTGGAATTCAACTGAAGAATAATATTGTGTTTCAGCTGAGAGATAATACGTCCTATTAAATTCAGCAGTGCCAGAAGCAAAAAGAGTCTTGTCACTCTGCAAAGTTGCATCCTGTTTTGAGGAGGTCTTCCCAGAAGAATCCGCAACAACAGCATAACTTCTCTGAGCTCGAGTATAGCCCCAACCAAACAAAGCTCCATACCAGTGCCCGTAGTCATAATCCACATGTTTTTTTGCATAGCCAAGCAACGTGTCGTCATTGTAAATCCTTGTCATGTTGTCATTCATATAGACACGGGCTGGCACACCGTATGAGTCATATCCACTGATATACAGTTCTTTTGTGTATGTTGCATTCCCAAAGCCGTCATCTCCTTTTGTTCCGGCATTGTAGATCGCTTGATATTTTTCATTCCCGCCATTATCAAGCATTGCCGCACGATCAAAGGTCAGAGTTTGTGTGTCTGTCACCTGACCAATGTTTCCATCATTTTTGATATTGTCAGTTGAAGAGCTGCTGCTTTCAATGCTTCCGCTCGCCATGAAGCCCACGCCATAAGCATAAACGTGTCTTGCCAATCCGTCATTGTATGTCATTGTCACGCTGTAACTCAAAGGGGCTGGATTTGCACTATATTCTGTTGTCTCCTCCGCACCAGATTTCAATGAGTAAGAAAGCTTTGACTTATTTTTGTTAAATTTGTTGATTGCCTCAACCTGTGCGTCATTGATGCTGTTTGAAACGCTGCCGCTTGCACCATAACCAACAATTCCACCTGCATATGAAATTGTGTCTTCGCTTGTGTAATTTCCAGCTCCAACAAGACCAGTGTTGTATGCATGATTGATTGTCACCCCATTTGCATAGCCGACAACTCCACCAACAACATACTTTCCAGCTGTGCTTATTGTGTATCCGCCCAAAACAGCGTTCGCGTTGTATGAGAATTCAACTTTGCCGCCATCCGCAACGCCAACAACACCACCCGTCACAGTTGAATTAACCGCACCCAAGAATTCTCCATTTGACTGAATTTGTCCGATGTTAAATCCAGAGCCTGTAGTTGATGTGTTCACGATTCTTCCGCTGTTTGAAGAGTAGGAAATTATTCCACTTGTCATCTTTCCTACAACACCGCCCATAATTGAAGTACTTCCGTCAATGTTCACCACAGCTTCAACATTGGTTGCGCTTCCGTTCAGTTCTCCAACAACACCACCGGCAGGACCCGCGGAAGGAGTAAGTTCGCCCACAACCGTGATGTTTGTGATGCTTCCATTCACAATTTCCGCAAGAGTTCCTTTTGCAGACGATTTGATTCCAACAAGACGCAGGTTGTCAACACTTCCGTTCATCGTTTTGAACAGAGCTGTTGAAAGGCCTCCGTTGTTTTCAAAGTTAAGTGTGTTTCCATTTCCGTCAATCACAAGACTCATGGTCTCTTTTCCAACATCCTTACCAAGCAGAGCTGCAAAGTTTGACATATCAAACCCATAACGCAAAACAAATCTATAGTTTTTGTCATAGTTTTCGCTTCCCGTCTCAATTGTGCTGATCATCTGTCCAAACTTGCCTGCATTTGGAACACCCAAATACCACCATTTGCTTTCATCTTTTGCAACATTTCCAAAGGTGTCGCTTGCGCCGTTTGCCAAAATATCAGAATAGGAAACTGCTGTGTATTCATATTCATCCGCATCATAAACAGGGATATCTGTCTCTGTCGCACCAACCTCAGCGCCCTCTTCTGTCGCCGTTTCTGCCTCAACAACCGCTCTTGTGTAGGTTGTTACATTTTTCAGATAGCCAAATCCATGTGCCGCATATCCATAGTTAACATAAGGAGAGAAGTACCAAGAAGAGTATGTTTTCTCTCCTTCATCAGCATAATCTATCGTCAATTTTCTTTCACTCAAATCATCTTGATAGTAAGCCAACGCCATACTGTCCGCAGCCAACGCTTCACTCACATCATAGCAACCATGCACGACTTCGCCATAAGTTTTAAACCTTGATGTGTCAAACTTATTGCTTGTGTCCAAATTGATGAAATAAACACCCTCGTTAACCGTTGAAGCATCACTGAACACATTTGTTCTCTTTGTTTGAGTGATTGAATAGCAATCAATCAGTGCATTCTGAGTTGCGTTGCTAGTGTTTTCAGAAGAGAATGCAAAAGTATAGATTGGAACATTTGTGTATGCTTCAATCAAGCCTGAAGAATATGTTGCTTTTATAGTTGTGTTAAAGTCAGCAACATTTGCAATTCCAGAAACATAGCCCCCTTCTGCGGCACGATATGAGATGTGCGCGTCAACATAGCACTCATTTATGAACCCTTCATCCATTGAGCCGATGATGCCTGCCAAAAGAAGCTGGTCATCTTTTCCACCAACAGACAGTGTGCCTTGAACTCCAACACCATAAACGAATGAGTTTCCATAGCTGCGTCCTGCAACACCGCCATAAGAATATGCTCCACCATTGATTTCAACTTCGTTGACATTCAAATCCAAAATCATGCCTGAAACTAAATTGAAATTTGGTCTGTTTGATGATAAATCATTCAAATCTAAATTATATTTAACACCCATTGAATTGACAAATGCACCCAAATCTTTTGCATCTGAAAGTGTTGAGTTTTCATCTAGTTTTCCAACCTGTCTTTCGTCTTCAATTTCAATGATATGTCCGTTGCCGACAAAAGCAACATTTGTCAAATTGTCAGTCACAGGGGAAATTCTCTTGTTGTCACCAGCAAGATCTTTTGCAAGAGCCACCCATGAGATGTTATGAGAAGAAGAAAGTGTTTTTGATCCAACCAATGTCTTGTTTGAAGCTGATGTGATTACTTCATCAGTTTCATCCCACATATATGGATTCAGTTTGTGTCCTTCCCCAGATTCCGAAGTTAAGAAATCTGCAAACAAATCCAAGATGTTTTCTGTTGTTGTTGGAAGAGTGAGAGTTTCGCCCTCAGTTCCCTTTGCAACTTGATTTGTGTATCCGACATATGCTCCTTCAGAGTCACCATAAAGGACATCCTGGTTTCCGTCCTGCAATTGATATGCAAGAGAAACTCCAGAAGAATATTTGTTGTTTGAATAGATTGCCGCTCCGCTGCTTTCTCCTGCAATTGCTCCAACTGAATATCCACCAATTGTTGTTGATGAAAGGTTTGTTCCATAAGGAACTTTGTTGTTGAATGACGTCATAATTGAAGAGCAGTCTGAGATTGCAATACGTGATGCAGAACCAACGATTCCTCCGAAGTTATATGTACTTAATCTGTC
This sequence comes from Clostridia bacterium, assembly GCA_017936585.1. Classification (GTDB taxonomy): domain Bacteria; phylum Bacillota; class Clostridia; order Christensenellales; family UBA1242; genus Caccovivens. The sequence goes on along the minus strand of JAGBFI010000016.1, from coordinate 87,070 downwards.
ATTCACATACTGTTTTTGTGCATTCACTTCACGATAGTTAACAAACACATCTCCATATGAATATGACTTTGTGATAGTGTAATAACATGGCAAATTTGAAGGATTTACCTTTTCTCCATATTCTCCAACAACACCTCCGACAGTCAACTTGCCACCAGCAAGTTTGTCTCCATAAGCCTTCACAGCCCCGCCATAAACAGCATTTGAGATTGCAACAGGATAGTTTGCATTGAAGAAATTTCCTCTTGAAACCATTCCAATTGTTCCACCAAAAACAAGGTCATTCACTGCGGACAGAACTGTTCCGTTGTATCTGACATAATTTGAAGAGTTTTGGTTGATTTTCACAAAGTAATTCGATGGATAACTTGGCGTCTCACTTTCATCAGATGTCACACTTTGCACCCAACCAATCACACCTCCAACATAAGCTGTTGCTGAATAAACTGAATTTTTAGTCGAATCAAAATCTTCCTGAACTGAAATGTCCAAATTGTTTGACAGACTCATGTTTGTTTCAACCGCGCCTGTGATTTTCCCGATAAGTCCACCAACTGAAATCGTTTCTGTTTCATCATTTTCATCATAAACAGTTGCGACATCAATCACACCATCAACTTGAACTGCACCAGTGATTTTCAACAAACTTCCGCTGTCAACATATCCAAAATATCCACCAATGCTGTCGTTGACATCTCCGCCTGTGGTGAAAGCGCTGAGAGAATAATCATATTTATTCAAGTCAAAAATTGTTTCTTCATCATTTTCTGGATTTGATTTGGTCAAATAATCTTTAAAAATCCATTTGTTTTCGCCAAGTCTTATAAGTCTACCAACATTGAAAGTCGCTGCCAAACCTTGAACAGTGATTGAAGAATTTGTCCATCCTGCAATCGCTCCAATGTTTGTTCTGCCAATATAAACAGCACCCTTTTGATAAATTCCTCCAAGAAGTTCACCCTTGCCGTCACCAGCAGAGATTGTTATTGTGGAATTGTCAACACGGCCAAATGCAAGCCCACCATAGAAAGAGTCAACCGTGGCATTCTCCAGGATGATTGAAACACCCGTGCTGCCAGGTTTAACCACAGATGATTGCAAGGTTGCTTGTTCAACGCCTTGCAAGTCACCAACAAACCCGCCAACATAGTTGTTCTCTTTCGCCATATTCTGCAAATTAATGTTCACGCTGTTGAGACTTGAAAGTCCAACAGAAATCTTTGAGGTTCCACCAACTGTCTTGTAAATTCTTCCTGCGTAAAGTCCGAAATACAAGGAGTCATAACTTGAGTTGTTTCCTGTCACATTGATTTGAATTGAGTCAACGCTTGCCTCAACCCCATTGTCAAAATTGATTCCTTCAACACTGATTGCATTGAAGTCAGCGCTTTGGGCAATATAGCCAGCCATAATTCCAAGATAAACCTCTGTTGACTTTGGTGCAGTGCCCTCAGTTTGTGCTGGAAGCGCCTCAGTGTTGAAAGTGATTGAACTTTCATTCCTCATTGTCACATTGATGTTGATGAAAGTTGTTGAATCTGCTTTTGGAGCAACCAACCCTGCGTTTGCAACAATCTTGTCTGCACTTTCAACAACATTGGTTGTCAACGCAACATTGTTGTTATAAATAAGATTAATATCATTGAAGATTGCCTTGTTTGTTTCATTTTCAACAAAAGAATAGTTGATGTCGTTAAGCTCAGCCCCATCAGCATTCTTACCTGGGACGAAATAGATGTTCAGCCCTTCGATTGTGTTTTTATTTCCACTTATGTTCTCAAACATTGGCTTGTCAAGAATAATTCCAGGACGATCTCCCGCCTCTCCACCAACATTGCCTTCTGCCGCGTTGGTCACAAACACATTTCCGTCTTCGTTCATGTATTGATAATAAGAAGTGAGAGTTCCATTGAAGTTTGTCAAGGTTTCAAAGTTCAAAAGTCCATCAACATCTGAAGCAGAGGCACGAAGGTCGATATCTGCATAGTCGTGATCGTTTTCTGTTTGGCTGACTTTTCCTCTGACAATAACCGTCAAAGCGTCATCAGATGCCATCTTTGTAAGAACCTCTCTTGTGTTGAAAACATCCCAATAAACAATGTTTGATTTTGTCAAAAGTTCTATGTGAGGGAAGAGTTCGTCTTGAGTGTGAACCCAATATTCTTCTTGCCATCCGTTTTCGAGGAAATATTGTGAGAAACGCACATATGCGGTTGGCATTTCTTCCATCCAGCTGTCACCGATATGTTCGCTGTTTAAGATGATGTCTGAACTCATTGCAATTGCTCTGTCATTGAGTTTAAATCCAAATTGAGAAAGGCTGACAGAAACCGCAGATGAAGAGCCTGCCCCAATTGAAATTGAACTATAACCGCCCACCGTTGCAGAACCTGTTGCAACTTTAGGTTCTCCAGTTCTGACATTTGTGTATGAGTCTGCACTTGTGATGACATAGATGTTTGAATTCAAGTTTGCCTGCTCAGAAATTGCATCCACATTTGCATTGTATGCTTTTCCGATAAGCATAAAATGCTTGTCGCTGGCAACAACTCCTTGTGCATTTACTGTTGCGGCAGTATCGCCAAGAAGAGTCGTCCCATTGTATGAATAATAATTCATTGCAAGCACGTTTTTCATTCCAATTGCAGGGTCGTTGCAAATTGCACCAACAATTCCCGCACTTGTTGTGTTTGTTCCGTCAGCATACAAATCGCCAGAAGCATAAACATCTTTCAAATAGATGTTCACACGTGGAGCGTTTGTGAGAGACAAAAGTTCGAAGGTTGTTTCGTTGTTTGCAACAACACCAATCAAGCCACCCACCGCTTTTGTTGCTGAAGAGCGTGAAATCACGTTGAGTTTGTTGTATCCCACATTGATGTATCCGCCGCCCATATATCCAACAAGACCGCCGATATAGAGTGGGTCATCATATCTCTTTTTGACGTGCGCGTCTTTTTCTGTGTATGAGAAGATTGACATTTGTCCTCTTTCTGCATCCACATTTTCGCCTGTGTAATAGTCATTTTCGCTTTCTTCAATTTCGTCTTGAAGAGTTTTTTCATGGCTTGCATAAACAGCGAACAATCCGCCATAGTTTTCACCAATCAAACCACCCGCATAGAGATTTTTTGAAATGATGTAAGAAGGGTTTTCCAAATCATCATTTGAATCGAGCTCAAGCGTTGCGTCATAGACATATGTCGAATCGCCAACGTATCCAAACAATCCTCCAGCAACCTCGCCGTAGATGTTGACTGAGTCTGTCACGTGAACTGTGACGATGTCATAGTCACTGGCTTTCAAAGATGAATATTTCACTTTTTCGTTGTTGACATTGTCATAAATGTCCACATATACGGCAACTGCGCCCGCATATGAAAGGGTTTCCGCTTGTGCATCAAGAGATTTGTTTTCTTGAGCAAGAGCTCTCATTCCTGCAACTGCTACACTGTTTGAGCCAATCGTCTTGCTTGCATCATGATCACCAGAGAAGATTTCGATGTTTTTCACTTCAATGTCATGAATCTTGCTTTCTCCAAACAACATTCCAACAACGCCACCAACAATGTTGAAACCTTCAATCAAAGTGCTTTCACCTTTTCCTTGAGTTGAGATTGGAGCAAGCGAAATGGCAATAATTCGAGAGTCAATCGCTGTTCCTGCCAAAGTTCCCACAATTGTTGCTTGAGAGTTGTGCACTGAGTCAACGATAAGATTCAGATTCATCACAACTGCACCATTGAGTTTTGCAAACAGACCAAAGTTTTCAACATCCTTGCTACTTCCCAAATTGATTGCTGAAATTGTGAATCCATTTCCATCCAAAATTCCAGAGAATGTTTTTTCTGTTGTTGTAAGTTTTGCTTTCCCTTCGCTTGTTGCGTTTTGGTCAACGTTTTCATCGTCAAATGCCAAGTCGTTGACAACCCTATAATTTCCAAACACTTCTTTGCTTGTGTAATATTCCTTATATGCTGAAATTTCTTTTGAAGTTGCAGCGCCCGTTGCCACAGCAAAGTCATAGGCATTTCTGATGATGATTGGGTTGTTTTCGCTTCCATAAGAAAGGTTTTCGCTGATGAGAGTTTCTGCATCTCTGATTGACTTGTTATAGAAAATCGATGTCATTTGAGTTTTTTCATCATAAACTGAATAGCGATTTGAGAATGCAATCTTGTTTGCACTGACAAGAGTGATTCCGTTGTCAGTTTTTGTCCATATGCCGTCATAAGCATCATCGGAAGAAGCAAAACTGAAGCCATAAAGTGCATTTTCTGGGTCGGACAAAATTTCTGTCACTGGAGTTGCCCCTGAGGTCAAACTGCTTTCGCTTGTGTCGTCAATTTTTGTCGAATTATAGAAATATGAAAGTGTGATTTTGCCATAGTTGAGAGAGGTTGTTGAGCTGCTCACACCTGAGAATGGCAACTGGTTGACGTCACTCTTTGAAATTGCACAAGCAGTGTAGCAAAGCGTGATTTCTCCGGCAGTCTGATTTGTGTAAACAAAGCCGGAAGCATATGCTGGTTTTGTTTTTGTGTTCTCGATTGCAATGTTTGCATAAGAATTTTTCACAAGCCCTGAGTTGTCATAAACAAAGCCCGCAACAACACCAATAGATGTGATGTTTGTGAGGTCATGTTCAACAATCTTGTTGTTGTTTTCATCCTCAATGATTCCCACGCCTTCAATATAGCTGTTCTGAATGTTTTGAGTGTTGTAAAGTGCAAAGCCAGCTGTTGCAGATATGTTTGAATTCATCATGTTGTTGATTTGCATATTGTCCGCAAATGATGCACTGATGTAGCCAGCGTTTGTTGCAACAAATCCGGCAACCTCGCCTTGTCCTTCCAAAGTGAAAGTTCCAAGCTTTTGAGTTGCAATGTAATCTTGTCCCGCAATATCTTTGATATATCTGAAGCTCTCGCCACCAACACGGCTGTTTGTGATTGATGCGTTGTTTTCATAAACAAATCCCGCAACAACACTTTCAATTTCTCTTGCTCCAGAAATTTGAATTGGGTCAGTGTTCAAACCATCAACATATTTCACCACAAGTCCTGTCGCGCCAGAGATGGCTGTCTTTTGATGGTCACTGAAATAGGATACAACCTCGCAGTTGTATATAATTCCGTTGTTTATGATTGCAAAACCCGCAGCGTAAACCCTGCTGGTTGCCCCTTGTGCAACATTGACAGTGATTTGTCCTCCGCCATAAATGTTGACACGGACATTCTTAAGTGTTGTTCCTTCAGCAACTTCAGAGAACAAAGCATAGTTGACTGAGCTGCCAGTTTGCTCTTTAAAGCTGTTCAAATGGATTGTGTAGCCATTCCCATCCAAAGATGATATAAGTTCTGTTGAAAGCGGCTCATAGTCCTCAAGCACGATGTCGTTCATCAAAATGTAATCATCTGGCTTTTCTGATTCTGTTGCATATTCAATAAATTCTTCCGCTGTGTTGATGCATGTTGGAGTTTCTTCGTCCGTCCATGTGTCAACAACAATCACAAAATAGTATGGGATTCTTCTCAAAACTTGTCCTTCATACATAACAATCGTTTCAAGTTTCATCAGTTGTCTGCCCGTTGTTGTTCCGCGAATAACAAGTTCTGTGGCGTTTTCAACCCCTGCAACATTTCCAACATTTTCTTCATCAATCGTGAATAAATCGTTGTCGCGAAGCCCAGAGTTTGAAGAATAAATCGCTGTTGCGTCGTCTTCGTTGCTTGCAAAATAAAGTTGTTCTTTCAATGTAAGTTCTTTGTACGTCGCCGTTGTTCTGTCATATTCATAGTTGATGTAATATTGAACATCCTCGTTTGCATAAGTGTTTTTCAATAAGAATTTTTGTCTTTCTTGCAAAATTCGCTTCATTTCTTCCACTTCGTTTGCATCGTTGACGTCATAGTTATAGTCCTCTGGCATAATTGGATAGTTGAAGCTGAGCGTTGTACTCGCCCCGATGTATGTGTAAAGAACGTCATATTCTTTTCCATTATATGTTGTTGTACCGTCACTTGCAGCGAGTGAAATTTCGCCTTCGTTCAAAGTGAAATCCATCAAACCGACCACCGCACGGCTTGTTTTGATTTCTTGCTCTCCATTGAGAACTCTTTCAACGTTTGCACAAACATAGAACACTCCCGTTGACTTATGATTTCCATCCTTATCCAAAACAGTTGCGTCCACGTGAGCCACAAGCGTTGCTGTGTAGGTTCTGGTGTTTCCTTCAAGTTTTTCTAACCAACTTGAAAGAGAGATGTTTGTTCCGTTACCTTCAAGATAGAGGTTTGCAAGCCTTTGGTCAGCGCCAACTGAAATCGTCACGGTTGCACTTTCTCCCTTTGCAAGAAGATATCTTTCCGCGCCTTCAACCAAAACTGTCGCATTCTTCATATAGTCAACTTGCATCTCTTTTGTCGCGATTTTAAGCACCTCGTCGCCGTTGTAATATGTCACTGTCAAAAGCACGCTGCTGTCATCACCAAACGCACTTGAAGCATACATTCTGAAATAATAGTCACCCCTTGAAGCACGATCCGTGTCAGTCAAATCCACTCTGATTCCGTTTGTCAAATATGTTGTGTTTCGTGAGTCAACATAGAAGCCATATCTTGAATCATTTGAAAGTTTTGTTAAATTGATGATTCCAATTTTGCCCTCGCTGACAACACTGTATGTGACAGTGAAGTGTGTCATCAAAGCAAATTCAGGGCGCACACTGACAGCCAAGATTGCGTCACTTGCTGGCATAAGCGTGCTGATAATTTTGTTTGCCGTTGCCAAATAAAGCACTGAAGATACAATGCGGCGAGAATCGATTGAATAGGCATTTATCATCACTTTATCAACATTTTGAGTTTTCAATGTCATGCCAACAGCCTTCACATAGTTTGTGTTGTCAATTTGGCTGAGCGCATTCACCAAAATTTCAAAATTTACATCACTTGAAACAAGATGTTTGCAACTGTTGTCAACCTTAACAACAACCGTATATCTTCTTGCGTTAACCTCTTCAACATAAGACCAAGAAGCATCAATCTTCAAGCTGCTGTTGATTTCGAAAACCGCTGAATTTACATCCTCTCTGCTTGTCCATTGAAGTTCACCCATTTTCAGAGTCAACACAAGATTGTCCTCTGCGTTATCCGTTGCCATAATTACATCAAACGATGCATATTCTGATGGTTTAAATTCCAAATTCTTTGCATTTGCAACTCTCAAATCTGTGGCGCCGTTGTAAACCGCAACCTCAAACTCTCTCTTTCTTTGATTTGCAACCGCTGCGGCATATCTTCTTTCAAGACTGTCAACTGCAAGCCAAGAAGAGATGAAACTTGGGTTCGCTTTCTCATGGCTGTTTTTGCCAGTAAGTTGCAACGCGTTGTTGCTCTTCACAGCAGAAAGATAATCGTCTTCTGTGGTTTCAAGCCCGTTCAAAGTGAAAGCAATGTCATATTCGTCTCTGTCGATGAGATAGTCTTGTCCGTTCAAATAAATCACATTTTTCAAAGTGTAAGAAATGTCAAGTTCCTTGCTCTTTTGAAGCATCACAATTTGCCCGTCGAGAAGTTCTTCTCCATCAATTTTTGTTGTCATTTCTGGCAAACTGTTGAGAACAATAAACTTGAGTGGCTTGCTGTTTGTCAAATCCATTTTTGAATGAACCGTGATTGTAAATTCGCTTGTTGTTGTGCTAAGCATTCTCAAAGAGGTTGTGGAAAGCGCAACATTTGTGTTTTCGCTTGAAACAAGCAAACTTCTTGCCTGCTTCTCTGTCAAACCAAACAGTTTCGCAAGTGAAATTGTGTTGTAAGATTCAAGTTCGGAAAGTTCAGCTGGATTGCTGATTATTGCTTGTGGAGCATAAACAAACAAAATTCCAGATTCCGTATCCACTTGCAAAGATTGAAGTGGAGAAGTGTTGTTTTGAATTTGCACTTCATCCAAATCAACTGCCACACTTTGAGCAATGTTTTTCAAATACATAAAGCCAAAGTTGATTTGTGTATCAATCTCTTCTGTCTGCCAAATCGACTTGTCAAGCAAGCCAACCGCATCGTCCCATCTGCCAGAAATCGTTGCGCCGTCAGTGGTCAATGTGATTGAGTTTAATGTGCTGTTTGTCGTCAAGAATTTCATTGATTTTCCAGAGAAGCCTCTGTAAATATAATACGAATTGCTGAAACGCACATTTTCTGAGAAACTCAAAACTGTGGTTGTCAAATCTCCGGCAAACGCAAAGCTTTCTGAAACGCTTGTCGCACCGTTTCCAATTCCAACAAACAAAGCCATGTTGCCGTTATACACAAGATTGTCAACAACAATTCCGTTTTCTGTCAAAGGATATGCATAAACATATGAGCGTTCAATTTTGCTTCCCTCAGAAGCCAAACCAACAAGTCCGCCCACAACTCCGTTTCCACCGACTGTGATTGAGTTAGGCCTTTGAGTTGTTTGGGTCTCTCTGAATGAATAGAATTCCACGCCGGAGTTTGAAATTGTTCCGTTATTTTCGCCAACAAGTCCGCCTGCCGTTGTTGCAGAAGAGTTGATTGTCAAGCCAAAACTGAATGAGGAGTCAATCACGCCGTTGTTCTTTCCAACAAGTCCACCCACGCATGATGCATTTGAGTTGAGAGTGCTGCTCTTGTAAAACTGTCCATCATAATAGATGTCTGTTGAAATATTTTCCAAACGCCCTTTGTTTGTGTTTGCAATAAAGCCAGCGTAGTCAGTTGCTGTGCTTGTTGTCTCACCCGCAAAGATGAGGTTTTTGATTGTTCCGTTCAAAACCTTCACAAAGTTTTGACTTCCGTTTTCAAATGTCAAAGTCGTTGTGTTTGAAGTTCCAAAAATTGTGCCATTATAGCTGTCAAAAGCTTCCCAAGAGGTCAATGTGATGTCATTCATGATTTGATAATAGAAATTACCTCTGTCAATATCCTTCAGTTCCTTTTCATTGTAAACTCTGATTGCGGTGTCCTCGCCCGAGCCATCCGCAAGGATAACTTTGATTTTCAAAATGATGTTTTTGTTGTAAATTTTTTCTCCGTCATTGTTGATAAAGAAGTTTGAAACTTCTTTTGCATCGTTGCCCTCGCCAACAACCCCACCATTGATGATTGCGTCATAATTTTTGTTGATCTCGCTTTCGCTGATGTAAACAGCCGTTTCTTTCAAATAGCCGTCTTCATCAGTCATAATGTTTCCATTTTCGTCTGTTTCATAGTGATAAAGCAAAATTTGACGACGTCCGTTCACTATTTTCACCATGTCTTGTGGCAAAAGATACAAAAAACCAACGCCACCATCGCTCAACTCTGGGTCAATGCTTAAGTTGAAAGTTTGCCCATTCAAGCTTGGATTGATTGCAAGATTTCCAGCATTTCCGGACGCAGCAAAAACGTGAGCAAGTTCCAAATCGTTGGCAGAAGCCGGCATAACTGATGTCGAAATTGTGAAATTTTTATCGGCTGTATTACGAGAAGTCAAGTTGAGATAGATTTCATCATTCAGCGTTCTATTGATCCACTTAACACTCTCCACTCTTTCAACATTTCGAATTTCAAGCGAAACTTCCGTCTTTCTTTCAAAACCATAATCGTCTGTGTATGTGATTGTCAAAATGTCATGGAAAGATGTTTGAGAGTTTGTCGAATTCGCAGTGATTGTGAATGTCAGATATTTTCCATTGAGATATGGCTGAATGCTGCTGACAGTATAAAATCTGTTTTTCTTGAGCAAAAGGTTGTTCGCAGTGTCTGTTGTCCAGTTGTCTTTTGCTGAAGTGAAGTTGAAATATTCTAGAGCGCTGTATGTTGGCACCTTATCATCCGCTCTGAGTGAAATTGTCACATCGACTGAAGCCATTGCAACATCATTTGCACTGAGCGTTTCGGTTGTGTAAAGCAAATCTTCTTTGACATTTGGAGTCAAGCTGTTGACTGCATAGAAGCTTTCCAAAGCGAAGATTCTGACAACAGTGATGGAGTTATAGTCCGCATCAAAGCCGTTGAATCTCACAAGCACGTAGCCCTTAAACTCATTGTCTGTCACTTGCAAACGTGTGTCGTTGATTTGACTGATGTAAACATTGTCAATCATTCCAAACGAGTCAAACATCTTCTTTGCAACAAATTCAAGTCCGTTTTTATATATCGTGCCGCCCACTGAAGCCGACTTTTCATTGAACAAGTCTTTTGCTTGTTGTTCGATGATTTCCATGGCTTTTGCTGTTGCCTCTTCATCAGTCAAGCCAGCGTCAATAAATTGGTCAATCAAATCATCAAGTTGCAGGTCAACAAGCTGCTCAACCATTGTCTCATATGAAAGATAAGCGTATGAAATTCCAGCATCAGAAAGTGATTGATATGTTGTATTCAAAGAAATGATGCTTCCGGCTTCCACCATAAGTTTGCTGAGGGTTTCATTTTGAAGATTTGCATTTTCAGAAATCGTGCCATTCTTTTCAACATAACTTTGCACCCCAGTGTGAGAAATGTAGACATTTGCAGACTGAGCATCTGCGTTCAAAATTGAAACAGATTCCAAAGGTCTGAACGCCTCAAGTTCAAACATTTCCGAGGTCTTGCCAGTGATGTGCTCAAACCAGAATTTTGTTGTTGCTTCAAAGTTCGCCCCCTCCAGAGTTACGTCAAAGTCAACTGTCACAAAATCAGTTTCTGGATCAGTCGCAGGGATAAGTGTCATTTCTGAAAATTTGAAAAGTGAATTGTCATTGACAAGTTCCAAACCACTGAGAGATGTCAAACCATTGATTCTCACGCGATAAGAGATTTTTCTTGTGCTGACATTGTTTGAAGAGATAAATCTCTTTGTCACAGCAGTTCCATCTTCATTGAAAACGCCAAGCGTTGCATCTTCTGTGATTTTGATGAAGTTGAATGACACTTTCGTTGCTTTTGTCACATCACTTGAAGGGATGAAATCCACTCTGACATTTTCCAAGATATTTTCAATCTTTCCACTTGCCAAAACATAGATTTCTTCACCACTTGCAATCTCTTCTGAAACGTATGTTGCACTGCCAGCAGAAGCGCTGAAAGTTATTTCGTTGCCATTTTTCTTCTTGAAACTTGCAATCGCAGCAATTGGATTTTCTTTATCTTCTGGCGAAAGTGCGTTTATGTATCTTCTCAAAACATCATTTTGATTGACATCAATTGAAATTCTAAACAAGTTGTTGTCGAGCGCAACCTCTTCAGGCTTAAGCAAAGAATCAACCTCATAGCCTCTCCAGCTGCCTGTTGCGTCCGAAACTTTGCTGTAACTTGAATAGACATTCACTTCGCTGTTGTTTATCATTTCGCCTTGACTGTCATAAAGGTCAATTTGTTCAACCGCATATGTCGAATTGATTTGAACATTCACAGCCTTTGTTGTGATGTCATATGCATAGTTTCTGTAACCCACATTGAGATAAAGCATGAAGCTTCCAAAACTCAAAATTGAGTCTCTGTCATAGGCATCCAAACTGAAATTATATCTCACCTGACCATTCACTTCGTCAGTTGTCTTTCTGTTGATGTTGAAGTCAAAATATTCTGACCATTCATTCTCTGCCAGCTCAACAAGCTTTTTGCCATCTTTCTTGAAGATGATTGGTGAAAGTTGAACGTCATACTTTGTGTTGACAACGATTTCACCAGAAGCCACCGCTCTTGATGCATCGTTGCGTTTTAAATTGAATTCAACAACATCTGTCACGGCAGGACTGTTGTTTTGATAGAGCACAATTTCTCCAGCAATGTCTTGAATTGCCATTCTGTTGATTGTCGCACTTTCAAGAACCTCAAGTCTGACAACACTGCTCACTTTTTCATTTCTTGTTGATGTTGCTTTCAAACTCACATAAGAAAGCGTGTTGTTGTCATTGTTATAAACTTTCAATTTTGCATCAACAATCTCAGCAACAAGCACGTCGTCTTGATAGATTTCTGTCGTTCCATCTTCAAAAGTCCAATTCACATCCACAATGTTTGCAGTCTCAGGCTTAAAGTCAAAATATTCCTCTGCCTTCAAGTCAATTTCGCCACCCTTCACAATGAAAAGTTTTGAGCGATTGTTGACAGTGTCATTCTTGCTTGTTTCAATACCTTCCAAAATCGTGTTAACCACAACGTTAATTGTGTGGACTTGCGAAGAATCTTCCACAGCGGAAACTTTTACTTCCGCAGTGCCCGCTCTGTCACCGTAGATGGTGAAATAATAATTGTTTCCACCCCTGCGTTTTGCAGACGACACACGAATGCAATCTTCGCCATTCAAGATTTCAACATTGACCCCAGCAGAAGAATTTTCAAGCGTCAACCCAATCTCCTTCTCTTTTGGATTTTCTTCCGATTCGTCATTGGTGAAGATGACAACTTCATCAACCGGAACCGACAAAGAAACTCTCTTGTCACAAGCCGACAAAAGTACTCCTCCAAGGATTATAAAAACACTTAAAATGCCAAGCGCAAATTTTTTCATGTGTCCTCCTATAATACTATCTGCAATTTCATGAAAATTTATATAAATAATTATAATAAAAATACAAAGCACAAGTCAAATTGTGACAAAAAATTTCATAAAAATTAAAAAATATTTTTTGAATTCAAAAAAATGATTTTTTGATATTTTCGAAAATTTTTTTCAAATATTTTTTCATCCGACCTCAAAACGTGCATATTTTTTGCTCGCAGAAAATTCAGCTTTCAACTTAAAAAATTGTCAAAAAATGCGAAAAAATAGCAAAAATCACAAAAAAACAATTTTTTTGCGATTTTTTAACCATTTTTTATTATTTTTTAATTTATAAAAAATTTCCTTTTCTTAATTTGCAGGAGATTTTTCCATTCAATTTCCTATCGCTCACATTCTCTGTTTTGTAAATATTTTTTCTTTGTAGACTGTCCGCCACGGATATGTTTCTCTTCAAAATTCTTATCCAAAATCTTTTTGACTTCTTCATATTTCTTTTCATCAACTTTTCTTAAACGCTTCGACAGGTCATTGTGAACTGTACTTTTGCTTAAATTAAAAATCTGAGCAGTCCTCCTGATTGTATCTTCAGTTTGCGAAATATGCTCTGCAAGTTGCAAAGTTCTCTCTTTGATATACGCCTTCATAAATCCTCCAAAAGGCAAATTTTGCCATAAGAAAATCTATGAACTTTTTTGTCAGTTTATGCCCTAATTTGTCGAACAAGTTCTCAAAGCACAACTTTCAACGTTCTTCTTCGCATCAAAAAAAAGCATGAGGACACCCCATGCTTTATACAAAAAACTTTAACATTTCAACTCATTTTATTTTCATTCAAACTTAACCACAATGAAAAGAAAAATAGCTGTGACAAATCACAACCATTTTACGCTTTGCATTTTTCAATCAATTCAACAATTTCGCTCACTGTCTTAATTTGATTGATTTGGTCATCCGGAATTGAAATTCCAAATTCTTCTTCCAAAGTCATCAACATTTCAATCACATCAAGAGAGTCAGCTCCCAAATCCTCAATAATGTTTGATTCGGCAAGAACTTCGTCTTTTGAAATTCCAAGTTGTTCTGCAACAAGCTCTTTCACTTTTTCAAGAATCATGTCAAACCTCCATGTATACATGATATCACATCACACATACATTTTGCAACTTAAATTGCAATTTTTCGCACAATTTTTGAAAAACAATTTAAAATTTTTTAATTATTTGTTCTGCAAATCGAGATAATTGTTTGGGTCAACAGTCTCTCCATCTTTAAGAAGAGTGAAGTGCAAATGAGCTCCAGAATGAATTTCATTTGTCGCAGATGTTGAAGCCCTGCCAATTTCTTGTCCACTCACAACCGCGTCTCCGACATTCACCATAAGCTCGTCAGCAAGAGACCCATACACACTGACAAATCCGTCCTCATGGTTGATTGTCACGACTGTGCCTTGCAAAGAATTTGTCTCCACAGAAGCCACAACCCCGTCATAAATTGAAAACACTGAAGCATTTTCTGACGCCAAGTCGATTGCCAAGTGCGCTTCCCATCTTTTCAAAGATTCGTTGTGTTGAAGCCTGTCTTCTGCATAGTCTTTCACAACAACAGCGTTTGTCATTGGAAGTTCAAACACCATTGCACCTGTCGACACTGGTTGTTGCTCCTCTGGATGCGTTGCAGTGAGCCCAATCGTAAGCGCAATTGCCACCGAAAACACTCCAGCAAGCCCAATCGCTCCAAATCTTTTGAAGAAAGTTTTAAATTTATTATTGTTTTTGATTTCCATTTTTATCTACCTCCACGACATGATATTTTCCAGAAAATCGCAGTTTTAAACATGACTTTTTCTTTTTTTTTTCGTTTTTTCAATTTTTAGCATAATTTTTGCTAATTTTTAGTCAAAATCCAGTCAAAATCACAGGGAAGCCCGCTACAATCTTTTCACCCTCCACGGCAATTTGCAGATTAACCTTCTTATTCTCCACATAAACACAACTTTGCTCGTATGGCGTGTAACAATTAAAAACCATCAACCCCTCATGCTCTGATGTCGACACAATCTCCGCCTTCAAACTGTCAAGCAGCTGGTGAACATCACCACCTTGAAAATAAAGTTGCATACTCTTTGACTGTTTTTTAAGTTCACTTAAATTTGACTTTGCCGTTTCAATAGAGCAGAAATTGAACACCAAATCTCCGCAATGCACCCCTTCAACATCAAAACACCCAATCTTTTCATTCGCCGCAAAGCAGACTTTTTCAATTCCATCAATTGAAAAAAAGGGATTTTTTTCATCTTTAAAAAATATCGTCCCCACAAAACAACAAAGTAAAAACATAAACACAATAAGTTTTTTCATAAAGCAAATATTGCCTCAAAATCACTTTCCAAAACAAAAAAACACCAAAATTTGGTGCTTTTAGTGCATTTTTATTGAAATTTGTTCATTTTATCAACAAATAAATGAAAATTGCAAATGCCACAGCTGAAACAATAAAACCTCCCCAGCCGGCAATCAAATGCCAATTTACTCCTTTGTGTGGCGTCTGTTCAAAAATTTCGTCCACCTCATCCTTTTCTTTTTCGTTTTCTGCCTTCATTTCCAATTTGTCTTTATCTAATTTTTTTGCAGTTGATTTCTTGGCAGAAGTCTGCTCCTTCTCAGCAACAGAGGTCTCTTTCTCCTCTTCAGTCAACAAAAAGTCAAGGTCATCGAAAGGGTCTTTCTTTTCGTTCTTTTCCTCAACTTTCTCACCTGAGATTTCGACTTCACTCTCTTGTCCCAATTCAAAGTCTTCCATCTCAACAAAGCCTTTGAGTTCCACAGCCTCGTCAACAACATTCTCTTGTCCATTTTCGTTTGCTGTCACAACATTGCCCTCAGCCACAGTCGTCATATTGTCTTGTTTATCCAAGCTCACTTTCGCAGTTTTGCTGGCAACTTCTGTTTCATCCTTAGTCTTTTGCTCACCCTCACTCAACTTTGGAGGCTTCTTTGGAAAGTTTGGCGGAAACTTTGGCATTGAAGGTCTTTGTGGTGGCACAATTTTCTTTTCTGACACGCTTTCCGTCTCTAGTTCTTCTTTCTTTGCTCCCCTAGGCGGTGGTGGAGGTGGAATGAAAGGTTTTCTTTGCTCCATTTCTTTTCTCCTTAAAGGTTTAAATAAAGATACTTATATTTTAAATAAAACAAACAAAAAAGTCCAACTATTGCTGGACATTTTTCCAAATATTTTCATCATATTTCGTTTCAAGCGTCTCCACAACAATTGTGAGAATATATTTTTCGCCGCTTGAGAAGTCATTATCCTCCGGAATTTTCAGATAGTTGCAAAACGTTATTTTGTTTCCGCCTTTCAAAACATCGTCAAAATAATAATATCCATCTTCCGCCTGCTCAAAATGACTTGTTGTGATAAACTCAAAGTCAGTGTTTTCGTCAAGCCCAAAAACTGTGGCTTTGACGCGAACTCGGAGCTCGCTGTTTAAATCTGCAGCATTGATTTGCACAAGTTGAGGAATATTCTCATTTGACAAATATCCTCCATCAAAAGTGAATGACACAACGCTCGTTTGGTTTGGTCTGACGCTGATTGAAACGCTGTCACCCACCACCAAATCCGAATTTGACTTGAGATATATGATGGAAGAAAAATAGCCTGTCACCCCCAAAAACACGGAGACAACAAGCAATACTGACAAAATGACCACAGCAAAAATCCACCCAACGCGTTCTTTCTTCATAGAGTTATTTTTTGCTTGAAATCAACAATTATTCTTCTATTTTGCTCTTTTTTCTTTATTTTGCTGTTTGCGGCGTTTGTTTCGTTCCATTCTGAAATTTTCAATTTGAACACGTCTAAATTCCTGACTTTCAGCTTGCAGAGACATTTTTGCCTTAATCCAGCGATATTTGCGGTTTCCATAGATGGTGTCGTACGACAAAATTCCAAGTCCTTGAAGAAGATAAAAATAATAAGAACAGAATCTCCAAAGAATCAGTGCCCAGAAGGTTGCACCACCCAAATATTGCTTAAAGAGGAAAGTGAAAGTGATTTCATTCATTCCAGTTCCACCAGGCAGCGGAATGAAGCTTGACGCCAATTCAATCAGCGCGGTGTAAATGAAAAATTCGCTGAACATGCTTGGGTCAAACCCCATGAAAGAACAATAAATAAAGAAAGGAATGCTGTAAAGACAGATAAATCTGAGCCCATGCAAAATAATTTGATATATGATGTCAAACGCTTCGCGCCCATATTCTTTCATGATATTTTGATAGTCTTCAATGAAATTCAAAACTTTTTTATAATATTTGTCATAATTCTTCAAGATTCTCAGCTTGACAAGAACTCTCAAGCCCCAAGCCACCAATTTTTGTCCAAGCTTTTTTGAAAAGGAGAAAAACAAAATAATTGCAATCATACAAAAAGCCAAAACAAAGCCAATGATGCTGCTGACAGACACAAAAGTCCCCATTCCTCTCGAGAAGGAAATAATCAAACAAACAAAAGAAATAACAAGCCACGCAATGTTTTGGAAAACAAGTTTTGCCATTGGAATTGAAAGTGACACAGCACCCGGAACATCTCTGCCAGTGAGATAAGTTGTCATGAACGCTTGCCCGCCCGATGAAAGAGGCGTCACTGCGTCATAATAACGCAAAATTGCTATAGACTTGTATGACAAATGCCATCTTGAACGCATTGTTTTTCTGTATATCATTCTATGCACAGACAGAACATCAAAAATGAGAATGCAAACCAGCAATGCAAGAGCAGCAAACACATATACGTAGTTGATTTCAAACATACTTAGAGGCATAAAGTCATCAGTTGTATATATGTTCCAAATCAAAATTGCCGCAACAAGCACGATATTGAAAATAAAGAAAATAATGCTTTTGATTTTTTTCTTTTTGTCAGAAGCTTGAGATTTAACTTCTTGACTAGCCTCTTCAATTTTTTCTTCGACTTTTTTCTGTTCTTCTTCAGACAATTTTTCGCTTTCAAGCTTCTGAAGTTTCCTTGCCTTGCGGTCTTTATATCTCTTCTTTAAGCGCGAAAAAAAAGAATGCTTTGTTGAAGCAGTATTCTCTTCAAGGATTTCAACTTCTTTCTTTTCTTCACTCATGATAGAAGCATTTTAACAAAATACAACAACCCTTGTCAAACAAACGAGGGTTGTTGTTTATTTTTGACTAAAGTTTTAGCCAATAGCTTCGGCAACATCTGCAATTTTGTCAGTCATCATTTCAATTTTTGAAACTAAGTTTGCTTCTGCACTCTTCAAATATTCAATATGCAAACTTTCGAAAATTGAAGAATAACTTGATGTCAATTCTTCATAAAGTTTGTCGAAAATTGTTTTGTTTGAGAAAATGTTGATTCTTGTTGAAGCCAAAGTCTTCACATTATTTTCTTCAGTTGACACATCAAAATCTTTTGTCACAGAGAACAAGTTTTCAACTTCGCCAGCATAGAAGAACAAATAGATTCCGTCTTCTGCACGAACAAGTGTGCTGAGTTTCCCAACTTCTGCAGTTCCATTGCTGTAAAGTTCTTTGATTGCAGCTTCGATATCAGTTTTTCCGCTGAAAGTTTCGTTTGCAAGCACTGAGCCGTCTTTTTTGATTCCAAACATAGTTGCTGTTTCAGCACCCTTCATTGTGTCGTCATCGTTGTAAAGATAGAGATATTTTCTGAATGCGTCAGCTTTTGCATAAGTTTTTTCTTGCTCTGTTGCTGCGTTTGCTCCTGCACCAGAAACAACTGTTTCAATTTCCGTTCTCAGATTTGTTGCACTGATTGTGTTTCCCGTCTTTTCGCCAGTTTCTGCATCTCTGATATTTGCCACAACTGCCGCATAGAGAGCATCAACTTGAGCGTCATAATCGTTGATTGATCCAGCCTCATTCTTTGCTTTCAATTCTGCCAAATCTGCTTTTTGAGCGTCTGTAAATTCCATTTTGATGTAGCCAACATTGAAGAAGGTTGCTTCGCCGTCTGTCAAAACATAGTCCATGTTTGCTGAGTCGCTGATCATGTTTGTTTCATATGTTGAATCTTTTTGAGAGTAATATTTTGTGTAGTCTGCTCTCACCTTTTCTGAATAAGATTTCAAAACCTCATCAACAGTGACTGGTGAAAGACCTGTTTGATTTGTGTAAATTTCAGAATATTTTTGCACCAAATAGTTGTCTTTGAGAATGTTGTAAACTCTGTCCATTTCAAACATGAAGCAATCTTTGTCTGTTGTAAAAGTCATGTATGAATAGTTTTCTTTGATTGTGTCGATGTAATTCTTGAAAGCGTTGCCCCAATCTTTTTCTGCCTTTGTTGTTTTGTTTCCAACCAAAGCGTAAAGTTTGTTGTACATTGCTTCTTTGTCAAGTTGAACCCCACCGTCAGATTTTGCTTCATAGTCTCTTGTTCCGGCGCTGATGTCATAGCTGTCGCGAACTGTTGTTTCTGGATTATTGAGTTTAATCACAAGCTTGCCATCTTTTGTTGCAAATGATGTTTGTCTGTCATACTCTTCATAAACTGACGAATTTGTCTGTTCTGAAGAGTTGCTTTCATCACTTGATTTCAAGCCAAGAATGTTGTTGTAATATTCTGTCAAATTTGAATACAATGAATCAAAAGTTGTGTTCCAAAGATATGTCTTTTCTCTGTCGTTGAAAAGAGCTTCGTTCTTTTCTTCATAACATTCTTTAACATCTTTTATTTTCACTTTGTTGTCAACAACTGTGCCAAGAGTCACTTCCAAAGCTTGTTCAACTGTGTAGCCATAGTTATCAACATAGTTGTATCCATAGCTTCTGTAAGCCATGATGAGTTCTCTGTTTGTGATTTCATCCACTTGACCGTCTGTGTATGTCACTCTGCCGGCAACAGACTCATAGAAAGCCTTGTCGTCTCTTTCCCACAAAGAACAGCCTGTGAACACAGACACGCACATAATCAAAACCAATAACAATGCTGCAATTTTTCTTTTCATCTAAAAATCTCCAAGTAAGTTTCAAGCGGGAATCCCCCACTTTATGATTTAACCATGATAGTTTATCATAAAAATCAACAAATTTCAAGCAAAAGCAAAGAAATTTATAATCTTTTTTAGTCCTTTGTCTCTTTTTCCGCCTGTGCAAACATTTTCGTCAGAAGTTCCACCTTTTGTACAACACGCCCTGTTGCGTTTATTTTTAGAATAGGACAATCTTCCAATTTTAAACAAGAGTCATAAAATCCGCTAACTTTCGACAATCTTTTATCAATGATTTCCTCGCTCTTATAGAGATAAATCAAACACTCCTGAGCGTTGATTCGAATTTTCTGGACGTTGAACTGTTTTGCCAAATTTTTCAGAAATGCAATCTTGCAAAGATTGACCGTTTCTGTTGGAGCTTGCCCGTTTCGCTCTTGCATTTGATTGATGGTCTGTTTCAGCTCACTTTCGGATGAAATTTTGCTGATTTTGTTGTAGAAAACAATTCTCTCATCCTGCGATGGGATGTAATCCTCGCTGATGTAAGCGTCAAGTTGAAGTTCAAGTTTGATTTCTTTCTCAGCAACCGTCTTTTCGCCCGCAATTTCTCTTGTGACCTCTTCCAAAAGTCTGACATACATGTCATATCCCACCTTCTGCATATGTCCATGCTGCTCTTTGCCAAGAATGTTGCCCGCTCCACGAATTTCAAGGTCACGAATGGCAATTTTGAAGCCGCTTCCAAGTTCACGGAACTCTTTGATTGCCTCCAACCTCTTGTAAGCTTCCTCAGTCAAAACTTTGCCACCGTTGTATGTCAAATAGGCATAAGCAAGTTTGTCCGAGCGTCCAATTCTGCCGCGAATTTGATAGAGTTGGCTGAGCCCAAGCATGTCACAATCCACCACAAAAAGGGTGTTGAGTGTTGGCAAATCGACACCATTTTCAATCAGTGTTGTCGAAATGAAAACATTGAACTTATCGTCATACAAATCATTGATGACGCGGGAAAGTTCGCGTTCTTCCATCTGCCCATGAGCAAGCCCAATTTTCGCCTGAGGCAAAAGTTCCGCAACGTGGCTTCTGAAATGATAAATCTCCGCCACTTTGTTAAACAGAATGAGAGCCTTGCCGTTTCGAGAAAGCTCTCTTGCAACAACATCTTGCAAAAGGTCGTCACTATATGAAGAAACATAGGTTTGAATTGGAAGTCTGTCGCGTGGAGGCGTTGCAATCACGCTGATGTCGCGAATGCCAGAAAGAGACATATGAAGCGTGCGAGGAATTGGTGTTGCTGACAGCGTGAGTACATCAATATCCGACTTCAGCTGCTTGATTTTTTCTTTATCTTTCACGCCAAAACGCTGCTCTTCGTCAAGCACCAAAAGCCCCAAATCTTTGAATTTAAGGTTTTCGTTGAGAATTTTGTGAGTTCCAATCAAAATGTCAATTTTCCCTTCCGCCAAGCGTTTGTAAATTTCTTTCGTTTGCTTTTCAGTTTTGAAGCGATTCAGTACCTCAATCCTAAATCCAAAGTCGCGCATCCTGTGCACGCAAGAGCGATAGTGCTGCTCTGAGAGGATTGTTGTTGGACACAAAAAGGCAACTTGTTTTGAATTATAAACCGCCTTGAAAATCGCACGAAAAGCCACTTCTGTCTTTCCAAATCCGACATCTCCGCAAATGAGGCGATCCATGATTTTTTCGCTTTCCATGTCTTTGTCGACATCGGTAATCGCTTGTGCTTGGTCTGGCGTCAATTCAAACTCAAAGGCATCAGCAAACTGCTTTTCAAGGTCTTCCTCTCGAACAAACTCAAAACCCTTTTTCGTTTCGCGTTCTTTATAAATTTTCGCAAGTGAAATTGCGACTTCTTTTAAATCCTCCTTGACTTTTTGCTTCAATCTGTTCCACTCGCTTGAGCCAAGAGCGTTCAGTTTTGGAGCATCTCCTCCAATGTATGCCGACACAAGGTTCGCCTGCTCCGTTGGAAGATAAAGTGTTGCGCCGTTTTTATATTCCAGCACAAAATAGTCCTTCTCAACGTGAGAAAGTTTCATCCTGACAATGTCTTTGCATCTGCCCACGCCATAGAACGAATGTACAACAAAATCGCCCACTTTTGGAAGATATGAAAAACTTTGCCTTCCACCGCGGAACTCGATTTTTTTGCTTTTATACATGTCATCCGTGCCGATTCCAACAATGCCATATTCCAAGAAACTGAAAGAATATGGAAAATAGCCCTTGCACACATAAACATAACTTGTTTTCAACATTTGTCCATCAAAAAGCTTGAAAGGAATGTTGTTTGTCATCAAAAATTCTTTCAAAATCTCAAAAAACTCGCCGGCAAACAAAAAGACGTTCGTGCCATGCTTGACATACATGTTGATGTCGTTTTTCAAAGCCACAAAATCAGTGATATAGTTTTTCTGACCAATCGTTTTGTTGTCAAACGAATTGTCCGATGTGTTTGTGAAAACAGTGAACTTGTCCAAATTCACATCTTCAAAATTCAAAAAAAGGTCGTTTCGTGTCCAAGAAAGTTCCTGCCTGCTCTTAGCCAAAATCTTGCACTCGTTTTCAAGCTTGACAGGCTCATCAATCAAAATGTTGTCACAGATGTCGAAAACTGAGTTTTTGCCAATCTTCAAAAAAATTGGAGAAATTTCAGCCTTTTCCAGTTTTTCAATCGTTTTCATCGAGGCAAAATCAAAATTGACAATTCTTTCAATTTCGTCATCAAAATATTCAACCCGCGTTGGATATTGCCCCTCCAAAAAGATGTCCACAACATCCCCACGCACGGCAAACTGCCCAGCCATTGTGACATAATCCACCTTTTCAAAGCCAAAATCAACAAGCTGCTTTGAAAGGTCTTCAATTGGATGTTCTTCACCAACAGCAATCTTTTTTGATTGCTTCAAAAAGTCCAAATCAAAAAGCGTTGTCAGTGAAGAAGGCAGGAAAATCAACACATCAATTTTGCCGTTCAAAAAAGCCGAAATTCCACTTGCAAAAGGCGACAAATTGATGTCGTTTTCATCCTCATTTTCACGTCCACAAGAAATGACTTGTGCCGTCTTTCCGCAGGCACTCAACCCACGCTTAAGCTTGCTTGCAGAAACAAAATCTCCGCACAAATAGATTGTTGCTTCTTGAGATGCAACATAAAGCACCTTTTCGCCAATAAAAAAACCTCCCAAGTTTTTTTCCTTGGGATTAAACGATTTTTTCAAGGTTTCCAAAAAAACTTTCATGCAAACATTCTCTCCAAAACTTGTTCAGCCGCCTTTTCAATGATAGGAGCAAAAACCTCTTTGTCATATTTTGAAAGCACATAGTCAGCAAGATCTAAAGAAATATCCCTGCCAACACCCACTTTCAATCTTTCAAATTCTTTTCCAATAAATTCCACGATACTTCGAAGACCGTTGTGAGTGCCCGCGGAGCCGTGTTCTCGATAACGCAAATTCCCCTTTGGAAGGTCGATATCGTCCACAACCACCAAAAGTCGTGCATCCTTAAATTTTTCTTTCAAAAGCACCAAGCTTTCGCCGCTTCTGTTCATGTAAGTTTGTGGTTTCACAAGCATAAATTTCTCGCCATAAAACATTCCCTCTGCAATCAAAGCCTTAAATTTCTCTTTTGAAAACTCCACCCCCATTTTTTTTGCAACCGCGTCCACAACATCAAATCCAATGTTGTGATAGGTGTGAAAATATTCCGCCTCAGGATTTCCAAGCCCAACAATTATGACCATTTTTCACCTCAAATTTTCTGATTGATAGCCCGAACATATGGCCCAACAGTTTTTCCTTTTTCAACTTTACTTTTTTCAAGATAACTTTGGCAAACAAACGCCTCGTCACAAATGATTGTGTCAAAAATATAGTTTCCACTCTCCAAAATCACGTCTCTGCCAATGTAACTCTCCCCTTTGAGAACATTGTTTGGATATATGATTGTTCCCTCTTCAATTTCAACATCCGCATCCACAAAAACGGTGTTTTCGCCGAAGAAAGTCACACCATTTTCTTTGTGATATTCCAAAATTCTGTTTTGCAAAACCTTGAAAGCCCAGCTTGCCTTTCGTGCATCGTCCACAACAGTGAAATCCTCTTTGTCAAATTCTTCAACTGTGGTGGAAAGAAGCATGAGAGCATTTTTAAGATACTCACCTCTGAAGACATATCCGCGAAAAAGTTTCAAAACGTTCATTTTGTGTTTTGAAAAATAGTCCATAATCTCCAAGAATGTTGTTTTTTTAATCAGTGGAGTGTCGCTGTAAAGCACCGCAACAAACTTAAATTCCCCCACTAAAGGTTTGAGAGTATCCAAAAAATCCTCTTCAGAAGGCTCGTCAATCACTTTTTGAGGACATCCTGACGTGGACATCGCCACCCAGTCAATCATCTTTTTGCCGCAAAGCTCAAAGTTGTGAGAAAGGCCTCCCTTGGCTTTGACAAGCACCACCAAAGTTTCTTCTTTCACCCACTCATAATTTTCTTCCTGCAGCACGGTTTGCTTTTCAGGAGCCTTAAGGAAATCAAAACTTATTTGATTTTCCTCAATTTTCAAATCAATATTTTCAACCATATTCATGTGATTATTGTAACTTTTTTTATTTTTTTTGTCAACAAAGAAACATTTTATTCAAAATATTTTTAAAAATTTTAAATATATGCTAAAATCATATATATGAAAATGAAAAATCTGAGAAGTTTATTTCGCAAATTTGTGGTCATTGGGTTTATGCTTGTGCTGAGCCTCGGCTTTTTCTGCGTGCAACCAACACTCTCTGCAAAAGCGGCCATCTTCATGCCAGTGACGCTGTCCGACAGTTCAAACTCGTTCTCAATGCAAGTTGCCGCAAATGCACGAAGAGGAAACACCTTGCCTCTCAACATCCAAACAAAACAAACTGTAGGCGGCGAAATTCAATATTATTGTTTCAATTGGAAAGATTTAAACAGCCTGGTCTTCACTTTCAAAGCAGACATCGAAAGCCAGACAAAATCATACAAAGCATATCGCTTCACTGTTGCCCATATCGCAACAGAAGACCTCACCCAATCAATTGGCGTGACCGACTCAAAAGAACCTCTTTCCTCTGACACAATCGCAAACAACACTTTCACTCAGTTCAATTTCCAATTTTTCATTGACAGCAACGCACAAGACAAAACAGCAGCAAACAGCAGCAACGGCTATGACTTTGGCATTTACAAATTTGACTTCTCGTTTGACTACACCGACCCTGACAACACCGACAGCGACGCCGTCATCACAAAATCAGTTGGTCCACTTTACATCGCCATTCTGCCAGACGACATCAACGCTGCAATCGTGAACGCAAAAAAGAAAGATGTCAAACTTTTATATTCAGTTTCAAGTTCAAAAAAACTTATGAATGTGTTTAACCTGCGACTCTCAGACGACACGTTCAAATATGTAAATCCTGACTACCTCACTTGGCAGGCATACGGAACAGACATCGACAACGTAAACTACTGCCTCGACCCAAAAATGCAAGAAGACCGCTCATATGCAAGCCATGAAACACTCTATGACGCCATTCAAAAAACAACAGGCACAACCTTCACCTTCAACTCGCAAGACATTGAAGGGACTTGGACAGTCATTCTGTCCGTGAAAAACACAAGCGGCACAGAAGGCTATCGCAAAGAAATCAGCGGGCTTTCAACAATCAAAACCGAAGCCCCTTCATATTTGTGGCTGATTTGGTTGATTGTGGCAATTGTTGTTGTGATTGCAATCGTCATCATCTTATTGGTGATTTTGAAAAACAAAAAGCATGACAAAGTTTGGTGATTTGCCATGCTTTTTCTATTTTTGCATGTTTTTGTGTTTGTTTTTATTTTTTTCCTTTATTTTCTTTGATTTTTTTCTATATTTTTCCCAGATTTTAAATCTCCTCTAAAAGTTTAACCTCTGCGTGCAGGAAATTTAATTTTTGACATAATTGTTTGCCGTATTCAAAAAAAATTAATTTTACACATTTTTACATTTATAAGATATTGTGAAAACTCGCCCCCATAAAATGTTGGAATGTTTCAACATAGTTTTTTACTATGTCCAACGAAACATAGAACTCAATCGGCTCTTCCTCGTCAATGTAGGTTTTCAGCCTGACAATTTCCACCCCAAGCTGCTCAATTGACTTATGATTGACCAAAAAACATAGTTTTTTCTCGTTCTCTTTCCACTCGTATTCCATATTGTCCACTAAACTTGCCACCTCGCCGTTGACAATTCCGCCATTTTTGTCAACAGCACTTTCAATTTCATAGCAATAATTGTTGACCGCATTCAAAGATGAAAACACCAATCTGTCTTCAATCACACAAATAAATGTCAAAACCGCAACCAGCAAAAAGACAGAAATCAACCTGAACCAACCATATTTTGTCATTCCTGCACCTGCCCAAGCGGTTCAATTTGAAAGGTTTGATATTTTTCGTTGAATTTTTGCAAAAACACGCTTCCACTTTTGTCAACTGTCATTACCAGCACTTCTTTGACATTTTTCACATTTGCACCGCTGAGAATTTCCTTGATTTGCGTTTCCTCCATTCTGGCAATTTCCAAGTTTTCTTTGACGATTTTTCCTTCATTTATCACATTGACAGGAATTGTGCTTTTTTCTGGCTTCAACTTCAAATCCTGAACGGTAACTGGCGCAAACTGGCTTTTTGGAAGAACACTCATTTTGCCGTTTGTCTCCATGATGGCATATTGAATTTGCTCAATTTTGAAATATCCACACCCACGCACTGCTTCAAAAACATCGTCCACAGAAATGCTCAGATTTTTAAGAGCCTTATAGTCAATGCCATCCGGGTTGATGACAATCACAGGTTTTCCGCTCAAAAAATATGAAAACTTGTTGCTGATTTTGCAAAAATAAGTCAAGATAAAATGCAAAACAACAAGGGTCAAAAGCGGAACAATTCCATGCAAAACTGGCACCGAAACCTCTGCCATTGGGATTGTGGCAAGGTCGGCAATAATCAATGTCAAAACCAATTCAAACGGCTGCATTTGTCCAAGCTGTCTTTTACCCATAAGTCGATATAAAAACAACACAACAAGATAAATAATCACCGCACGGAACACAATCGTCAACATAAAAACACCTCTGAAAAGAAATCAATTTCAGAGGTATTATGAGTATTTTTTTAAAAAATACGCATTTTTTGCTATTTTTCACGCTTTTTCTTCTTAATTTTTCTGATTTTTATTTTATTTTCAAATTTTTCTTTGAATTTGATGAAGTATACAGAAATGTTGATGACATCAAAAACAATGCACAAAAGTGAGAACATCAAAATACCAACCCCGCACGAAATCACAAGGTCAAAAAACATTGGAATCCAATGTGAAAGCAAGGCACTGACAAAGGAAACCGTTGCAATTGTTGGAATTGAAAAGGCAATCATCAAAAGCAAACTTTTCAAAATTTTGATGTTGATTTTCAGTTTTTTCTTCAGCATGAAAATGTTCAGGATTGCGGTTGCAATCGCCGAAGCTCCCATCCCAACAATGAGTGCATTGATGCCAATATATTTTGGCAAAATGAGGATTGGCAAAAACAAAAACACGCTTCCAATCACATAGTTGACAAACGACTTCACCTCAAGACCCACTGAATTTAAAATTGCAGAGGTGATGTTTGTCAATCCCATCGGGATCATAATCCATGCGGAATATTGCAAAAGCGTGCCACTGAGCTCGTTGTCATAAATAAAAACCCCAAATTTGTCGCCAATAGCAATAAAGCAAGGGACAATCAAAAATGAAACAAAAAGCGCAAAAAGCAGCGATGAAGAAACTCGTTTTTGAATATGCTCACTGTCATTTTGAACAAGCGCCATTGAAATATCAGGCACGAGTGCGGTGGACAAAGACCCAATCAGTGCAGAAGGAAGATATAAAAACGGCATGGTCATGCCAATGGCAACGCCATAAAGACTCATCGCTTGGTTGGAGGTGTAGCCCGCAGCCATAAGCCCCGCGGGAAGAATGAGCGCCACAAGCGGCTGCACAAAACTTCCCACCACTCGCACCCCTGTGATTGGTGCAGACTGGCGAATGACCTTGCGATAGATTTTTGTCGGCTTGTCCATTTTTCCACCATAGAAAAAATAAAGAAGCATCACAAAAAACGCCGAAACAAAACACGAAAGAGTGAATGACCACGCCACAGACATGGCATTTTGCAAAGCTGTCATTCCAGTTGCCAGCAAAAGCACACACACAACAATCTTCACCACTTGTTCCAAAAGTTCCGACACGCACAATCCAAAATAGTTGTCATTTCCCCACATTGCCCCGCGAAAAACGCTGTAAACAGACGAAAAAATCAGCGATGGCAACAGGATAATTAAGATGTTCATGCAATTTGCATCAGTGAACAGGTTTGCAAACAAATTTCGAAAGAGAATAATCACCAAGCACAGAACAATGCTGACAACAAGGCCAACAACCATGCTGGAAGTAACAAGGCTTCCGATCGCTTTTTTGTTGGATTGCACGCGAAAGCTCGCCGTCATGCGCGAAATGATAAGCGTGAACCCACTTGAGACAACCGTCAAAAGCACCATAAAAACCGATAGTGCCACTTGATACATTCCAAGTGCCTCTGCGCCGATGCTTCGCGACAAAAAAATGCGAAAGAAAAACCCCAGCATTCGCGTAAGCAAAGTAAATAAAGTGATGACCATAACATTCTTAAAAATCGACTTCATACATTGTAATTTATAAGAATTTTTGCCGGATTATTCCAATAAAATATTCCAAAGAGGTGTTTTTATGAGTGTTAAAGAAATTTTGTTTCCATATTATCAAATAAAAAAGGGAGAAAATCTCAAAACCATCTCCCAAAAATTTAATATCGACAGCACCAAAATTTTGCTGGACAACAAAATGTCCCCAAAACAAATCAAAGAGGGGGCTTTTATTGTTTTGAAAAAGTGATTTTCACTCTTTTTCCCCTTCGCTTTTTGTTGTTTTTGTGCTTTTTCTCTTCCCTAACGAAACTTTTTCAGCGTTTTCCAAAGGTTCCGTTTCCAAAGTATCAGTCTTTGATTTTTTGACAGTGCTCTTTTTAGATTTCTCCGCGGATTTTTCGTTGCCACCGTCTGCAGCTTTTACAGCTTTCGGTACAGGTTTTTCTTCCAAATACTCTTCCGTCCCTTCAGAGGATCTTTTCTTCACTTTCGGCTTCTTCTTTTCTTTTTGTCCGGAATTTTCCTCCGGTGTTACGCTTTGATTTTCTTCCGCCACCTTTTCAGATTTCTCTTCTGCCACCTCAACATTGCAAGTTGATTTTTTCACATTATTTTCTTCGTCCACATCCGAGCTTTTCACAGAACGAAATTTTGTTTGCAAAAAATTTTCAATTTTGTCTCTATATTTAAACGACAGCCAAAGCAGCACCGCCACCACCACAATGATGACCGCCCACACAGCAAGCCCCCAACCGTGATATGGAATGACATGACCGCTTCCGATGTAACAAGTCGTGAAAATTCCGATTGGTCTTGCGATGAGGTTTGTCACCACAAAGAATGTCCACGACATATTCGTCAGCCCAGCCACCAGACAAAGTACATCATCTGGGAAAACCGGCAAAAGCATCATGATTGCAAATGAATATTTTGCGTTTGTCAAAAACATTCTCCACTTTTCGCAAGTTTCTTCACCAACCATAAACACAACAAGTTTTTTTCCAAAGGTTCTGCCAAGCCAAAAGGCCAAAACGCTGCCGAGCATAACTCCAGCCATGCTGAGCAGTGCAGTCTCCAGCGGTCCATAAATCAAAACCCCAGCAAGCGTTGAAACTGTGGATGGAATTGGCAAGAATGTCACTTGCAAAAATTGCAAAAAGACAAATACAAATCTTCCCCAAAAGCCCAACGACAAAATAAGTTCTCTGATTTTGTCGATTGAGTTGATATATTCCCACGCTCCAGTCCATTTGAGGACAAAATAAGCCAAAATAACAACTGCCGCAATGATTGCCACAACAATTGTCGTTCTGATTATTTTCTTTTTGAGTGTAAGTTTTTTTTCTTCCATTTTAAACTAATATATTCCTCGGCAAAGACTTTTATTGAAAAATCCACATTTTATGGACAAAATTCGCTTGGATTTGTTTTTTGCAGTTTATTTCTGACATTTTCCTCTGTGGCTTTTGTCACTTTTTGAGGTTTTATGATTTTTACCTCGCTGGCAGGAATCGTCATCCCCTCAACAGGGTTTTCCACACCTTCCATCACAACCCCGTCCTGAGGCTGATAAAAATCGTGTCTGATTTCTTTCTCTTCAACAAGCTGCCCATCCTTGAAATATTGCAAATAGCCCTTGCTTTCGTATCCCTCTCGAGGATATTTTACACGAAAATATTCGCCTTTGTAAAGTATTTTGTTGGAAAATTCGCCTTTACTGTCCGAAACGACCTTATCTCCGTTGTGCGGAAGCACCTTAACAAGTTCCGCACGTCTTTTTATCGTCATGCCTTCGTCAAACTTTTGCCCATAGATTTCCACTTTAACAATTTCGTCATCAGCGAAAGTTTTGATGTAGATCGGAGTTTCCAAATTGTTTTTGAACACAAGGTCGCTGTAGCCGCTTGACACCATTGAGTCAAATGAGAGTGGGACATATGACGCCGGCAAAGAGTGATGATTGACACTCAAAACCTCAACATCAGCCAAAAGAAGAGCGTTGTAAAGTGTTGTTGAGGCCTGACAAACTCCGCCGCCAACTCCATCAACATAAACTCCGCCCACAATGATGTGCGCATTGCTGTAACCTTCTTTTTCAGTGCGAGGTCCAGTTGTCTCATTGAAAGACACCGTTTGCCCCGGCTCCACAATCATGCCATTGAAAGTCGCAAGTGCCTTTTTTATGTTTTTCTTTCGACTTTCAGAGCTTGCCGCGTAATTTGTTGAAAACTCACTTCTCTTCACCACGCTGTTTTTGAGTTTCTCAAGGTCGATTTCTTGCTCAATTTCAATGATTGGAATTTCAATGCTCACTTTTTTTGAATTTTTCAACGCAAGGTCAATATCTTGATATAGCTTGTCACGATTTACCAGCACAGTCGACTGTCCTTCGTCAACGCGAAAAACCTCTTTTTCATTTGGCTGAAAAATCAAACTGGCAGCCACGCTTTCTTGTTCCACTTGAGCGACAATCTCGTCAATTTTCTCTTCCAAACTTCCCAAAACACTTGTGTATGACACCGTGAAATCTTTTCCTGTGTCTTTAATCTCTTTTTCCACCTTTTTGTTTTGGAAAAAATTTCCGTCCTTACCATATTTTGAAATTTGAGCAATCACTGGCTGGACTTTGTTGACAATCTCAAAATCATTACCGGAAAGTTTCCAACTTTTTCCCTTGCTTGTAAGCTCAATTTCAATTTCATTGCGACTTTCAAGCATATCCGTCAGCACAACATTTTCCGCTTCCGCGATTGACATTCCACTGACATCAATCCCATTGATGTGGGTGTTTTCATAAAACTTTTCCTTGCCGGTTATTGCATTTTCAAAGAAAAATTGACAAGAAAGAAGCAATGCCACAGACATTGCAGAAATTCCCAAAAACCACAAAAAACCGCTTCTTTTTTGCGTATTTTTCTGTTTT
Organism: Clostridia bacterium; assembly: GCA_017936585.1. Taxonomy (GTDB): domain Bacteria; phylum Bacillota; class Clostridia; order Christensenellales; family UBA1242; genus Caccovivens. The sequence continues at coordinate 55,911 of JAGBFI010000016.1, read as the reverse complement.
TTTGCAGTTTTTTTATCATTTTTTTTGTTTTTTATTTGCTTTTTATCTTTCTTTTCCATATTGCTATTATGTTCAATATCGAAAAAAAATATTTAATCAATAGTTTATCAGATTCTTTTCAATCTCTTCCAACAAACTCTTTTTGTCGTTTGAAATTTTGCCGTCAAACACTTTGCTGAGAAGGTTGTTCAAAATTCTGTTATAATTTCGTTGGTCAATGGCAGGGAATTTTTTTGCAATATCACCCTCGTCAAGCTTCAAGTCCGCAAGTCTGATTGCCAATCCATATTCAATGATATAGCGATAGAAAAAGTTGTATTTGTTTTGAATATGTTTTGACTTATTTCCAATCAAAGGATAAATGTATGCCCAGTTTTCAAAATAATTGAAGAAATATTCCTTGTTTTTCATTCCATCAAGAGCGTCATAATAGCCGGCCAGATAAATAAAAATTCTCTTTGCCATGGCACCATTAAAACCAAATTGCTCTCTCAAAAATCCTTCCAAAAATGTCTGCAAACATTCTGGTTTTTGACTGTCAACAATATCAATCAAAAGGCCCAAAAACCTGTCTTCTGTTTTGAAAACCATGTTGTATTTGACTTGTTTGACACTCAAAGCAAAATATTTCCAAGCGCCAAGTTCGTTCAAAATTTTAAGCGCTCTTTTCAAGCTGCCCTTGCTGAGATTATATCTCTTGTCGCAATATAAAATCTTTTCAATTTCAAGAAATTTTCTGACACCTTGAATGTCTTGCAAGTTGCTTGTATATTTTGTTGCACACTCGCGTGTTTTCTTTTCAATTTTGAAGTTAAGTTCCCCTGCAATGCGCACCATACGCAAAATTCTTTCACCGTCATTTTTCAAAATTTCTTCAGGATTTTCTGTACAACGAAGCGTTCTTTGTGCAAGGTCAATCACCCCGTGATATAAATCCACGCACTCGTCTTTGTTGATGTTGTAATAAATTGAATTGATTGTGAAATCTCGACGTGGAGCATCCTCTTCAATTTTGTTGGTCAGCTCCACACGAATTGGACAGTGACTGCCATCATTTGCATAAATTTCTTTTCTGAAGGCTGTGTATTCATAGTTTTCACCCTTGCAAGAGATGAGAATTGAGCCCAATTTCAAATTCTTAATTTTTACTTGAAAATCGGTGCCAGCAAGACGCTTTGAAACCTCTTCAACGTCCACACTACTTGCCAAATCGACATCTCCGCTTTGAAGTCCCATCAGCTTGTTTCTGACATAGCCACCCACAATGTATAAATTCTCAGGAAAAAATTTTGACAATTTCTTCAAATTGCTGGAAATTTCAATAAACACACTCCCCTCCACAAAAAGAAACATAAAAGTATAAAATATATATAATATAATCTTGAAAAAAAGTCAATTATATTTGACATTTTGATAAATTTTTAATATCATTTAGACGAATCTATTTTTAAGATTAAAGAGAAGAAAATGAGAAGAAAATTAAGAACAAAAAAGAAAAAACAAAATTTGCAAGAATTTCCAATCGTCCGTTATCAAACTGACAAAGACCATGGTCTTTCTGAGGAACAAGTCAGCGAGCGCATTGAGCACAAGCTTGTCAACGATACAAAAATCAAAACGTCAAATTCATACTTTTCAATTTTCGTCAAAAACATATGCACAATTTTCAATTTGATTTGGTTTGTGATTGCCGTGGCTCTGATGTGCGTGAATGCTTGGGGAGATTTGCTTTTCCTGTTTGTTGTTGGTGCAAACACTGCAATTTCAATTTTTCAGGAAATCAAAGCAAAGAAAACCGTTGAAAAACTTTCAATGGTGACGACTCCTCGCATCAAAGTTATCCGCTCTGGACTTCAACTTGAAATCAAAAGTGAAGACTTGTTGCTTGATGACATCATCGTTTTGGAAAACGGGAACCAAATTCCTGCTGACTGCATCATCGTTGACGGAACAGTTGAAGCCAATGAAAGTTTGTTAACCGGCGAAAGTAATTCAATCAAAAAACAGGTTGGCGACACACTCCTTGCGGGAAGTTTCCTTGTTTCTGGGCTTTGCTATGCGCGCGTTGAAAGGGTCGGCAAAGACAACTACATTCAAACAGTTGCCGAACGCACAAAGGACTTCAAACCTCAAACATCAAACTTGTTTAAAGACCTCAACAGTTTGATTAAAATCATCATCTTGATTTTGATTCCAATTGGCGTGTTGACATATTGCAAAGAAATTTTCATGCCCGGCGCAACAATTGAAAGTTCCATCACAAGCACAAGTGGCGCGCTCACTGGAATGATTCCAGCCGGAATGTATCTGCTCATCACCGTTGGCTTGAGCGTGGGTGTAATCAAGTTGGGTCGAAAGAAAACCTTGGTAAAAAATTTGTATTCAATTGAAATGCTTGCAAGAGCAAACGTGCTTTGCCTTGACAAAACAGGAACAATCACCGATGGCACAATGAATGTTGTTGAAGTGTCACCTCAAAACGGAACTGACAACGAAAAGATTGAAAAAATTATGCGCGTGATTTTGGCAAATCAAAAAACAACAAACGCAACAAGTGTGGCTTTGACCGGTCACTTTGGAAAGGACATCACAGAAACAGTTAAGGAAACAGTTGAGTTTTCTTCTCAGAGAAAATTTTCTGCAACAACTTTCAAAAATGGAAAAACTTATTATCTCGGTGCTGTTGGTTTCATCAAGTGTGCGACAACTGCGGCTCAAAAGAAAGAAATGACCGCACTTATGGAAAAAGGCTTGCGTGTAATTGCCCTTGTTGAAGACAGTACAGCATATTCAGAAAAAACAGCCGGCAAAAACGGAAAACTTTTGGCTCTTTTTGCACTTGAAGACCACATCAGAAAGGATGCCGTTGAAACAATCGCATGGTTTAAACAGAACAATGTTGAAGTAAAAATCATCTCCGGAGATGACGCAATCACGGTTTCAAAGATTGCAAAGCGTGTTGGAGTTGAACACAGCGACAAATTCATCTCGCTTGAAAACATGAGCCTTCAAGAAGTGGCTCAGATTGCAACAAAATTCACAGTGTTTGGCAGAGTTACGCCTGAGCAAAAACACACAATCATCAAAACTCTGAAAACCCAAGGTAACGTTGTGGCAATGACCGGTGACGGAGTCAACGACACCCTTGCTCTAAAAGAAGCAAACTGCTCCATTGCCATGGCGGACGGAAGCGAAGTTGCCAGAAACATCTCTCATCTCGTCTTGATGGAGTCAAACTTCTCAGCTCTCCCATCCGTGGTGAAAGAAGGAAGACAAATTGTCAACAATGTGCAAAATTCATCTGTAATCTATTTGATGAAAACGCTTTTCACAATTCTGTTGTGTGCAACAACGCTCATCCTTCGAATTTCTTATCCATTCACTCCAAAACAACTCTTGTTGCTTGAAATGTTCGTCATTGGACTTCCATCTTTCATCCTGACGTTCCAGCCAAACAACGAACTAATCCGCGGAAACTTCATTCCTCAGGTTCTGAAAAAATCAATTCCGTCCGCGCTTTTGATGTATTTCAATGTGTTGATTGTTTTGATTCTCAATGACAGAACAGCCACATTGACAGCCGGCGAATTCACTTCGCTTTGCACGATGCTTTTGACTTTTGTTGGATACATCAACCTTGTTTGGGTTTGCTGGCCTCTCAACTGGTTGCGACTTGGCTGCATCTCGCTTTCAGCAGTGCTGATTGTTGCAGCTTTGGCGGGATTGTCGCGGTTTTTCTCAATCACAGACTTCACTTTCCCAGTCATCACAACACTCATCACATTGCTGCTTTGCACAATTATAGTGGTTGTCGGGGTTTATTATCTGAAAGAGTGGTACTCCAGACGGCAAACGGCAAAGGGCGTCCCTATTGAAAAACAGAAGACAATCATGCAAGCAATCTCTGGCAAGTTTATGTGGAAAAAGAAAAATAAAGTGAAAATTGAAAACTCTGACAAAACTTCTGCCACAAACGAATTGTCTCCAGAAAGCGAACTTTCCCAACAAATGGAACAAATGACAATCGACAGCATCGTGAATGCGGAACCTGCAAAAACTGCAACCATTGAAGCAGAAAGTGCATACAAACCTGTTGAGAAAAAAGTTTCAAGAAAGACAAAAGCAAAGAAAGCATAATTTGACATTCGTCAAACATCAACTTTCAAAACAACAAAACAAATTCGAAAAATCCACCTCAAAAGAAGGGTGGATTTTTTATTAAAAACAAGAGGAATATGATGTTTTTGATATTTTCAACATCAATTCACAAAAAAAGGAGGCAACGCCTCCAAATTTAAAACATTTTTTTGATTTTTTCATCTGCCGCAACAAGAAGTCTTTTGAGATTTGTAAATCTTGTGGCAGTGTATTTGTTTGAAACCATCCGTTTGAGATATTGTTTCTCTCCCACAATGACAACCATTTTCTTCGCACGCGTCACTGCTGTGTAAATGAGGTTTCTCGTCAAAATGATGCTTGGCCCTGAAATTGCCGGAATGATGATGACATCAAATTCCGAGCCCTGACTTTTGTGAATTGTGATTGCATATGAAAGTGACAAGTCTGCCAAATCAAGACGAGTGTATTTGCACACTCTGCCGTCTTCAAACTCAACAATCACCTCTCCCGTTTGAGGGTCGATTGTCGTGATGAATCCAATGTCACCATTAAAAACGCCTTTTCCAGTTTCGAGGGCAAATCTGCCTTGTTTTTTCCACTCAAGGTCATAGTTGTTGCTCATTTGCATAACCTTGTCACCCTCACGGAAAATTGTTCTGACAAATTCAAGTTCTCTTTTTCCTGTGGCAGGCGGGTTCATGGATTCTTGCAAAACTTTGTTTAAATTTTCAATCCCGCACACGCCTGCTTTGAGTGGTGCAAGCACCTGAATTTGTTTTGGCTCCATTTTTAGATAGTTAGGCAGTCTTCTTGTGGCAAGTTCCAAAATGGTGTTTTTAATAAATTCTGGCTCACTTTTACTTTCAAAGAAAAAATCCAAACTTGTGTTGTCAATCAGCGGCATTTTCCCTTCGTTGATAAGATGCGCGTTGGTGATGATCAAACTCTTCGCGTCCTGTCTAAAAATCTTTGACAGCATGCAGAAAGCAATCACCCCGCTTCCCAAAATGTCCGCCAACACGTTTCCTGCGCCAACACTTGGCAACTGGTCTTTATCCCCCACCAAAATCAACTTGCAATCGCGTGGCATTGCCTTTAGAAGCGAACTCATAAGTGCAACATCCACCATGGAAACCTCGTCCACAATCACAACATTTGTCTTCAACGGATTACTTTCGTTGTGAACAAAGAAACTTTGGTCGCTTTGAACAGCGTTCACCTCCAATAGACGGTGAATCGTCTTTGCTTCTCTGTTTGTGCTGTCACTCATTCTCTTTGCCGCACGCCCCGTTGGAGCCGCAAGGCTGACAATTTTTTGTTGCCCTTCCAAGATTTCCAAAATACATTTGATGATTGTTGTTTTTCCAGTACCCGGGCCACCAGTGATAACATACACACCATTGTTGATTGCCCCAACAATCGCTTTCTTTTGCTCTTCATGGAAAGTGATGTGGTTTCTTTGCTCAAAATTTGCAATGTCGGCGTCGATGTCGAATTGTTCGTCCATTTGACAACTGTTCAACCATACAAGTTTTTGCGCGATGATGTTTTCATAATAATAATATCTCGACAGCATTACAATTTCTGTGCCGTCAACCCAAGCAGTCACCGCCGTTCTGTCCAAACAAAGGCTGTCGAATGCCTCAGCAAACTTATCCTCGTTTTCTTCCAAGGGAAGTTCCAGTGCTTTTGATGTTTCATCAAGCAGCATGATTTTTGGAAGATAGGTGTTGCCGTTCTTTTCGCAAGAGGTTTTCAAAAGATAAATCAATCCCGCACGCACTCTGAAAACCGAATTAGTTGGAATTCCAACATTCTGAGCAATGCGATCGGCCGTAACAAATCCAATGCCATCGATGTCCTCCACCAACTTGTATGGATTGTTTTTGACAATTTCTGAGGTCTTTTCGTGATATATATTGTAAATCTTCAACGCCATGTTTGTGCTGATGTTGAAATTTTGCAAATACATGATGGTGTTTTGCACTTCACGATGTTCCTTAAAAGAAAACCCAATTTCAACGGCTTTTTTCTCGCTGATACCAGAAATTTGAGCCAGTTTCTGAGGAGTGTATTCCAAAACATCCAGCGTGTCTTTGCCGAAACGCTCAACAATCTTCTTTGCCGTGATTGGCCCGACTCCGCGAATTAGCCCACTCCCCAAATATTTCTCAATCCCAGCCAAACTTTTTGGCATGGACATTTCGTATGATGAAAAAGCATATTGCACGCCATATTTGGTTTTTTCAAATTTTCCGTCCAAAGTCACCTCAGCGCCAACCTGCACATCAATAAACTTGCCAACCACTGTCACAACGCTGTCGTCTTTCTCCAGCCTTGCCACTGTGTAGCCATTTTCTTCGTTTCTGTAAACTATATCTTCAATTGTTCCTGTTATCGCCATGATTCTATTTTAATAACTTTTTGTTTGAAAAGCAAGCAAAATAGTTGCAAAATCTTTTTTCATTTTATATAATTAGACTGTATGAAAAATGTAGACAAGATTTTAGAGATAGAAGCATTGACAGAAAACCTTACAAAACATTTTGCAAAAAACAATTTGCTGAAAATTAAGGTGTTATATTTCATCTCTCAATATGAAAACTTGTCTGTCAGCATGATTATTGAAAAACTTGGGCTGAAAAAATCCAACTTTGCGCTTATGACAAAAGAACTTGAAAATGAGGGTTTTGTTGTTTCAAAGCAAGGCGAAATTGACAAACGATGTCGCCTCATGACACTCACCGAAAAAGGAAAAGAAGAACTTGCTTCTTTCATGAGCTGTCTTGATTCTTTTTTTGCAGATGGAAGCAGTGAAGTTGAGAAGGCTCTTGGCACAATTTCTTCTTATTTGAACAAAAAAATATAAAAAAGTCTTGATAACAACTTTAAAAAGTTTTAAATTCTTAAAACAAACAAAAATTTTTGAACATAAATAAAATTGGAGATATATATGATTAAATTTTATAATTCTTTGACAAGACGCAAAGAAGATGTCCCATATCATGAAAACAAAGTGATCAAGATGTATTCTTGCGGACCAACTGTTTATTATTATCCTCACATCGGCAATTTCCGCGCCTATCTTTTCATGGACAACATCCGCCGCGTTTTGAAATACAATGGTTTCACCCTTGATGGTGTGATGAACATCACTGACGTTGGGCACTTGACAAGTGACGCTGACGAAGGCGAAGACAAAATGCTTGTTGCAAGCCAAAGAGAGAAAAAATCCCCTTGGGAAATCGCAAAATTCTATACTGAAGTTTTCATGAAGGATGCAAAAGCTCTCAACATCGACCTGCCAGAGCATATCGTGCCTGCCACAAGCGTGATTGAAGAAATGGTTGAGTTTGTGAAAGGATTACTTGAAAAGGGCTATGCCTATGAAACAAGCAAAGGAATTTATTTTGACATCGCAAAATTCAAAGAATATGGTGCACTTTCCGGCATGGACATCAACGAAAAACTGGCTGGAGCCCGCATTGATGTGGACGAAGAAAAACACAGCCCATATGACTTTGTGCTTTGGGTGAAAGCTCCGAAAGAACACATCATGCAATGGGAAAGCCCATGGGGAATGGGATATCCAGGCTGGCACATTGAATGCTCAGTGATTGGAGACAAATTCCTTGGCGAAACAATCGACATCCACACCGGCGGAGTTGACCACAAGCCAGTTCACCACGAAAACGAAATTGCTCAAAGCAACTGCTATTATGGTCACCAAGTTGTCAAGATGTGGATGCATTTGGAATTTTTGCAAATTGACGGCGGCAAAATGAGCAAAAGCCTTGGCAACCTTTACACTTTGAAAGACCTTGCAGACCGCGGATATGAAGCGGAAACTTTCAGATATTTCTATTTTATGGCACACTATTCAAAACAACAGAACTTCACATTTGATGCACTTGACATGGCAAAAAACACCCTCAAGAGCATCAAAATTCTTGTGAAAGAACATAAAAACGGCACAAATCAAATTGACACTTCAGATTATGAAGCGGAATTTTTGGAAGCAATCAACGACGACTTGAACATGCCAAAAGCCATTGCAACTGTACTGAAAATGTTGAAAGAAGAACGAAGCATGAATGTGTATGAAACTTTCTTGGAATTCAATGAAGTTTTAGGCTTGAACCTTGAGGAAAGTGACGATATTCCTGCTGAAGTAAAAGAAAAAGCAGAAGCTCGCTGGCAAGCAAAGAAAAATCGTGATTATGCAGCAGCTGACGCTCTTCGAAACGAAATTTCTGCACTCGGATTTGAAATCAAAGACTCAAAAGACGGCTATGATATTTTGAAAAAATAATCGATAAAGAAAACACCCCACCTGAATGATGGGGTTTTTTTATTTAAAAAATTTATTTTTAGTTTTTTTACGTTCACTTTTTAATTTTTTGTTTTAAACTTTTGCTTTTTGTTTAAAAAAGTTTTTTTCTTAAAGATACGTAACTTCAACACTTTTTTTCTGATTTTTCGCATTTTCAACAGTCTCTCTTGCAAGCGAACAAACATAAACTTTCTCCACTTTTGGATAAACAAGACCGCTGCAATAGCCAACCGTTGCGCATGTTGTGACAACGTCGTCAACAATCATAATTCTGTCCGTTTTCTTCAGCTTGACATCCTTCAACCTATAAGCGCCCAAAACATTTTCTCTTCTTTGTTTAAATTTCAATTCTTTCTGATTGCCCACATCCTTAATTTTCTCAAACAGACAAATCACAGGCACGTCAAGCAGTTTTCCAATTTCTTCCGCCAACAACTTTGACTGATTGAAGCCTCTTTGTTTTTCTTTCTTCGATGTCAGCGGAATGTAACTTAAAAAGTTTAATTTCAAATCTGGTTTCTCTTTGTGGATGTAATCGACAATAATTTTGGCAAACGCCTTTGCCATATATCTGCGATTTGACTCTTTATAGCTCAAAATCGCATTCTTGACCTCTGCACCATACAGAAAAGGACTGAAAAGCCTTTCAAAATTCTTCTTTTCACGCTGACAAAAATCACAAACAGTAGCCTCGTTCTTGATTGGCTGGTCACAAATGATGCACCTGTTTCCAACATTGAACGGCAAAGTTTTCTCGCACTCTTCACAGAAAGGCTGGTCATCAAAATTTGGGATGTCATTTCCACAGAAAATACATTTCAAATCGTCAGGGAAAATGAGGTGGTCAACAGATTTCTTCAGCTTCTTATGAAACAACATAAATCTCACAACTAAACTCTTTTTCTTTTCCTTCATGTCATGATTATATCAAATTTCGACAACCATATGAAAATATTTAAAGAAAAAAAACAAAAAAAAGAAGCAAAAATCACTTCTTTTCGTTCAAAATTATCTCTTCCTCATTTTTGAAAGCGACAATTTTCTGTTTTCCTTTCCAATATTTTTTCAAGATTTCATCCTTATGCTCCATCACATAATCCAATCCGTCAACATAAATTTTGTATTTTTGAATCCAATAATACAAGTCGGCATCAAGGACAAACACCATGTTCTGCTTCAATCCTTGAGCATCCTCCTCATTCATGTCGGAAACAACAATAAATCTTGCACCCGCTGAAGCAAATTTCACATAAAAATTCAATTTTTCATAATCAAAACGCAACTCTTTGGAGAAATGATCTCCAAATTCGTCTTTTTCAAGAGCCTCAACCAACACAGAAACATTGTTGTGGTGGAAATTCTCTCTAGCTTCTTTAGCGGCCTCCTTACCATGCTGGATTTTAATGCTTTCAACAACCGCCTCTTCAAAAAATTCTTCCTTGAAAATGAGGGCTTCTTTTTCAAATTTGAAATATAAAGAACTTGCATAATCGACAAAATATGTCGCTGTTTTTTCTTCAAGTTTGAAAATGTTGTCAGAAAAGTCATAAAACTTGCTCCAATAGGCAAGATGTTTCTTTTTGATTGTTGGAAGCAGTGAAATCCAAACAACACAAAATGCTGCCGCAAGCCCACTCCAAGAGTAAAGCAGCACATTGAAGGTGCCCGATGTATCGTCAATTGATCCAAAAATAATAACAACTATCGCAAGCAACATCAGCACGGAAAATGTGAGAATTACCCAAAAAGATAACTTTTTGCCAATTGGTGTCGCCGCAAATGTTTGAGGCCCCGCAAGTTGTTCAATAATATCTTTTTCGACCTCTTTTGGAGTTTTTCTGAATTTAACAAAGCATAAGATTGCAAGTGACACAAGCAGAAGCACGAAAAAACCAACAAAAAGCAGGCTTGTCAAGTTATTGCTTGCAACCATTGCATATGCTTTTTCAACATCAAAGGTGTATGTATCACTTTCAACAGCAATCACAAGGTCTGCGGTGGCAAATGGATAGAGAAATATTTTTGCGTTTCGCCCTTCAAGTGAAGCCATCGCTTCCTCGTCAAGTTCAACATAAACAAGACCCGCTGTTGCATACTCTTTCCCATCCACAGTGAGAATGTATGCCGCATCTTGCTTCTCAACCTTTGTGACAACGCCATCAACAGGAGAAACCGATTCTCTGCCGTATGGCAACACGGATGCCGTCACAGAACCAAACGCAACACCAAAAATTACTGCCAAAATACAAAGCCAAATTGCACCAAGTTTCAATCCTCTTCTTTTTGGATTGGCAATCAAAATAGTGTCTTTCATACTCTCTCCTTATGTTTTATTGTAGCATAAAAGAATTTGAAATTTCCATCTTTTGGTCGAAAATATTATTTTTTTTGAAAAAATGCTTGACAACCTCCTTTCTTTTATAATATACTTACATCGTATCAATTTTGGCCCCGTGGTCAAGCGGTTAAGACACCGCCCTTTCACGGCGGTATCATGGGTTCGAATCCCGTCGGGGTCACCAAAATCAACAACATCCGAACACTTCATATTTTCTAATGATGTTTTTGGACTGTTAACAAAAAAAAGAACTTGAAAGTTCTTTTTTTATCACCTATGATATCGTTTACTACACAAACAAAAAGTCTACGTGATTGAAGTGAAAGAATATATATCATCCCCATAGAAAGCAACAAAAACATTGTTACAAAAAAAAGAGTTCAAGACTCTTTTTTTTATTTGCTTACGCTTCTTTTGCCAAATTATAGCAATCAATCGCTCTTCCTGAAATTTCTGAGTTATACTCAAATTTCAAAGACTTTTCCGAAGAGGAAAGATTTTGTCTTCCTACCCCAGCGTTTGCATTCTCTTCTGATTCATAGCTCTCTTCACCTTCAATGAGCTTAACGCTTACGAATTCACCATCGGCTGTAATCTCAAATTCTCTGTAATATGTTTTCACAATCCAATAAGAAGAATATTGATAAGCAGCTGCTCTTTGATTTGCAATTATCACAATGTTTCCATTAGACATTAACTTTGCATTCACAATCTGGTCAACTGAAGAAATTTCAGTCCCACTTGTTTGATAACTAAGAAAACCGTCAATTTCTGAAACCACACTCCCTAAAATTTCTCTTTGGAAGTCACTTTTAAATGAAACCTCATCCTGAGTTATTCCGGCATAATATGAATCTGTTGTAATCATTTCATATGCATCGTCATTTGGTCCACCATAAACATAAAGTACAATTTCATCCTCTTGTCTAAACACTTTAAGCCCTGACTCTTTACCCTCTGCCATAGTACCCTTTTTGTCATATTCAGCTGAAACAGACAAATTGATTAAACAATCATTTCTGTTGGCTGATAAGTTGTCTTTTGCAAAATCAAGCATCTGCTTTGCATAATCCTTGTCAAGATTATAGTCAACAACATAAACACCTTTGTCGTTGTTTCCTTTCATGATTGTGTAAGTCACAAAGGCTCCTGATGCCATTAACGCAACTGATAATAAAATTAATCCAAAAACTGATAAAACCTTTTTCATTTTTTCCTCCCTTTTTTGTTTATCTGTTCAAGATAAGAAAATTATAACACCTACATCTAAATTTTGCAAACAATTATTCAATTTTTCTGCTTATCAGGTTTTTCTTTTAAAAAAATATGAAAGGAAATATTTTTTTCATTTCCAAAAAAACTTCTCAATTATAATCAAAAAAATGTTTTTATAATTAAAATAAATGTTCTCAAATTAAAATTCCATGTCCCTAATTCAGGGCGAAAAAATAATTTAATAAAATTTTTAAAAATTTTTTATATTTTTTTGTCAAATCGTTTGGAATTATTTTTTTTATATGATATGATTTAAATGTAATCAAATTGATGAGAATATTCTTATCTCTTTTTGAAAACAATAATTTAGAATTATTGGAGGTTTAAATTATGAAATTTTTGACTTCTTTGTTAAGTTTTGGTTGGGCAGACCTTACAGGCGAAGGCGGAATCATGGGTCCACAAACAGAGTGGGCTTGGGTTGGAACCTTGATGGACACTTTGTCAATCGTTATGTGGGTGTTGCTTGCATTGATTGGCGCAGCAGGTGGGATTTATGCAATCTACGTTGGTGTGAAGATGGCAAGAGCTGATTCTGCAGATGCTCGTGAAGAAAACAAAAAGAGACTCATCAACATTGTTGTTTCAATTGTTGTTGTAATCGTTTTGATTTTGTTCTTCAACGGATTCTTGCCAATGATTCTTGATGCATTCATGGATCCTCCAACAGCAGGCGCAGCAATGAGCGCTCTCATCAAATAATTGATTTGACATTTCGGCAGTGGAATTTCAAATAATTACTAAAGATGAAGAATATTAAATAGACAAAAAAGACATCTCGTTTTGAGATGTCTTTTTTTTGTTTTGCTATATATAACTTAACTCTTTTATTCTATCTCCCCATCCTTGTTCATGAACTTTGTGCCTTTCACCACAACAATTTTGTATTCCTGTTCTTTTGTCCCGTCAGACCACTTCACCTTAAACATAATCTCTTCGTCTTCTTTGTTCACAATTGGATAAATTGAGAAAAATCTTTGCGGTTGTCCATTGATGTTCTCCAAAAACTGAGATGAAGAATAGTGAATCCCGTTCATTTCCAAGGTTGCCGTTTCAAGGTCGAGACTTTCATTTGGTGCAGTCACCCTAAGACCCACTCTGCAACCTTCTTCCATTCCTCGGCTTTCGTCCGCGCCGGAATATTGCACAACTTCTTCCGTTCCGCCGAAATAAATCATTCGTTGATTTTTGTCATAGACAAAACTCAGACTTCCTCCCGTACGCGCATCATCCCGCACGATAGTTGCCGCTTCAAGCTCGACATCACCGCAGCCAGCAAGGCAAATCGAAGAAAATATACACAAAATTAGCAATCCAATTTTTAACTTTTTCATGCTTTTATTGTGCTTAAAATTATTTAAAATATACAATAAATGCTCAAATCATACGCATTTCAGGTTTTTACTTCACCTTTTGCCGCCCCACTGCCTGTTGCTTCACCTTTTGCTTCTCCCGCTTTCTTTTCATTCGCTTGAATTTGAATTTTCAAAACATCAGCACGTTTGATGGAATACTTCGAAAAAATGATGATGGCACAAGTGATGGCAATCGCGCTGCCAAAGAAGACAATTTTTCCAAGCCCCGTTTGCACCGACAACGCCTGCACCGGCTGTGACGAATCAAACTTCACCAAATCTAGAAGCAGACCAATGAAAAGAAGAGCGATCGAATTGGAAAAGTTGTATGTGAAAGTGTAATACCCCGTATATCTTCCCGCGTTGTTTTTGCCGGTTTTGAAGGCCTCCATTGTAACCACATCCGCATACATCGAATGCGGCAGAGAATAGAGTGCTCCCGAGCCTACACCGCAAATAAAAAGACATGGCAAAACATACCAAAAAATTACATTGCTGGTGGTGTACAGGCGGAACAAAAAAGTTATGCTTGTCATTGCGATGCCAAAAAGCATCACACAAAGTGCAAAAATCAGCGTTTGCTTTTTGTCATACTTTTTGACAATATTAACCCACAAAAGCTGCGACACAATTGCCCCGCCGAAAAGGCAAATCATAAGGGTTGAAATTTGAATGCTTGAAAAGTGATAACAAAAAGTGAAAAGATGCATCCCAACTGAGGTGATGAAAACCGAGGCAATCAAAGACACGGAATAGCCGAGCATCACTGTCCGAAAATCTTTTTTCTTGAAGGTTTCAACATATCCCGCCATGATTTTTGCAAGTCCGCCCTGTTTTTTACGTTTATGCTTCTTCAGTTTTGCCTCGCCCTCTCTCAGCTCAACAACGTCTGCCGACTTTTCGTCATTGTCCTGAAGTTCCTCCACCATCGCCTCACTGTAATTTGGCATGGAACGCACACGTATTCGCGTCCCAAAAACAGTCGTCAGCCCGCAAACAAGAGCAAGCGCGGAGTTCACATACGCAATGTTGATGTAGCCCTGTCTGTCAAATTGTGCCTGCACTCCAAAATTTGATGATGGCATGAAAACATACATCAAAACGCTCGGCAAAATCAACCCCATGATATAAAACACCGTTTTGAACCCCTGCATCTTTGTTTGGTCGTTGTAATCTGGAGCAATATCAATACAAAGTGCCGAATATGGCGTTGCAAAAAAAGTGTTGAATGTCTCTTGCAAAAGTAAAAATCCAATCAACCATAGCGCCATCACAAAAGTGCTGCCGGATTGCGGACATAGCCACAAAAAAATGTTGTTTAAAGCCAGCGCAAAACTGGCAAACAACATATGCCCCAGTCTTCGCCCAAAAAACTTGCTTTTTGTTCTGTCGGACAAATAGCCAATCACTGGGTCAGACAGCCCGTCCCACAAAGAGGTTACAGCAATAATTGTTCCAACCAAAAAGCCAGGGAGCCCCAGCACACTTGTCCCAAAAAACATAATAAAACTGCTGACAGTTTGCCCCATTGAGCCATAACCAAGGTTTCCAAACCCATAAAACAACTTTGTCTTAAAATCTAATTTCGTTTTTTTCACTCTATATTTTATGCAGCAGAATTCTTCCTCAGCACAGCGGATAAATTTTTTTCAAAACAAGTTTTGACAACAAAAAAAACAGCCTTATGACTGTTTTTCTTCAGAAGCATTTTCGAACATCGCCTTAAGTTCTTTCTTGCTTTTCTTCTTTTCTTTTTGTTGTTTTCCGTCCTCATCCACCTTGATTTCTGGCATTCTAACTGCAGTTTCAGCAATTTCAAATCGGTTTCTGTTGATCAAAAACAATTCTTTGCAGTGGCGGTCAATGACATCCAAAATTTGCTGTCTCTCGTTTTTATAATCTGGGTCTTCTTCCATTTCCAGCGAGAAATTTCTCACTTTGGCTTTGCGTTTTGTTCGCAAATCGCGCACAGTCATCGTTTCAAACGACATCTCCGCTTCATAACCCGTTCCGCTTCTGATTTTGTAAGCATTTCCTGCAATGTCCACCTTAATGTAAGGAGTGCAATGCTTCACAATGTCCACGATGTTGATTGTGAACAAATTATTGAAAATCTTGTTGATTTCATCCGCAATTTGCACAGGAAAATCGCTTGGCTGGTCTTGAGGTTCACACTCTCCCAAAAAAGATTTTTTCTCTCTGTTTTCGATGTTGCTGAGACTGCTGATTCTGACAAGCGAAAAATATGTTCTTTCCGCAGTGATTTTCTTTCGCAAAATCAGTCCGGCACCAGTAAGCAACTTTTTATCTGTGTCATAATATATGATTTGAGTGTTTTTGATTTTCTTATCAAACGAAATTGAATAAAACCCAAGGTTTTGAGTCATTTTTTGCAATGAAAACTTTTCATCATCGATGATGATGTCATAGTTCAATCTTATGTGGTGATATTTTTGAGGTCTCCCTTTATCTCCAAGAAACATAATTTTCTCCTTGATATTATTCTAAACAAAAAATCAGAAAAATGCAAATGTTTAAACAAGATATTTTGGGCAATATTTCTTTTTGTAAAAGGAGAGATTTATGAATTTTAACGAAAGCACCACAAAAACAAACTTGGTTCGCTCTTTTGCCGCCGAATGTCAAGCCGGAGCGCGCTATCAATTTATGTCAAAAAAAGCCCTTGCCGACCAGCAAAAGTTTTTGTCAGACACCATGAAAACTCTGGCTAAAAACGAGATGGCTCATGCAAAAGTTTTCTATGACCACATCATCGAAATGTCCGGTGGCAATGTCAAAAACATCTCATTTGAGGCGGGGTATCCTTTCGAGGTTTCCGAGCTTCGAAACAGCTTGCTTGAAGAAAGCAAAATTGAAGAGGCGGAAGCAACAAACATATATCCAAGTTTTGCCCGTATCGCCAAAGACGAAGGTTTTGACGAGATCGCTCGCAGTTTTCAGCTTGTCGCAAATGTGGAAGCCACCCACCACAAGATTTTGCAATATCTCGGCACTATTTATAAATCCAACAAAATGTATAAACGCAACCAGCCAACCGAGTGGAAATGCTCCAACTGTGGCAATGTGAAGCTGGACAAAGAAGGTTGGAAAGAGTGTCCTCTTTGCACTATGACACAAGGATATATCATCATTGATTTGGAAAAAGAGTTACGCAATTTGGAAATGGTGAAAGACTGAGTTTTTCATAAACAACAAAAAAAACGCCCTCAAAAGAGGGTGCTTTTTTCAATCTCAAAAGATTAAGCGTTGAAGATTGCTTTGAAGCTTTTGCCAAATTTAAATTTAGGCACTTTGCAAGCAGCAACTTTAACAGTTTTCTTTGTCAAAGGATTAATTTTTGTTGTCGCAGCCTTAGAAGCGAGTTCGTAAGAACCGAATCCAGGGATTTGAATTTTCTCTCCTTTTTTAAGTACGCAAACAATTGTGTCGAGAACTGCGTCGAAAACAACTCCTGCGTCTTTCTGTGTGCAATTTGCTTTTTCAGCAACCGCTTTGATGAATTCACCTTTATTCATACTTTTCTCCTTTTGATGATTTTTTGCATATCTTATGCTACCCTTATATTAACATATTTTAGGGGCCTCTGGCAAATGATTTGCACTATCTTGCAAAAAATTTCTGCATTTCGCTAAAATAAAATTTCACCACTTCCAAAAGTCGATTTCCAAAGTTGTAGTCATACACAATAAATTCCGCTCTGCCAACGATGGAACTTGCACTTGCAAAGCCGGTTTCGCGAGAGTCCGCACTATACGCTCTGTTGTCGCCAAGATAGAAACATTTTCCTTCTGGCACCTTCACATACACAAGTCCGTTTGAAGAAACATGGTGTTCATATCCATCCGCTCCGTTGGAATAAAAAATGTCGTCAAGAAAAGCGTTGTAAAACTTTTGACAATATGCATTTGATGCAGCACCATTCAAGCTTGCAGCCTTCAAAGTTGAATCTTGCAGCCATTCAGTTTGGCTTCGAATTGAATACCCATTCTCTCCCGAAACCTCATCCACTTTGGCATCTTCATCCGTAAATGACGTAAGGTCAGCTTCTTTTGGGATGCGATAGAACTGCAAACAATCCTCTCCACCCGCCGTCTTGCTTTTGGCAATCGTCACATAGTCGCCTTCCTGTGCCATCAGCCTTTTGATGACATTTTCGCCGCTTGATTTTTGAATGACAACCATGTCATAAATCTGTGGCTTTTTTGTCACTCTGTCAACATATACCGCGTCATATGAAATCTTCTGCAACTGTTCAGTTGGGAGAGTCAGAAGTTCTTCATCAGTGATTTTGGAGTTGAGTGCTTGCATCATTGAAGGCCCTTCAACAGCATAAAAACTGTGTGTTGAGATGAAAACAGTGTACCAAGCGAAGAAAATTCCAAGAAAAAGGATGGCGATATAGAGAGTTATGCGCGAAAAAAGATACCAAGTCAGACTTTTTGTCTCACTTTTTGCCTTTTTGTCGTCATATTGAATAAACTCTTCGTTAAAATTGTTCAATCTTCACTCCTTTTTGAAAACAAACATCCACAATAATTCTGTCTGTATAAATCAAATTCTTTTGACAAATTTATGCTGCGCAAATAGCCGTCCTTCTTTTTGAAGCTCTCCGGCAAAAATTCAATTTCAAACTTTTTTGAAATCTCATTGCCAACCTCATTGATGACATTTGTGTTTTTGTGAGGACTGACGGAAAGCGTACTTGCGAAAATTTCAAAGCCGTTTTTCTTGGCAAACTCTGCAGTTTTCAGCAGTCGAAATTGAAAACATTTTGTGCAGCGCGCTTCACCTTCTTTTTCATTTTCAAGCCCCTCAACAAACTTTCTCCAGCCAGCGTTGTCATAGTCAAAATCCAAAAAAGGCACAGCCATTATGCTGCACACCTTCTGCTGTTCGACCTTGCGCTTCTCATATTCTTCAAGAGGTTCAATGTTTGGGTTGCAATAAAAGATGGTCAAGTCATAATCATCCTTCAATCTCTCAATCACAACTGTGGAGCATGGTCCACAACAAGAATGTAAAAGCATTTTTTTCATGCTTTTTATTTTAGCGAACTTTTCCTTTGTTGTCAACTTAAAACGCCGGCTTTTTCGAGAGCAAGCCTTCTTTGTCACATCACGACAAGGCCCTTGACCGCATACATCATCATTTCGTTTACATTTGATGATTTCAATCGATAAATCAAAATCTTCCCCTCGCGTCTATAATCCACCAAATCTTGGTCCTTCAACGTTTTAAGCTGGTGAGAAATTGTCGTCTGATTGATATCCAAAATCTTTGAAAGGTCATTGACACAAAGGTCCTTGATGGCAAGCGCCGACAGAATTTTAATTCGAGTTTGGTCAGAAAAGTTCTGAAAAAACATCGCCAATTTGTTTGTGCAATCGTCACTTGGAAGCAAATCTTGCACCTCAAATTTGTTTCTTTCTGAAATTCTAAGCAATTTATTCATAAAAAATCCTCACTTTTTGTCACATTTTCGCACCCAAGCTCATAGATATAAATAGTCAAACAAGTTACACAATTTATTTTGCCAAACAAAAGAGAAAAAGTCAAAGTTAGAACTTAAACTTTGCCACTTATTTTGGAAGAATTTGTTGAAAAAGGAGGAATCTTCATGACACAAGAATTTTTGCTGGTATTTTTGCTTTCAGTTTTAAGCTCTTCAAACGACACCAATCTTGCAACAAACACAAACATCTTACTTCTGCTTCTCTTAGGTTTGTCAAACGCAAACAACAATAATTCAAACTTCTCATCTTGTGGCTGTCGTTGCTTTGGAAATTTGATTTAATCCCAAACTTTTGAATTCCACGCTTTCACGGCTCTGCTTCCACAGTTCATAAAATTTTTAGCTTAATCGCATAAAACACCAATCAATGACACTGAAAATTTGACAATTTAATTCAAAAAACAAAAAAGGCAATTTGAGTTTTCAAGTTTGCCTTTTTTTGTTTTAGTTTTGTCCATAGTTTTCAAGAAGTTCTGTGCGTTCTTTCAAAATCATCGCGTCAATGAATTCGTCCAAATTGCCATTCAAAACACCTGTCAAATCATATGACGAAAGGTTTGTGCGATGGTCTGTCACACGCCCTTGAGGATAGTTGTAAGTGCGGATACGCTCATTTCTGTTTCCTCTGCCCACTTGACTTTTGCGGTTTGCTTCATATTCGCTGTTACGCAGCTCTTCATAATAGTCATAAAGTTTTGCTTTGAGAATGTTGAAAGCCTTTTCCTTGTTCTTGAGCTGAGAACGTTCATCTTGACAGGTCACCACAATGTTAAGTGGCATGTATGTGATTCGAATTGCTGTTTCAACTTTATTGACATTCTGTCCGCCAGCCCCGCCAGAATGATATGTATCAATTCGAAGGTCGCTGTCCAGAATTTCAAAGTCGATTTCCTCAACTTCTGGAAGAACGGCAACTGTGGATGTTGAGGTGTGAATACGCCCCTGACTTTCCGTCTCTGGCACACGTTGAACACGGTGCACGCCACTTTCATATTTCATTCTCGCAAACGCACCCTTGCCCTTAATCATCAATGTTGCATCTTTGATTCCACCAATTTCAGTTTCGTTCATTTCGATATATTCCACTTTCCAGTGGCGTTTTTCAGCATAGTGCGAATACATTCTGCAAAGTTCCAAACAAAAAAGAGCACTCTCATCACCACCCGCAGCCGAACGAATTTCCACAATTGCGTTGCTATCATCATTTTCGTCCTTTGGGAGCAGCAAAATTTTGATTTCTTCAACCTTTGCTTCAATTTTTTCATTTAAGACTTCAATCTCAGCCTCAAAAAGAGTTTTCATCTCAACATCGTTCTCTTCCGCCAAATCCTTTTCACACCCTTCCAAATTTCTGACAAACTCAGAAAGTTGTTCATGAGCGTTTGCAAGTTCTTCCAGTGAAGAACGCTCTTTCACCAATTTTTTCCACTCTCTGTTGTCTGCAATAATTTCCGGACGAGAAATAAGGCCTGTGAGTTCATCAAACCTTGCTCTCGATTTTTCCGTCTTTTGCAAATAATCCTTACCTATATTTTCCACAAATCACCCTTTCAATTTTGTTGTAATCTTTGATTGTTTTGATTTCTTCAAACCCGCTTTCACGCATAAGTTTTCTCACTTGCGCCCCCTGTCCTTTTCCAATTTCAAAGAACAGCATTCCCTCGCTTGTCAACTTTTTTGTTGCCGCTGGAATGATTGCACGATAGAAATCCAAACCATCCTCTCCACCGTCAAGCGCAAGAACGGGGTCACACTCTCGCACGTTTTTGTCCAATTTTTTGATGTCGTCGCTTGCAATATATGGTGGATTTGACACTATTATATCAAACTTTTTCTTTCTTTTCAACCCGTCAAATAGATTTGAATGCAAAAATTCCACCTTCACATCATTTTTCTTGGCATTTCCCTCGGCAACCAGAAGTGCACTTTTGCTTACATCCACAGCAGTCACTTTTGCATCGGAATTTTTTGCAATCGACACAGCAATTGCTCCCGAGCCAGTGCCAAGATCCAAAATTTTTGCTTCCTTAAATCCTTTTTGTGCTTTCAAAACCTGCTCAACCAAAATCTCCGTCTCCATGCGCGGTGTCAACACCTTTTTGTTTACATCAAAGCGTAGGCCATAGAATTCAGTGTATCCAAAAATGTTGTCCAAACTCTCACCTTTTGCCCTGCGCTGAGCCGCCTTCATGATGTCTTGATATTGTTTGTCGGTCACCGCCGAAACCAACTTGATTTCTACACGATTCTTACCCAAAATTGTGGCAATCAACCAGTCAGTTTCGCTTTTGTCGTTCACGCCAGCGGCAGCAAGTTTGTTTTTAACTTCGTTATAAACCACCGAAAACGCGTGATTTTGTTCTCCCATAAATTCTCTTCCTTTTTGTGTTGTCAGCAAACCCATCTCTGTCAACGCCACAAGCGCTGTTTCAATATGCGTGATTGAGGGTTTTTCATACACCAAAACGCAGGTGCCATACGCAATCCACCTCAGCCACTTACAGTTTGAAATAAGACTTAAAATTTCATACCCCACACTTATGCAAACAATCAGAATGCAGATGTGGAAGATGAGATTAAACCAAAAGCCGAAGCTTGCTCCAATCAATGTTACCACAATAAAATCCAAAACGAAAACAAAAACAAGAAAATTCAAAAAATTTAGCGGCCTTGGTGGACAAGATTTCTTTTTGCTCTTGAAAAAATCGCCGCATATCATGGCAATATCCGCCGCTCTGTTAAACCTGAAAAGTTCGTTCACAACCGGAAAACATCGAAAAAACAGCAAAAAAACATAAAAATTTGCAATTTTTAAGCCCAAAACCACCAAATTTCTAGGATATGCGTTCCCTTCAACTCCAACCGCAAGCCATCCCAGTTTGCCAGGAAGAACCCCTAGAGCCAAACTGGCAAACACAACAGCTCCCGCAAAAACCGCAATCAAAATAGTAAGTTGTTTGTGATAAAAACTCTTTAATTCCTCTTTTTTGACCTTTGTTCCGCCACACAAATCATGGGACAAAATCAATGCAGAAAGCATAGCAGCAATTCCGCAAAAAAAGTATTGCAATCCCCTCATGAATGGAAAATGCCAAAAGACAACCTTGTTCTTTTCGGGAAAACTTTGAAGTTTCTTTTGCCCATCACAATGAACTGCCGAAAACACCTTTTTGCCATCCGAATGCACGACAACGCCGTTTGAAGTTGGAAAAACATATCTGTCCATGTCACAATTATTGCCACACAACAACCATTTTAAAAAATTTTCAAATGTAAAAAATCAATTTTTCTTTGACCCAATTTTTGGCAATAAAAAAAACAGCCAAAACGGCTGATTTTTTCTTTTTTTGACTTTCAGTTTGAATTAGTCAAGATTATATTTTTTCTTGAAGTTTTCAACTGTACCACTTGAGTCAACAACCTTCTTCTTTCCTGTGTAGAAAGGATGGCATTTGTTGCAAATATCAACTTTGATTGTGTCACCTTTAACGCAAGAGCCAGATTTGAAAGTATTTCCACAAGCACAAACAACAGTTACTTCATGATAATTTGGGTGAATTCCTTCTCTCATTTCCTTTCTCCTTTTAATTAATCTCCAACATATGGAAGAAGTGCCATGTTTCTTGCTCTTTTGATTGCATTTGAAAGTTCTCTTTGATGATAAGAGCAAACGCCTGTTTGACGTCTTGGCAAAATTTTGCCTTTTTCAGTCACGTATTTTCTGATTTTGGCAACATCTTTATAGTCAATTGTCTTTTCGCCTGCAACGCAGAAAGCACAAACTTTCTTTTTTGCTGGCTTACGATATTTCTTTACAACCTTTTCTTCGGCCTTAACTACTTCGCTCATAATTTCTCCTTTTTTAGAATGGCAAACTGTCATCGTCAATTTCTTCGAGTTCTGCAGTTTGCTTTGCTTTTGGCTTTTCAGCTGGTGCAGAGTATGATTCTTCTCCGCCTTCACTGTTGTTTCTTGAACCGATGAATTCAACTTCATCAGCAACAACGTCTGTTGTGTATCTCTTTGAGCCGTCTGGTGCGTCATAACTTGATGTTTGGATTCTTCCAACAACTGCGCACTTTGAACCCTTCTTCAAATATTTATGGCAGTTTTCTGCTTGATTTCTCCAAACTGTGATGTTGATGAAATCTGCTTCGCGGTCTCCTTCAGCATTTGCAAATCTTCTTGTCACTGCAAGAGAGAATCTGCAAACTGAAACACCACTGTTTGTGGTTTGAAGTTCTGGGTCTCTGGTCAAATTTCCAATTAAAACAACTTTATTCATAATTTTCCCCTTTTAAATTTGCATCCTATGCAAAATCGGACTGAAGAATCTTATTTCTTCACGAACATTTGACGGACAATTCCATCTGTGATTGTCATGAGCTTGCTCATTGCGTCAACTTCTTTAGGGTCAAGTTGGATGTTCATCAAAACATAGAAACCTTCGTTTTTGAAGTCGATTGGATATGCAAACTTTTTCATGCCAATTTTTTCAATGCCTTCAACAGCACCTTTGTGCGCTTCGATGTATGCTTTTTGCTTTGCAATAAGCTCTTCACGCTTTTCTTCAGATGCGTCTCCAGCAATGATAAACATAAGTTCATATCTGTTCATCTTTTTTACCTCCTTTTGGACTGATGGTCCTTAAAATCAAATGTTTCAAGGACAAGGACAGTATTTTTACTGCTACGCTAATATAACATATAAAAACTTTTTTGTCAAGCATTTTGCCTTTCCCCAACAAAAAAACGCCATGTTTTGGCGCTTTTTTCAGTATTTTTCATAAGTTTATCTGATTTCTCTGTCTGACTCTATGTTCTTTACTTTTTCAAGTTCAAACACAACCGATTTTCTTTTGATTGAGGTTTCGGCGTTTGCGAAGTTCAAATTGCCGCCCTTCAAAATTTCTGTTTTTGTTGCAGTCTCAGTTTCCATGATGGCATCTTTAACCACTTGATTTGGCCTTCCAAAGCAATCCGTTTTGAAATCCACCTTCCTCATCCCCCTGTCCAAAATTTTTGTCGCATTCATCGCAAGGCAGTTTTCGAAGAACTTTTTTTGCGGCTCAATCAATCCAATTTTTTTTGACCACCATTGAGCTGCATAGATGGTTGTCAAATATTTTCCATCAACCTTCAAGGTTGTGTCGATGCTATAATATTTCGTCATAAAATTTTCGCTTTTGTTTTTTAAAGCTTTTTTCTCTCCTATTCATTTTTCCCGCAGCAGTTTTTGTATTTTTTGCCGCTTCCGCATGGACATGGGTCGTTTCTGCCAACTTTTTTCTCTGTGTTGACAACAGTTTTTTGCACATGAATTGGCTCTTGCTTTGCCGCTGCTGGGTCATAAGTTCTCGCCTCTTGGAATTTTGTTTCTGGTTTTGGCTGTTGTGGAGTTTGAATTCTCACTGTGCTGTTGAGAAGAACGATGCAGATTGACTCTCTGATTTTTTCAATCATGTCGTCAAACATGTCATACCCCTCTTTCTTGTAAGCAAGAATTGGGTCTTGATTTCCAAATCCACGGGCAAAAATTTCATTTTTCATTGTTTGCATGTCATCGATGTGGTTCATCCAGTTCATGTCAACAACTTTCAGCATAATCAATCTTTCAATCGCCTCAAAATCAATGCCATATTGTCCCGCTTCATTCATTCTTTGATTATAGCGTTTTTCGACAAGTTTAAGCGCTGCTTCTTCCAAATCAGCCTGGTCAAATCCTTCGCAAAATTCTTCAGTGATGATGTTTTGGTCTTTTTCCAAAAGCCCACGTTCAAGTTCTTGGTTGATTTTTGCAAAATCCCATTCAAAATATGGTTTTTCATCATCCACACACTTGTTGCAGAACTTTGAAATCACACTTGGGAACATCCCCATGATTTGTCCATGGACATCCAACCCATCAAGAACCTCGTTTCTTTGCTTATAGATGATTTCTCTTTGTGCGTTCATGACATCGTCAAACTGCAACACAGTTTTTCTCATTGCAAAGTTTTGAATTTCAATCTTCTTTTGGCAACTTTCAATTTGTTTTGACAAAATCTTAAGTTGAATTGGAGTGTCCTCTTCAAGCTTGAAGAACATCGCAATGTTTTTCAAACGGTCGCCGCCAAATCTGCGGATGAGGTCATCTTCAAGAGACAAGAAGAACACGCTTGAGCCTGGGTCGCCTTGACGAGATGCACGTCCGCGAAGCTGATTGTCAATACGGCGAGATTCGTGTCGTTCGGTGCCAATAATATGAAGTCCGCCCGCTGCCTTGACCTCTTCTTTTTCGGCATCGGTGATTTTTTTGTATTCTTGATAAAGTTCGTGATATCTCTCTCTTGCCTTGTTCATTTCAGCATCGTCAACTGTGTTGAATGCTGTGGCATATGAGATTTGCTCGTCCGTGAAATCTTCGTCCTTCATCTGTTTTTTCGCCATAAACTCGGCATTTCCACCAAGCAAAATGTCAGTTCCACGACCAGCCATGTTTGTTGCAATTGTCACCGCACCTTTTCTGCCCGCCTGAGCAACAATTTGGCTTTCTTGTTCGTGATTCTTGGCGTTCAAAACGGTGTGTTTGATTTTGTTTTCTTTGAGCGCTTTTGACAAAACTTCACTCTTTTCAATTGTGATTGTTCCCACCAAAATTGGTTGTCCACTTGCATGGCGTGCTTTGATTTCTTCCACAATGGCTTTGATTTTTCCTTGCTCTGTTGTGAAAACAATGTCTGGCTCATCAATGCGGATGTTTGGTCTGTTTGTTGGAATGGTGACAACGTCCAATTTATAAATTGCACGAAATTCCCCTTCCTCGGTCTTTGCAGTTCCGGTCATTCCGGAAAGTTTCTTGTAAATTCTGAAATAGTTTTGGAAAGTGATTGTTGCAAGAGTTTTGTTTTCGTCTTTGATTTCCACGCCTTCTTTTGCTTCAATCGCTTGGTGAAGACCATCGTTATATCTTCTGCCTGGCATCAAACGACCGGTAAATTCGTCAACGATGACAACCTCGCCGTCTTTGACGATGTAGTTTTCATCCTTAAACATCACAAAGTTGGCTTTGAGAGCATTGTTGATGTAGTGGTTAAGCTCCAAGTTCACGACATCTGACAAGTTGTCTGTGCCATAAAATCTTTCCGCTTTTTCAATTCCACTGTCAGTAAGGTTGAGAGCCTTGGTTTTTTCGTCTTTTTCATAATCTTCTGGCTTCAAAGTTTTTGCAAATTTTTGAGCCTTGACATAGTTGTCGCTTGACTTCATTCCGCGTCCGGAAATGATGAGTGGAGTTCTGGCTTCATCAATCAAAATGCTGTCCACTTCGTCCACGATTGCAAAGTTGTGCCCTCTTTGAACACGCTGCTCTTTCATAACTGCCATATTGTCACGAAGATAATCAAACCCAAGCTCGTTGTTTGTGCAATAGGTGATGTCGCTGGCATAGGCTTTTTTCTTTGATTTCTCATCCATTCCTGAAACAACAACACCAACAGTCAGTCCCAAAAATTTGTAAACTTTTCCCATCCACTCAGCATCACGCTTTGCCAAATATTCATTGACAGTGACAACATGCACGCCAAGTCCAGTGATTGCGTTGAGATATGCAGGAAGTGTTGCCATCAAAGTTTTCCCTTCACCAGTTGCCATTTCTGCGATACGCCCTTGATGAACTGCAATTCCGCCCAAAATTTGAACATAGAAATGACGCATATTCAAAACTCTGTCCGAAGCCTCACGCACAACAGCGAACGCCTCTGGCAACATATCCATCAGATTTTCGCCGTCTTGATATCTTTTCTTGAAATCGTCTGTGCACGCTTTAAGTTGTTCGTCCGTCAAAGATTTATATTTCTCTTCAAGAGCAATAACTTTGTCAGCAATTTTTTTCAATTTCTTGACTTGCGATTTGTTTTCGTTTCCAAAAAGTCCCATATAAATTCCCTCTAAATGGCATTTTTGCCATAATCGAGAGCAATTTTAACAAAAATAAATAAAAAAATCAAGTATTCCCCTACATCATTTGCCGCTTCTTAAATTTTCACACCAGTTTTGTTTTAATTTGCGACAAAATTTGACAAGATATATGTAAATATGTTATATTAATAACAATCGGAGGAAATTTATGTACGAATTTAAAACAAAAAGCGAATGTGCCAAGGAATTTTCCAAAATATTGGATGAGAGAATTCCTGGAAAAACACTTAAAGAACAATATGTCGTTCTTCTCAATGAGGGAGGCTATCTCCCTTCTGCTTCAGATCTCTCACGTTTTCAGATGACAACTTCTCACGATTTTGGAGAAACATTTGAAGATAAAGACCACGCACAATGGGCATATATTATTGAAAAAATTGCAGAAAACGACGAAAGAGAAAAATACATATACAACGAACTGTTGAAAGGCTCAAAAAGCGTTGAAGCCACAAAGTTCTCAATACATATGTCCTTCTGCAAGGAAGAATTTTCCGAATATAAAGCTTCTCACCCAAATTTAGATAAAACCGCTGCTGAAGCATATTTTCTTGCAAAAGAAATTCGAAAAGGCCGATTACAAGAGCCTATTGGATTTGAAGGTGCTTTAATAGAAGAAAAAGAAAAAGCAAGAAAACTTCATTCTCAAAAGAAAGAGATGATTGAAAGACAAAAACAAACTGAAAAAGATTTGGCAAAAAGTTCTTTCAGCCTCGTTTTGGTTGTTACGGAACCAAGTAAAGACAAAGAGTATGTTGAATCATACTTAAAAGATCACAAAAAAGAGCTTAAAGCACATCAAAAAGCAATGAAGAAAAATGGGCTGTCTATTTCCGACGAAAAAGATGTTAAAGCAGATTTCCTTGCAAGCAAAATTGAAGAAGATCCAGAACTTGCCAGAATTGGAAAAGATTTTTATAAAGACTATGCCAAAGCTTTGGAAATAAAACACAACCAAAGAAGAGACGAAATTAAAGCACACAATGATGCAATCAACGAAATTCTTGAAGAGTATGAAAAAGACTCTGACAGACTTTTGGGAAGAAGGTCAAAAGACAAAACACCTGATGCGTTTGAGGCAGCTTTAAAAGAACGCTCTCCTGAAAAAAGCTCACTGAAAGAAAGATTGCAAGCAAAAAAAGAAGAAACTGCTAAAAAAGAACCAAACATAATTGAAGACGCAATTAAGAAAAATCAAGAAGAAAAAGCCAAAGAACCTCCAAAAAAAGAAGAAACTTCTAAAAAAGAAGAGCGCGCGGTTGAGAAAGCTCCTGAGAAAAAAACAACCGACACTACTAAAAAAGAACCTGCTGCAAAACCAACCACAAAAAAAGAAAAAACTGCAGAGAATCCAGTAGAGAAAAAAGCGCCTACCAAGGAGACAAAAAAGAAATCTCCTTCAAAGACTAAAGCAAAGGACTCAAGCAACCTTTCTCCAGAAGAAAAACAAAAGCAGAAAGAAAAAGAACTTTTGGATCTTAAAGAAGAAATGCGCATGGAAAGAAAAGCTATTGATGAAATAGTCAAAAATGATATGGAGCATTTGAGGAAAATAGGAGAAGTTCTTGAAAATCCTGGGAAAGCAGAAGTAGAGCCTACCTCTGAGACAAAAACTGAAAAATCAAAAACCACTGCAAAAAAAGAAGCTTCTGCTAGCGCAAAAGCAACAAAGAAAAAAGAGCCTGCAAAAGTGGTTGAGAAGAAACCTACAGAAAAAACAGCAGAAAAACCTGCTGCTGAGAAAAATCCTGCCACAAAGACAGGCAAAGCGAAAACAGCAGAAAAACCTGCTGAAAAAGCACCTAAGGGCAAAGATACAAAAACTGCAAAAGCAGAACCTAAAACAAAAGGGGCTGAAAAAGTTCCTGAGAAGAAAACCCCTGTAAAAGAAACAAAGAAAAAAGAACCTGAAAAGGTGGTTGAAAAGAAGCCTACAAAAAAAACAACGGAAAAACCTGCTGCTGAGAAAAAGCCTGCCGCAAAGACAGGTAAAGCGAAAGTCGCAGAAAAACCTGCTGAAAAAGCACCTAAGGACAAAGATACAAAAACTGCAAAAGCAGAACCTAAAACAAAAGAACCTGAAAAAATAGTTGAGAAGAAACCTACAGAAAAGACAACAGAAAAACCTGCTCCTGAGAAAAAAGCTCCTGCAAAATCAACAAAGAAAAAAGATCGTGCAGGCTTTGTTGCAAGCGAAACCAAAGGTGAAGATCCAACAAACTCACCTGCCGAACATGCTGATGTTTGGGACGAAGTTGACACTTCAAAAGACACAGAGACTTCTCAAAAGCCAGAGACCCGCACCGTACCTGATATGTCGACAACTCCTGATGTGAATCACAAACCTGAACATCCAAAGCCAGGCGAAACCGTGATGCCAGATGTTGTTGAGGAAGGGTTTGACGCTGATGATTCAATCATCTCCGTTGATGATTCAACAATTGGAGTTGGCAATCCAAATGTTGATTCTTTCCATGGCGAACCTACAAAACCAACAGACGTCGACCTTGAAAGTGTAGTTTACACGGATGAAGCAAATGGCGTAGCATATCACTATATTCCTTATGAAACAGGAAACAAAACTACCAATGGTTTTGCTGAAATGAAGTACTTGCGTGTTATGCAAAAAGACGGCAAAGTTTATGCAAACATTGACGGATTGGAAGCGGGCAAGGAAACAACCGTCCAGATTTTGGGAGCTTCTTTTGTCGATGTCGAAGGTTCTCAGAGACTTGTGCTGGAAGTTGCTCATGACGGAAAACGTCGAAACATTGGAACTCCAGTCATTCAAAACCCAGAAACTGAAAAGTCAAACAATGAGACTCTTTCATACCTTTCTGGCTTGGTGGCAAATGAACCAATCGTTTCAAAACCTATTGAGGTTTATGATTGCCCAAAAATGGACAATCTTAAGTTCAATCCACAAATTTCTCCAAATCTTGATCAAATTGAAGACCAACTTTTGAAAAACAGAGGAACAAAAGGACAAGGACTCCGCGACACTACCTTTGCGTATGATGGAAAAACTCTTGAAGGAACAAAACAAAAAATCACACTCAACGGAAGAAAAGAAGTTCAATCTCTGACTGTCCTTGACGGGCAAGACACAAATCTCCTGTTGAATGTCACAAAAACTGTAAACGGTGAAGAAAAAGCAGTTGCAATGTTTGTCGAGAACGACGGCAAAGTGCAAATGATGATTTCAAAAGAGGAAGTTGAGAAAATCACAGCAACCTCAAAAGTTCAGCTTCCAGAAAGCACTGAAGTAAACGGCTTCTATGTCTATGACATGGAAAAAATCAAACTTGCAAAAAATGGAACTTTGGAATCTGCCGAAATCAAGGGCGCAAACAGAAATTTTGCAATGGTATTCTCAGCACTTGGCTGCCAAATTAAAGATTCAAACGGAAATCTTGGAGCTGTGAGAACTGAAACAGACAATCCTCTTAACATCGGCATCACAGAAAAAGGATTGGACTACTGCATGACTGGGAAAGCTGGTTGCTCAATGGACAAGGAAGAACCTTTGCTTTCTCAACTTCTCATTGCTGAATCTCAACTTATGAGAAAACAAGAAAAAGTCCCAACCAAGGTTGTTACAAAGAAACTGGACAACAATGAAGTTCAACTTGTTTCGCTTCCAGTCAAAATAAATGGAGAACAATCCTACATTAACATCAAACGCGTGAAGCAGGAAGATGGTTCGGTGAAAAATTTTGTCTACGCCCATGTTCGCAACGCAAATCAAAAAGGACTTACAGTTCCAAAATATTACGAAGTTTCAAAAGTTTCTTTTGAAGAAACATCAAAGACTCCTGACAAGGTTGAAAACTCTGCACTTCACTTTGAGCTTCAAAGTGGAAAAGAAATCAAAGACATCAGTATTCCGATTTCATATACCGAAAGTCTTGACACAATCAAAGCCGTTGGTCAAATTTTCGGCAAAGAAATTGCAGCATCTGCCACAGTTGCAAAGCAAACAGGAGCTCAAAGTTTTGAAAGAAAACTCACTGAAGACGGATCAGTTGGAATCACTGCATATCAACGCCCAGCAAGAACAGACGCTCAAGTTGAATCTTTTGAAAGTGTGGCAATCATGAACCAAACGACAGTCGAAGAAAAACCTCTTGACAAAGCAAGCCACATTGCAAATCCTCCTGAGGTGGACAGGCCACCGGTTCCTCCAGAACCACCACAACCTCCTCAACCTCCTCAACCTCCTCAACCTCCTCAACCTCCTGAACCACCACAACCACCGGAGCCTCCACAACCACCGGAACCACCACAACCACCGGAACCTCCGGAACCTCCAGAACCTGAGAAAAAGAAACCTTCTTTGAATTCAAGGTTCCATGGATTCTTGGAAAAATATGGAGTTGTTTTGGGATTTGGTTTGGCGTGCTTCTCTGCATTACTTCCATTCCTTGCAATTCCTGCAATGATGTTTATGATTGGCGGGGCTGCTGCTCAAGTTGGGCTTTTAGATTTTATGAAAACAGAAAGAACTGTAAAAGCAAACAACAAAGAGGAAGCGTTCAAAGAATACATCAAAGATAAACATCTTGGAAAAGAAAAACAACTTGCGGCTTTGAAAGAACAAAGAAAAGCAATTGAAAACAATCCAAAACTTACAAACAAACAAAAACAAAAAATGCTTGCAAAGATTGATAAAAAGATTGCAAAAGTAGAGAAACAAGCAGAGACTTATAAACGCGACCTTGATTTCCTTGACATTGACCAATCACATTCTGCTCTCAACAAACAAAAAGCTGGTCTCACAGCCATGAGAAAAGAAAATCAACAAATTGAAAAAATCAACGACAAAAACCGCAAGGAACTTCATGGCAAAGAGAAAAAACTTCAAGATCAAAAAACAAAACTTGAAGAAAGAAAAGCAGAAATCGAAAAAATTGAAAGACGCATCGATGAATTGAAGTCAAAGAGTCCACTGACCGAAAAAGAAAAATCTGAACTTACAAAACTTCAAAATCAAGCAAAAGTTATGCCAACCGCTGGCACAGTTCAAAGAGAAATCAATGAAGTTGAAAAAGAAATTGGCGATGTGAAAGGCGAACAAGAAAAGCTTGAAAAACAAATCCAAGAAGACAGAAAGGCAAGAACCGAGGCCTATGATAGACTTGACAAAGAAATCAAAGCTAAAGAAAAAGAACTTCAAGACAAAGAAAATGGCTTGTATAGCGGAATGGTCGAAAAGAATGACGAGTCCACAGTCGAAAACGATGATTTTGAGATAGTTGAACTTAAGCATGGCAATGTTATCGCCTCTGAAAAAAATTCTGCCACAGACGATGCTGAAATAGAACCTGAAATCAAAGATCCCGAAGTGGTTTCTGAAAAGGAATCTGAAGACTCTGTCACTGAGAAAGAAGACAAAGACACTGAAAAAGTGTCAAAGGTTAACGAAAATGGATTGTCAGACTATGTTCTTCCTGAAGAAAAGAAAGACACAACCGTCACGCCAACCACTGAAAGCCATACGGCATCTGAACCTTCCACTTCAGCAGAGCCAAAAACAAAAACCGACGATGGTGGAAAATCAATTTAATTTTAATTCGAGATTTGGAGAGGAGTCCCCTCTCCAAATTCTTGTAATATATAGGAGAAAAAATTTATGAAAATCGGAGTTGTAGGTTTGCCAAACGTTGGCAAAAGCTCACTTTTTAACGCAATCACTGAAGCTGGCGCAGAGAGCGCAAACTATCCATTCTGCACAATCGAGCCAAACATTGGCATCGTGGATGTTCCCGACAAACGTTTGGATGTTTTGGGAAAGATGTACAACACACAAAAAATCACCCCAGCAAGTATTGAATTTGTTGATATTGCAGGACTTGTTGCTGGTGCCAGCCACGGCGAAGGGCTTGGAAACAAATTCCTCAGCCATATTCGCGAAGTTGACGCCATTGTGCATGTTGTTCGTTGCTTTGACAATGAAAAAATCATCCACGTGAGCGGTTCAATCGACCCAAAAAGAGACATTGAAACAATTGAAATGGAACTCGCCCTCGCTGACCTTGAACAAGTGACAAAAATCTTGGAAAAGAACGCAAAACTCGTCAAACAAACCGGCGACAAGTCACTTCTTGTTTCTGTGAACATGCTTTCACGCATCAAAGAGGCTCTTGAAAGCGGCAAACAAGCAAGAACACTCTCTTTTGATGAAGAAGAACAAAAACTTCTCAAAAATTTTGCTCTCCTCACCGCAAAACCAGTGATTTATGTTGCAAACATCAGCGAAGACGACATCACAAAAGAGGACAACAACTTTGTGAAAGCCGTCAAAGAAATTGCATCCGCGGAAAGCGCAAAAGTGGTTGTTCTTTGTGCAAAAATTGAAGAAGAAATTGTTGGACTTGAAAAAGACGAACGTGAAATGTTTAAAGAAGAACTTGGAATCAAAGAAAGCGGTCTTGAAAAACTTGTCGTTGCAAGCTATGACCTTCTTGGGCTTCAAAGTTATTTGACAGCCGGCGAAAAAGAAGTTCGTGCTTGGACAATCACAAAAGGAACAAAAGCTCCACAAGCTGCTGGAAAAATCCACACCGATTTTGAAAAAGGCTTCATCAAGGCTGAAATTGTGTCTTATGAAGACCTCATCGAAGCAGGCAGTTTCCTTAAAGCCAAAGAAAAAGGTAAAGTCCGCATGGAAGGCAAGGAATATGTCGTTCAGGACGGAGACGTTGTTTTGTTCAGATTCAACAACTAAGGAGAAATTATGTCAAATATTAAAGAATTGTCTCCTCTCGCCTTGGCGTTCATTGGAGATGCCGTCCACACTGTTTTTGTACGTGAAGAAGTTTTGAAGGGCGGAAAAGACAAACTCAACACCTACAACACAAAGGCAAAGATGTTTTGTAATGCAAATTCGCAAAGCTGTACTCTCGAAAAGTTGGAACCTCTTTTGACTGATGAAGAAAAAGACATCGTCAGAAAAGCACGCAACTGCAAGCCAAAACACCGTGCAAAAAATTTTGATGAAAAAACATACAACAAAGCAACCTCTTTTGAGGCGTTGGTTGGGTTTTTATATCTCACAAAGCAACACAAACGCTTGCAACAAATCTTGCAAGAATCCATGCAAATTGATTTAAATTCATAAGGAGAATTTCATGAATATTGAAGGAAAAAATCAAGTGATTGAGGCAATCAAAAATAATGTCACAATCAACAAAATCATCATCGACAAAAACTTTGCAACACGCAAGGACGATGTCATTTCTCTTGCAAGAAAAAACAAGTTGAAAATTGAGTTTCTTCCAAAAAAACTGATGGACACAAAAAGCGTGACTGGACATCACCAAGGTTACATCGCCGAAACTGTGGAATTTGAATATTCTTCAGTTGAGGAAATTTTGGAAGTGGCAAAAACTTCTGAAAATCCTCCATTTGTTGTGCTTTTGGACGGGATTGAAGACCCACACAACCTTGGAGCAATCATCAGAACTTGCGAATGTGCCGGCGTGCATGGAATTGTCATCCCAAAAATGAGAGCGTGTGGAGTGAACGAAACTGTTGTCAGAACAAGTGCAGGAGCAATCTCTCACATGAAAATTGCAAGGGTTACAAATCTCAAAGAAGCAATCGACACTCTCAAAGACAATGGCCTTTGGATTTACGCCTGCGAGATTGGTGGAGAGGAAATTTATTCTCAAAATCTGACAGGACCAATCGGACTTGTTGTTGGTTCTGAAGGCAACGGCATCAAGCAGAGCCTGCGCACATATTGCGATGGGCTTGTCACCCTTCCACTTAAAGGCAGCGTAAACTCTCTCAACGCAAGCGTGAGTGCTGGAATTGCCATCTATGAAATTTTGAGACAAAGAGAAAGTGCAAAATAAAATTCCGTAAGAAAGGTTTTAAAATTAAAAAATAAAAAAACAATAAATTTTAAAAAATCATCAAAAATTGGTGAAAAATTCAAAAAAATTGATAAAAACATGAAAATTGAAACAAAAAAAAGGTGAAAAATTGAATTTTACTGACGAAGAATTGGTTGAAAAAATCCAAAATGGCGATGACGTGGCTGAATACACACTCTTTGAAAGATACAAAGATTTGGTGGTGAAAATCAGCCGCGGATATTTCATTGTCGGCGGAGATTTGGAGGACCTCATCCAAGAAGGCATGATTGGACTTTACAAGGCAATCAAGGGCTATTCTTCGCACAAAGAAACAACTTTCAAAACCTTCGCCGTGCTTTGCATCAAACATCAAATTCAGACAGCAATCAAAAGGGCAAACACAAACAAACACAAACCTCTTTCATCCGCAGTTTCCTTTCAAAGTTTTTCAAGCTCCGAAACAGAAAATTTGGACTATCTCCCCGTGGAGCTTGTGCTTGAAACAACTCCCGCAGAAAAAGTGATTGACAAAGAGGAGTTTGTAAATCTTCAAAAAATCATAAAAAACACATTGTCTCCTCTTGAAATTTCGGTGTTGAAATTATATCTGCAAGGATATTCCTACAAAGAGATTTCAAAACAACTTGACATCTCCAACAAAAGCATCGACAACAGTCTCTCAAGAATCAAAACAAAACTTAAAGCACAATTGGCAAAATAAAGGACTTTCAACAGTCTTTTTTTGTTTCCCCCTCTCCTTTGAAAGAAGGAACTCACAAAAGCAATGACATAGTCGATAAAGAAAAGAATTTTATTCTGATTAACAGTCAGAATCTGCTTGATACGCTTGACTTTCTTTCGCTTATTATTCTAAAATATATAAAATATAGGAGATTTAACTTATGAACTTTAACGGCATTGACATTGACAGCATCGTCCCAGAAAACGAACTTGAAGAAGAGATTATTGCGGACATCAAAGCTGGCAAAACAAAAGAGGTCATCACAAGATGTCCACCTGAGCCAAGCGGATATTGGCATATTGCACACGCAAAAGCGTGGTCAATTGATTTTGACACAGCAATCAAGTTTGGTGGAAAAACCTATCTCAGAATGGACGACACAAACCCAATCAAAGAAGAGGGCGAGTTTGCTGACAGCTATATGGAAGATTTGGCTTGGCTTGGCTATAAACCTGAAAAATTGATTTATGCCAGCGAAGCATATTTTGATGACATCTACAAAATTGCCGAACAAATGATTATGGATGGAAAGGCATATGTGTGCCAGCTCACAGCTGAAGAAGTCAGCGCAACAAGAGGCACTTTGACCGAAGCCGGAAAAGAAAGCCCATATCGCAACCGCACTCCAGAAGAAAACCTCAAACTTTTCCGTGCAATGCGTGACGGAGAGTTTGAAGACGGAAAGGCAACTTTACGTGCAAAAATTGATATGGCTCACCCAAACATCAACATGCGTGACCCTGTGATGTATCGTGTGCTCCGTGCTCATCACTACAAACTTGGCGACAAGTGGTGCATTTATCCAATGTATGACTTTGCTCACCCAATGGAAGATGCTCTTGAAGGTGTGACTTACAGCCTTTGCTCAATGGAATTCCGTGACCACCGCCCACTTTATGACTGGTTCATCGAAAACGGATGGAAGAAGCCTTACGCTCCAAAACAAAGAGAGTTCAGCCGTCTTACAATCGAGAACGTTTTGATTGGAAAAAGATATTTGAAACAACTTGTCAACGAAGGCTATGTCAATGGATGGGATGACCCACGTTATCCAACACTCATCGGTGTTCGTCGCAGAGGCTACACCGCAAAAGCCATCAAAGACTTCGTGAAATCTGTTGGCTGGGGAAATGTTTTGGAAGTGACAGTGCCCTATTCTGCACTGGAATATTATGTCAGAGAAGACCTCAACAAAATTGCAACCCGTGCAATGGTTGTTTTGGATCCACTTAAGGTTGTCATCACAAACTATGAAGGCAAAGAGGAAATTGAAATCGACAACAATCCAAACAATGAAAACGCCGGCAAGCACAAAGCCCTTTTCAGCAAAGAAATTTTCATCGAAAAAGAAGACTTCAGCCTCAACCCACCTCCAAAATATAATAGACTTGTGGAAGGTGGAATTGTTCGTCTGAAAGGAGCATATGTCATCAAGTGCAACAAGGTTGTTTTCGCTGAAAACGGTGAAATCGACCACTTGGAATGCGAATATATCCCAAACACAAAGAGCGGCAACGACACATCTGGAATCAAGTGCAAAGGAACAATCCACTTTGTTTCAGCAAAAAATTGCTTTGAAGTGACAATTCGCGAATTCAAACCTCTCATCAAGGCGGAATACAAAAATCCTGCAAAAGCACTCTCTGAAGGCGTACAAATCAAGGAAATTTTGGAAGAGAACTCTCTTGTTGAAAGAAAAGCTTTGGCCGAAAACTTCTTGAAAGACGCAAAAGTTCAAGACAAATTCCAATTCATGAGAAAAGGATATTATTGTGTCGACAAAGACTCAGCTGAAGACAACCTTGTTTTCAACAACACAATTTCTTTGAAAGATTCTTTCAAGGTTCAAAAATAAAAAACGGCAAGGCACGACAAGTGTCTTGTTTTTTTATTGTCATTTTGTTGGACAAAATGCACAATCTTTGATAAAATGTTGATATGTTGAAGATTGCAGTGATTTGTATGTTGTCAGCCTGCATTTTGCTGGCGGTGAGCATTTGTTTTGTGAAGAAAAACAAATGGCTTTCTTTCACACTTCAAACACTGTCATACATTGCGTTGATTGGACTTGGCGTATGCTCCGCAACCTTCAAAAACAACTTTTGGGGAAGTTCCATCTTTGCGATTGTCAGCATTGCCCCTATGTTTTTGAGTTTGATTGAAGAGCTGAAACCTGCCAATCAAAAGGGCACACCAGAGTTCCCAAAAGCTGAAAAAAACACAGAATTTAAGCAAAACAGCATAGAAAAGCCAACGAAATCAGCCATAACCCTACCAAATTTCAAAAATATTGCCTATTTTTTGTCAGTAATCCTCCTTTGCTTTGTTGCACTCTATCTCGGCAAAGAATCAGCCTTTGGAATCCTTGCTGGCGCAGCACTTGGCTTCGCACTCGTATTCTTGAAAATGGCACTTAAAAAATCCCATTCAGAAGAAAGCACCTCTGCAAAAGTTGTGTCATTCCTCAACGAGTTTTTTGTTTTCCTCAGCATTGGTCTTCTTGTATGTCAAATTGTGCCAGTGCTTCTGTATTCCTTCACCCTTCCAAACATTCTTTTTGCAGCAGGGCTTTTGGTCTATGCAGCACACATCGCCCTTGCCACATTTGTTAAAAGCCGCTTCAACCATCTTCTTTATTTTGCAGCCATGATTTTGATTCTCAGCATAATTTTGTTCTAAATTTTGTGATAAACCCTTGACAAGTTGTATATAAATATATTAAAATACACTTGTTCATGACGCGAGGTAGAGCAGTTCGGAAGCTCGCCGGGCTCATAACCCGGAGGTCGATGGTTCAAATCCATCCCTCGCAACCAAATGATGAAGCCATATCCAAGCGATGTGGCTTTTTTGTTATCCCGACGGGTTATACGTACGTATAAACTGCGTTGCGTCGATGGTTCAAATCCTGTCCTCGCAACCAAATAAAAAAACTGCGCTTCAGGCTCAGTTTTGCCAGCAAGTGTCAAAACGTTTCGCATTGATGCTTGTTTTTTTATCTCCGCGGTCAAACGTAATTCGCACTCCGTTGGCGAATTAACCGCGACTCCATTGCTAAGAATGAGATTCTAAGATTTTATGGTTGTTTTTCAATTTTATCATTAACTTACTTGTTAATTCATCCTGCGCTTAGGGCTCAGTTTTGCCAGCAAGTGTCAAAATGTTTAGCGTTGACTCTTGTTTGTTATAAAAAGAAAAAAACCCGCAAATGCGGGATTTTCTTAAACAACAATAGCAAAACTTGGTGATTGTGCGTTTATTTCTTTGTCTGGGATTTTTTCTCCAGCATTGGTGTTGTTTGTAAATGAAATCGTGCTTTTAACCAATCCGGAAGCTTTTAAAATTTCGCTATCTCCATCAACTGCATTTAAAAATTTGTTGTTTGCAACAGTGATTGTCGCATTCTCAAGTTGACCAAATCTGATTGCTCTTTCGCCTGTTTGGCTTGGACCAATGATATTTAAAATTTCGTTGTTTGAGATTGAAATTGTTCCTGTAATCTTGTTTGTGTAACCAGAATTCAATTGAATTCCCACTGCGTTGTGAATGGTATTTTTGATTATGTTGTTCTCAATGGTCAAATTCTTGTTTTGATAAATCAAAATGCCTTGATAGAATCCATCAATTGAGCAGTTTTTCACCACGATATTTTCACTTGTGACATGTTTGTCAACCTTTGGAGCAATCAAAATTGCTGGCAAATCTCCCTTATCCGCATCTTCGTTCACAAAACTGCAATTGTTGATGTCAACATTTTTTATGTCGTTTGTTTGCGACCCGAGGAACAATCTGTTTTTAAATGAAATATTGTTGTATTCAAGTCCATCAATTGAATATGAACCTTGCGTGTATAAATAAGAGCCAGCTTCAAAAACAACTTCTTTGTTTTCTCCAGTATATTCTCCTGCAAAAATCACGTTGTGGTAATTTTTCGTTCCTCCTGCAATGCTGGAAGAATAAGTTCCCTTCTTAAACACCACAACTTTGTTTGTCAAATCATACAAATGCCCTCTGACAATACTGTCTGCAGTTGTTTCATCCACAATGATTGCGTTTTCAACAAGGGTTTCTGTGTCATTTTCTCCACAATCGCAAACCTTGAAAGAATAAACCTTGTCTTGTTGCTCTTCTGTCTTCACACAATAGAATGTGTGCTCTGAAAATTCATGAGTGTGTGGAGGTTCCCCACAGGCTGATAAACCAACCAAAGCGCTCACCACAAAAGCGCTAGTCAAAACTGCCGAAAATAATTTTCCTCTTTTCATTTCTCCCCCTTTATTATCAATATTCTAGAAAAAACCGTCACTCATGTCAAGCATTTTTCATCTTTGACAAAAAAAGACGTCCCCAAACTTGGAACGCCTTTTAATTTTTATTTATCTCTGTCTTTGTTCTGTGGATTTTTGTTTTTCTCAATCCAGTCCAAGCACTCATCAATCTTTTTCGCATTTGCGTAAACTTCTTTATAAAACATCTCAATCAAGTCATCCGCTTCGTGAGTGGTGATTGCTTTATTGAGGGCTGCAAAATAGTCTTCAGTTTTTCTGTATCTCACAGCAATTGTTGGGATTTCATTCTTAATTAAAACATAGTTTGCCATAATTCTTCCAGTTCTGCCATTGCCGTCTGCAAAAGGATGAATTCTGATGAACTCAGCATGGAAAAGTGCTGCCTTTTCAATTGGATGCAAACGACTGCTTTCTGGATCATCAACCATCCACTGACTGAGAGCCTTCATTTTGTCATAAATCTCCGCAGGCTTCGCTGGTCTCCACTCTGCTCCTGTCACAGCAGCAGGGTCATTTCTGTAAGACACAGCATAGTTGCCAGACATCAACGAGCTTGCATTCTTCAGCACCGTTTCAAAGTCTTCCGCAGACAAGTCCCCCTTTCCTCTGTTGAGTTTTGCACACTTGTAAACATATTTGAACGCAATAAAATGAGCAATTGTTGAAATTTTCAATGTGTGAGATTTTTTGTTTCCGTTGATGATGACTGAGTCATTGTCTTTCTTCACCATTTCATATTGAGCATACAACTTTTCGAAATAGTCATTCTTATTGAAATTTTCTGTTGAAGGCTCAATTGTGAACCTGCCGCGAAGGTGAGTTCTAAAATCCGACAAGTCAAGTGGGAAATCGTCCATAATTCCTTCAATTGCGCTGCTTTCTCTTGAAAGGTCAATCCAAACATTTCTGTTGAAACTCTTCACTCCTCCCAAATCATAGCCCAAAGCCTTAAGTCGTGCTTCTTTCAAGGCAAGATTGTTCAAAAACGTGTTGAGTTCTGAATAGTCAATTCGGTCAAAAGCGTAGAAATTCAAGTTTTTGCTGCCATGCTTTGCCTTTGGATTGATCCAAGCAATAATTTCCTTATCATCATAAAGTTTCAACCCATTTTCTGACTGCAAACTGTGAGCAAGTTGGTCAAATTTTCTGGCAAAGGCGCATCTTTTTAAGTCCTGCTGTTTTACTATTTTTCCTGTGTACTTCATATCATTTTCCTCTTAAAACAAATATATCACCAAAACAATCAGTTGTCAACATCAATTTCAAGAAAAGAAACATTTTTTTCTACAAAAAAATGGCCATCTATACACATAATTTTCAAAAATTGCTTTCAATTTTCCTATATATATGTTATAATATAGTATATTTATATATATAAAGGAAATAATTGCGTTATGGAAAATATCGAAGAAAACAAAATCGACTCTGAAAACATCGCCAACGAGACAGAAAAACTCTCTAAAAGCGTGAAATATGATGCAAACGAAATCCAAGTTTTGGAAGGTTTGGAGCCTGTTCGCAAACGTCCAGGAATGTACATCGGCTCAACTGATACACATGGTCTTCATCACCTCGTTCAAGAGGTTGTGGACAACTCCATTGACGAAGCACTGGCTGGCTACTGCACACAGATTGACGTCATCTTGAACGCTGACGGCTCTTGCTCTGTTTGTGACAATGGTCGTGGGATTCCAACAGGCATCATCGAGAAAGAGGGCAAAAGTGCCGTTGAAGTTGTTTTAACAAAACTTCACGCTGGCGGAAAGTTTGGCGGCGAAGGCTACAAAATTTCCGGCGGTTTGCACGGCGTTGGTGTTTCCTGCGTAAACGCCCTTTCAACAAAGCTTGTTGTGGATGTTTATCAAGCCGGAAAACATCACCAAATCGAATTCTCACGCGGACGCAGCCTCTATCCTTTAAAAGTTATTGGCAGCACAGACAAAACCGGAACAACCGTGACGTTCTATCCTGACGCTGAAATTTTTGAGACCGTTGAATTTTCTTATGACAACCTCAAAAACCGCTTCCGCGAAATTGCCTTCCTCAACAAAGGGCTTGTCATCACTTTGGAAGATCGCAGAGAAGAAAAAGAACGCAAAGATGTTTTTGAATTTAAAGGCGGAATTGTTGAGTTTGTAAACTATTTGAACAACAACAAGCAAACATTGCTTTCATATCCAGTTTATTTCAACAAGTTCAACCACAACGAAAAAGGCGATGTTGTCAACG
Organism: Clostridia bacterium; assembly: GCA_017936585.1. Taxonomy (GTDB): domain Bacteria; phylum Bacillota; class Clostridia; order Christensenellales; family UBA1242; genus Caccovivens. Next base: position 13,881 of record JAGBFI010000016.1, on the reverse strand, counting down.
AGGTTGAGGTTTGCTTCCAATATAACGACTCCTACAACGAAATCATCAACACCTATGCCAACAACATCAACACTGAAGAAGGTGGAACTCACCTTGACGGTTTCAAAAATGCTTTGACAAAAGTCATCAATGACTATGCAGTCAAAAACAAAATCATCAAAGAAAGCGAAAAACTTTCTGGTGAAGATTGCCGTGAAGGCATCACCGCTGTCATCTCTGTGAAACTTAGAGAACCTCAATTTGAAGGTCAAACAAAAACAAAACTTGGCAACAGCGAAATGAGAACAATTGTCTACAAGGCAATGCAAGAAGCGTTTGGAGACTATTTGGAAGAACATCCAAATGAAGCACGCGAACTTATCATGAAATCAATCACCGCTCAACGTGCGCGTGACGCGGCAAGAAATGCAAGAGAACTGACAAGAAGAAAGAGCGTTTTGGAAAGCACAACCCTTCCAGGAAAGCTTGCAGACTGCAGTGAAAAAGATAGTAGCCTTTGCGAAATTTACATCGTTGAGGGAGATTCCGCTGGTGGCTCTGCAAAACAGGGTAGAGATAGACGCTTCCAAGCAATTTTGCCTCTTCGCGGAAAGATTTTGAACGTTGAAAAAGCAAGACTCAACCGCATCCTTGAAAACGCGGAAATCAAAGCAATGATCACCGCCTTTGGTGCCGGAATTGGAAATGAATTTGATGAAAGCAAACTTCGCTACAACAAAATCATTTGTATGTCCGATGCCGATGTGGACGGCTCACACATCAGAATTTTGCTTTTGACATTCTTCTTCCGCTTCATGCGTCCACTTATTGAAAACGGACACGTTTATGCGGCTCAACCCCCACTTTACAAAGTGACAAAAAACAAGGATGTGATTTATTTTTATAACGACGAAGACCTCAACAAATGGTTTGATAAAAACGGCAGAAAGGGAACATCTTTGCAAAGATATAAAGGTCTTGGTGAAATGAACCCTGATCAACTTTGGGAAACAACAATGAATCCAGAAAACCGCATCCTTTTGAAGGTGACAATGGAAGACGCAATTGAGGCAGACAAACTCTTCAGCCAACTTATGGGAGAAGACCCCGAACTAAGACGTCAATTCATCTAAGAAAACGCAACTCTCGTCAAAGATTTGGACGTGTAAGAGTGATTATGACAGTTGTAACTCTTTGCGGCAGCATGGAATTTCAAAAAGAAATGATTGAAATTGCTCAAAAACTGGAATTGGAAAAATGTTATTGCGTCATTCAATGCGTCTACGACTTGCCACCAGTCACCGTGGAACAAAAACGATTACTTGGTGAATTGCACCGCGAGAAAATTGACCTGTCGGATGCGATATATGTCGTGAATGTGGGCGGATATATCGGCGAAAGTTGCAAAGCAGAAATTGAATACGCGAAATCAAAAAACAAAGAAATCTTATATCACGAAATGATTTAAAAAATTGGACGTGCATCTATGAAAACATCCTATTACGCAAATTTAAGAAAAATTGATAAGACTCAGTTTGAACCAATTGCCATTTCTGGCGATGAAGGAAAACTTGTTGGGTTTGAGGGGCGAGCTTTTCGCAACCTATCCCCCTACACCTTCTTCAAAAAGTGGAAAAAACGCGAAAATGAAATTGAAAGACAGATTCAAGAGGGAGCGATTTCAACTGAAGAATTTAAAGCTCTCAAACAGAAAAATGAAGATGACTACATTCAAAAGTTTTACAATATGGTGTTGTCTCCACTAAACCCAAAGCACATTTATGAATCGCTTGGAGAAAATGCGGTGCTGCTGTGCTTTGAAAAACCAACTGATTTCTGCCACAGATTTTTGATAGCAGGATGGTTGGAAGAAAGTCTTGGTGTTCAAATTGATGAATATGGATTTGAAAACAACAAGAAAGTCATCCAAAATAAGAACAAACTTAAAAACGAAATTCGAAAATATATGCAAAACGAAAAAATAAAAATGGGGAAAGAAAATGAGTAAGAAAGACGAAGAAAACAGACAAAACTTAAGAGAACTTATTGAAAAAGAGAAAATTCAACCAATTGAGGTCGTTGGAGAACTCAAAAAGTCTTTCATCGCCTATGCCATGGCTGTCAATGTAAGCCGTGCCATTCCAGATGTCAGAGACGGTTTGAAGCCAGTTCACCGCAGAATTTTGTTCTCAATGGGCGAGCTTAACAACTTCTACAACAACCCACACAAAAAGTCAGCCAGAATTGTCGGTGAAGTTATGGGTAAATATCACCCACACGGCGACAGCTCTGTTTATGACGCACTTGTCAGATTGGCACAAGACTTCTCAATTCGTTATCCTCTTGTGGACGGCCACGGAAACTTTGGTTCTGTGGACGGAGACCCACCAGCTGCTCAACGTTACACCGAAGCTCGTCTTTCAAAGATTGCAGCACTTATGCTTGAAGACATCGACAAAGAAACTGTGGATTTCTATCCAAACTTTGACGACACTTTGATGCAGCCTTCAGTGCTTCCAGCAAAATTCCCAAACCTTCTTGTGAATGGTGCTGACGGTATTGCGGTTGGTATGGCAACAAACATTCCACCTCACAACCTCACCGAAGTGATAAATGGTGTTCAAGCGCTTATCGACAACCCAGACATCGACATCGAAGACCTCATCAAAATCATCCCTGCCCCTGACTATCCAACAGGCGGAATCATCATGGGAAGAACGGCTGTAAAACACGCCTACAAAACAGGCCGCGGCGGCATTCTTGTGAGAGGGCGTGCTGAGATTGAAGAAACCTCAACAGGCAGACAAAGAATTGTCATCACAGAACTTCCTTATCAAGTGAACAAGGCACGTTTCGTGACTCAAATTGCTGACCTTGTGAAAAACAAGAAACTTGAAGGAATCAGCGACTTGCGTGACGAAAGTGACAGAGCTGGACTTCGCGTTGTTGTTGAAGTGAAGAAAGACGCAAACGCACAAGTTGTTCTCAACTCTCTTTATAAACACACAATGCTTCAACAAAGCAGCGGAATCATCATGCTCGCCCTTGTGAAAGGCGAGCCTAAGGTTTTGAACCTCAAGGAAATGCTTTATCACTATCTCGAACACCAAAAAGAAGTGTGCGTGAGAAAGACAAGATTTGACCTTAAAAAGGCTGAAGAACGCGAACATATTGTGAAAGGTCTTGTTATTGCGCTTGCAAGCATTGATGAAGTTATCAAAACAATCAAACAATCAAAAGACAAACAAGAGGCCGTTTTGAATTTGACAACAAACTTTGAATTGGACGAAATTCAAGCAAACGCCATCTTGGAAATGAAACTTTCAAAACTTACAAGTTTGGAAGTTGAAAAATTGAACGCCGAACTTGCTGAGCTCGAAGCGTTGATCACTGATTTGAAAGACATTTTGGACAGACCTGAAAGAGTCCTTCAAATTGTTCGTGACGACCTTGAAGCTGTCAAGAATGCATATGGAGACGAAAGAAAGACAGAAATCAGCATGGATATGGGCGGAATTGACATTGAAGACCTTATTGCCGAAGAAGACGTTATCGTTTCTTTGACACATATGGGTTACATCAAGAGAATGTCAACAGACGAATATAAAGCGCAACACCGCGGCGGAGTTGGCATCACAGCACACAAGACAAAAGACGAAGACTTTGTTGAAAGAATGCTTGTGACATCAACTCATGACACATTGTTGTTCTTCACAAATCTCGGAAAGGTTTACAGCTCGAAGGCGTATGAAATTCCTGAGGCACAAAGACAAGCAAAAGGAAGAGCAATCATCAACCTCCTTCAACTTTCTTTGGGCGAAAAAGTAAACGCAATCATCCCTATGGAAGCCGACAGCAAGGGCAATCTTATCATGGCAACAAAGATGGGCCTCATCAAAAAAACTCCTCTTTCTGAATATGAAAACATCAGAAAAGTGGGCAAAATTGCCATCAAATTGCTTGAGGGTGATGAACTTATCGGCGTAAACATCACAAGCGGCAGAGATGACATTTTGATTGCTTCTCATGAAGGGAAATGCATCCGCTTCAACGAAACAGATGTTCGTGCGGTTGGCAGAGACAGCCAAGGCGTGCGCAGCATGAAGCTTGCAAGCGAGGACTATATCGTTGACATGGCAATCGTGCATGAAGGCTCACAAATTTTGACAATTTCAAATCAGGGCTACGGCAAGCTTACCCATGTTGACGAATTCAGAATTCAACAAAGAGGCGGCTCAGGCGTTAAAGCAGGAATTTTCAACGAAAAAACAGGCAAACTTGCTTCTCTCAAACAAATTGAGGAAACCTGCGACTTGCTTGTCATCACAGACAACGGAGTCATCATCAGAACCCCTGTTGACGACATCAGCCAATTCTCAAGAGTAAGCCAAGGTGTGAGAATCATGAAATTGAAAAACGATTCAAAAATCACAAGTGTTGCTTTGACTGAAAAGGAAGAAATCGCCGAAGAAACTGCAGAAGAAGGCGAAACCTCTGAAAGCACCGCTGTTGAAAACGCTGCAGAAACTGAAATTGTTGCAACAACAGCAGAAAACCTTTCTGAAAACGAAACAAGCGACACTGAAGCAAACGACGAAGAATAAACAACAAACAACATCCTGGGTTTAAGGAGCCTAAAATATGGATAAGAAGACTTTGGAACAAGAAAAAAAATATCTGTCAAAAGTTTTTAAAGAGATTGACACTGTAAAGGCCAAAAACAGCAAGCGAATTCAAAAAAACAAAGAGAGCATCGACTCTCACAAGCGTTTTTTCGCGGACAGCTATTATGACCTTCACAGTGGCGATGGTGACGAATTTGCAAACGAAGATGAGTTTGCAAGCGTCAACATTCAAATCGAAAACCTTGAAAAACACAACGAAATGTTTGAAAAGGAAAACAAAAGGCTCACAAAACAGAAAAAGAACCCATATTTTGGACGTTTTGATTTTACATCTGAAAAAGAAACACTGCCTCAGCCTTATTACATCGGCTTGGGACTTGTTCAAACTGAAAACAAAGAAAACCTCATTTATGATTGGCGTGCTGACATTTGTTCGCTCTATTATGACGACTCACTTGGCAAAACATCCTACACCTGCCCTGATGGAGTGATTAAGGGCGAAACAACGCTCAAACGCCAATACAAAATCGAAAATGGTGAGCTTTCTTATTATATTGACAGTAACATGGTGATTGATGACGACATTCTGATGGAACAACTTTCCAAAAATGCCACATCAAAAATGCACGAAATTGTGTCAACCATTCAAAAAGAACAAAACAAACTCATCCGTGCAGAGGATTTTCAGAACACCATTGTGCAAGGTGTGGCTGGGTCGGGAAAAACATCTATAGCCATGCACAGAGTTTCTTACCTATTATATAAATATCGCAACACACTCAAAAGTGAGGACATTCTGATTTTATCCCCTTCTGAGGTATTCTCTGATTACATCAACGAGGTTCTGCCATCCCTTGGCGAAGAAAAATCGTTCTCAACAACATTCACCTCCATGGCAAAAAGGCTTTTGTCGGATGAATTTGAAACAAGAGAAGAACTTTTGGAACGCGTCATTGGTCACGGCACACAAAAAGATTTTGAAAACATTGCAATCAAATCAAGTTTTGAATTTCTGGAAGAACTCAAAAACTTTTTGAAAAACGACCTTTGCAACCTGTTCATTCCAAAAACATTGAGCTTTGGCGAGGTTGTCATCCCAAAAGAGGAACTTTCTGACATCTATTTCGTCAGATTGAAAAGTCTGCCTGTTCACAAGCGTATCGAGGTTTTGGCTGAACATATCAACGAAAATTTCTCTGTTCCTGAAGAATGTAAGGCAGATTTTCTGAAGAGAACAAAGAAAGTTCTTTATCAAAAATTTCTGACAACCGATGTGCTGAAAATTTACAACCTTTTCCTCAGCAGCCAAGAACTCGACGAAATTGAAAAAGTTGGAGCCTATGACGTTGCCCCAATGCTTCTCATCAAAGAGGCTTTGCTTGGCTTGAAAAACACATATGAAGCAAAATATGTTGTTGTGGATGAAATGCAGGACTACACCCCTTGCCATATCCACCTTTTTGACAAGATTTGGAAATGCAGCAAACTTTATCTTGGAGACATCAATCAAAGCATTGACAGAACTCTTCCTCAGAGCTATCTGACAAATTTGGCGAAACTTTGCAAAGCAAAAGTGAAATATCTGAACAAGTCATACCGCAGCACCTTGCAAATCTCCCTTTTCTCTCAAAAGATTTTGGGAAAGCACATCGCAAACAATGTCAATCGAAATGGAGAAGCGGTTGAATTTGTCAAGACAAAAAACTGCGTCAATGAGCTTGAAAGGATTGTCAGCAAGATGGAAGACAAAAAACAAAGCGTGGCAATCATTTGCAAGACAAACGAACAGATCAAACTGCTTCAAAAACAAAGCGGAGTCTTGAAGAAATTTAAGCAACTGAATGGAAACAAGAGCGCAGGCAGGAAAATCATCACCACCCCAGCGCAAGCAAAGGGGGTTGAATTTGACTGTGTCATCATTCCATTTGCGGACAGCACAACTTACAAAAACGAATTGGACAGAAACCTTCTTTATGTTTCTTCCACCCGCGCCCTTCACAAGCTTTTCTTTGTTTGCGATAAGCGTCCTTGCAAATTCTTGACAAAATCAATCTGATAGCTTGCATGAATTTATATGCATAAATTTTCAATAAAAAATAACAAATATTCATAATATTCAAATTATTAAAAATTTATTCAATTTTGTTGAAAAAAATAAATGTACTTGATTTTCAGTTTTTGGACATTAATACACACTTTTTTCATAGCAAGTGCCCAGATTTTGTCAAAATCTGTCCACAAAATTGTGGAAATGTGGATAACTCATGTAGTTTTCCCACATTTTAGCCCCAAATCAGCACTTTGCATAAACATGAATAGTTGTGGATATTTATAAGTTTGTGGATAAGTGGAAAATGCTTGTGTATAACTTATGATAAGCATATGCTTGACAAATTGACGAATATTGTATTAAAATTGTGTGAAAAAAAGATTTTTATCAACTGAAAATTTCTTAAAAAATTCCGGAGAAACTATGAGCGAAAATAAACTTATTATTCCAAGAAAATTACAAGGTTTTTGGGAACTGATGCCAAGGCAGCAGATGCTTTTCTCAAGCCTTCTTGACAAAATTGAAACAGTCTTCCAACAAAACTGCTTTGTCCCTCTTGACACACCAGTTTTGGAATACAGCGACGCATTGCTTGCAAAAAGCGGCGGAGAAACTGACAAGCAAGTTTTCCGTTTCACAAAAGGCGACACAGACATGTGTATGCGCTATGACCTCACTGTTCCTCTTGCAAGATTTGTTTCAATGCATCAAAATGAACTGAGCTTTCCATTCAAGCGATATCAAATTGGAAAAGTTTATCGTGGCGAGCGACCTCAAAAGGGAAGATTTAGAGAGTTCTATCAATGTGATGCCGACATCATTGGCAATGAAGAACTTTCGCTTGTGGCAGACGCAGAATGCATAAGCCTCTATGAAAAATGTTTCAAAGCTCTTGACATTGAAATTGAAATTAAAGTTTCAAACAGAAAAATCCTTTCGGGATTCATCCAATCAATTGGAAAAGAAAAAGAAAGCGTTGCAATCTTGACAGTGTTGGACAAACTTGAAAAAATCCCATTTGAACAAGCGATGGAAAGGCTGAAAGAGATTGGCTTGAACGATAAAGAAAGCGAAAAAATCATAAAATTGACGAAAATTTGCGGAAATTTTGAAGAAATTATGCAAAATTTGAACGATTTTTGCAAAAACGAATTGTTCCTCACTGGAATTGAAGAACTGAAAACAACAAATGAATATCTTGCAAATTTAGGCTCAAAAGCTGTGACTTATGACATGTCAATCATTCGTGGACATGATTATTACACCGGCACCGTCTTTGAAGTTTTCCTGAAAGACGGAAAAGAAGCTGTTGGTGGCGGCGGAAGATATGAAAATCTTTGCAGTTATTTCTCAAACAAAAAGATGCCCGGCGTGGGCATGAGTATTGGAATCACCCGCTTGTTTGACTTGCTTGTGGCAAAAGATTATTTTGATTTGTCAAAATTCAACGAAACAACTGTCGCAATAATCACTTTTGACGAAACGTTGAAAGATGGGCTCAAACTTATGTCTGACCTTCGTGCAGAAGGTGTGAAAGCAGAGTGCCTTTATGAAAGCAAATCTTTCAAATCAAAAATGAAGGAAGCCAACCGAAGACAAATCAAATATGTTTTGATTGTTGGTGAAGATGAAGTGAAAGAACAATTATTCATCCTTAAAGACATGGAAACAGGCGAGCAAGAAAAATTGACATTAAACGAAATTATATCTAAATTGAAATAAAAGAAAATCAGAGGAAAAATCATGGAAAAGAAAAAAATCTTAGTTACATCCGCCCTTTTATATGTAAACGGGCTTCCACACCTTGGTCACGTTGTTGGCTGTTGGCTCCCTGGCGATGTTTTCACTCGTTTCCACAAAACATATGGAAATGACGTTGTTTATGTCAGCGGAACAGACGACCATGGCACAACAAGCTACATTTCAGCGAAAGAAGCCGGCATGGAGCCATCTGAATACATTGCAAAGATGAATTCAAGAATGAAAGAAATCGCAAAAAAGCTTTGCATTGATTTTGACATCTTCAGCGGAACAAACACAAAAATTCACAGAGACGTGACAATCGATTTCTTCAATGAAATCCACAAAAACGGCTACACACAAGAAAAAACAAGCAACATGCTTTTCTGCGAACATGACAAAGTTGCCTTGGCTGACCGTTTTGTTTATGGCGTTTGTCCATATTGCGGCTATGACAAGGCTTATGGCGATCAATGCGACAAATGCGGAAAAACATATGAACTTGACGATTTGAAAGACCCAAAATGCTCTTTCTGTGGCGAAAAAGCTGTCAAAAAGTCAACAAAACACATCTACATCAGCTTGGACAAACTTCAACCAGAGCTTCAAGCATGGGTTGAAAGCAAGAAAGATGTTTGGCGCCCACATGTATACAGCATGACAAACAAGTGGTTCAAGGAAGGTTTGCAACCTCGCTGCATCACCCGCGACATCCCATGGGGAATCAAAGTCCCTCTTGAAGGGTTTGAAGACAAGGTTTTCTATGTGTGGTTTGACGCGCCAATTGGCTACATTTCAATCACAAAAGAGCTTGGCGGAGAAGCGCTTGTGAAAGACCGCTGGCAAAATGACGAATGTGAAATCTACAATTTCATCGGAAAGGACAACATCGATTTCCACGCAGTATTCTTCCCAAGCATGGAACTTGCCTGCAAGAAATATAACCTTGCAACAAATGTTGTTGGTTTCAATTTCCTCAACTTTGAAGGGCAAAAGTTCTCTAAATCGAAACACATCGGCATCTTCTGCGACAAGTTGATGGACAGCGACATGGATATCGACACTCTTCGTGCTTATCTCGTTTCAATTTTCCCAGAAAACAAAGACAGCGACTTCACATATGAAGGTTTCAAACTCAACACAAACGCAGAACTTGTTGGAAAATACGGCAACTTCTTCAACCGCACCCTCAACATGATCAACAAAAACTTCGCTGGCGAGCTTGGAATTGACTTTGACGACATCAAGGACAGTCTCAACGAAAACGACAAAGAAATGGTTGAAGCAATCGAAACTTGCCCTCAAACAATCGCAGATCTCTTTGCAAAAACAGAATTTAAGGCAGCATACAAAGAAATTCTTCGCTTTGCATCAATCGGAAACACATATCTTGAAAAAACTGCACCTTGGTCACTCATCAAAAATGAAGATTTTGATGGAGCAAAGAAAGTTTTGTATCTCTGCTTGAACATGGCAAAATCTCTTGCAATTGTTGCAAGCCCAATCTTGCCAAACAAAACAGAACAAATCTGGATAGAGCAGTTGAACCTTGCCGGCAAGCCAAGCGATTCTGGAATGTGGCACGAAGCTTCAAAAATCAACATTTCAAATTCACACAAAGTCAACCTTCCAAAGCCATTGTTTGGAAGAATTGATGATGACATGATTGAAAGATATAAAACAGAACTCGCATAAACAAATTCAGCATTTCTAACATTTAAACAACAAAAAACACCAATTTCAAGGTGTTTTTTTAGCCTAAAAAAATCAAACAAAATATTTAAGGAAACAAAAAAAAGAAGGTTTTAAAAACCTTCTTTTTATTTTAATTTTTTCAATAATTAAGCAACGAGATTTTGATATTCTGTTGTGATTCTGTTGTTGTAGGCTGAAATATACGCGTTGCGATAATATTGATTTGTGTTTACTGCCTTTCTTGGCAACAGACCAGAGTCACGGAAATCAGACTTTGGACTTGCTATGCTGATAACTCTGTCATAGAATTGATAACTATCTCCACTTACAGATTTTAAATCAAGTGTCAACAAAACCATATCTGAAATGTTCATAACTGTATAAATCGAGTCAATGAAGTTGTATCCTTTTGTTGTTGAAGAGAGTGAATAACTTTCTGTTCCTTCTTCATTTACACTTGTCAATATTGATTTATAGTCAGCGCTAATAGTTTTTTGTCCAATTGTCAAAGTCATATCTTTTGCTCCATCAACGCCAAGCAAGTTCTTCCCGTTGACTGTCACATCATATCCGTTTGTTGTCTTTGAGTAGCCCTTGATTGCTCTCTCAATTGTTGGGTGAGATTCAATATTGCCAATCAAGTCAAGAATTGTTGGATACAACAAATCTCCAAAACCAAACAAATCTTTGATAATCGTTGACAAATTTGATGAAATTTGTTCCGCTCCAGTATATGTTTTAGGAGCAAGGGATTGTGAAACGGTCGTCCAATATTTTTTATTGAACAGCCCAGAACTAGAGTCCTTTATGTCGTAACGGCTTATTGTCAACGTCGGAGACGTCTTATCCCCAACAAACTCCATAATTGACACACGTTCGTCAAATGGATTCGAGAACACCTCCAAAATACTATTCTTATATGCCAGTTCAGCAAGTGAGTCAGCAACTGTGATAAATTGAGCATATGCATAAATCGTTCCTTCATCGTCAATGGTTGCATAGATGTCAGTTGTCATATTTAACTCAATTTCTCCTATTGACAAATCAATAGTTGCATTTATATCCCCAGCAAAATTGAAATGTTGAGTGTTAACAGTTGTCACCGCTGTGTCAACAAAGTCGGAAATTGTGCTGAGGTCAACGTGTGCTGAATCAGGGTTCTTTGTGAAATAGTCAAAGTTTACAGCATCAAAATCTTGAATGTTGATTGTTGCTGAAATCACATCTTCACCAACTTGCAATCCAGAAATTACGATTTGTCTAAGTTTTTGAACGCCAATCACATTTCCATTTTCATCAATGCCGTTTTCCTCATCAATAAGTTTGATTGAAACTGTTCCAAGTTGATGTTCTTCCGCTTCTCCTTCAACAGCAACATAATCAGGATTGTTGAATGAAATCATGTCAAGTGTGATTGTGAGTATTGTTTCGTGAAGAGTTGTTGAACCTTCAATCAATTTTTGTTCAAGTTTGAGCTTGTTGAGCATTTTTGTCATCTTTTCGATTGAAGCAAGAATTCCATCAACCTTTGACAAATCATCTCCAACATCTGTTTCTTCAGTCTTCATCAAGCTTTGAATATATGCAAAGTCTGTTGTTGGTGGGGTCAAACTTAAGGATTCCTTCATTTCTTCTCCCAAATCAATTTGCATCAACGCTGCAACCATTGAGATGATATCGCTCAAATTTCCATTTGCAATTTTTCCTCGGAAGTATTGTGGAGCTGCATTGCCGTCAGCATCAACATGTTCTAGATTGTTGTTGAGTTCTGGAACTTTGTCATCATCTTCATAGTTGCTGTGGATGTAGGTTGCATAAATTCCTGGAGCATAAGCAGCATCAGCTGCAACACTGTCATAGAAGATGTCAATATTATGCTTGTTGAGTGTTGTGTCAACTCCGTCAACGCGAGTTTTGCTTGCAAGAGAGAAGTCTCCCTGCACCTTCATTGCCTTATCTCCAAACAACTTGAAAATTGATTTGTCTGCAATTTGTGTTTCGTTCAATTCAACCAAATCAACAATTGCGTCGCCACCCAAACTTGTAACATTTGTGCCGTTTGCGATTTCGACATCAATTCCTGCTTGATATTCAAGCCCTTCGTTGAACGCGTAACCATAAACCGTTTCAACCATTTCAAGAACTGTTGTGTATGGATTGAAGTCAGCAAGTTTTGTTGTGCCATAGTTTGATGCAACTGAGCTGAAGTTGAGATATGTTTCATCGTTTGCAACATCCTTCACAAAAGTCGCATCCAAAGTTGTCAAATTCTTTCCAACCGAAGTGATGTCCATATAAACTGCAAAGTTGAGTGCATGAGAGAATGCCTCTTCCATCACAACTCCGGTCTCATCCTTGAGCAGATAGTCGCCATAGCCGTCTTCATAAACTGAAGTGTTAAGGTCTTGAATGTTCGCGCCCAAAACAAATTCTGTTGGAATGATTGCGTCTTGATAGTTTTTGAGCATTGCTTTCAAAACAATGTCATAGAAGCGTGAAGAGTCGCTGTACCACAAGCTGTCTTTCATCTCAAGAAGCACACCCTTCGTTCCGCTTTCAACATCAGAAACCCAGTTCCCATAGAACTTATCGATTGCTGGAATGATAACCTTGAATGCCTCTGTTGTTGCCTCCAAAGCCTCCGCTTGAGTTGTTGCTTCTGCAGATTCTTCGGTTCCTTGTGAAAGACTGATTCCAAGAGTGTCCTCAACAAAGCTCATAACTTCATCAATGGTTGTTTGATTGAGGTCAGCCTTAATCTGCAATCCTTGAATGTCGATATAAAGCGTTTCACCAATCAAATAGATGTAACTGTTGAGTCCCAAAGAAGTTGTGTGGATTGAAATTGCTGGCATATAGTGTCCAAGCATTCCGTTGTATGACTCATCCTCAACAAGCATCGCTGTGAGTTCGCCATAGAACGTTGTTGTGCTGTATCTGATTGCGATGTCACTTGAAAGTGCATACACGTTTTCTTCAACCTCAAGACTGTTCATCATTCCCGTCAGGAAATCGTCTTTATAGCTGTCGTTGTATTTTGTTTCATCGAATGGAGCGATTGTTGAAACGCCTGTGTCGCTCACAGACATATTCACATCGAGCAGTCCGTACAAATTGAAGTCAACCTTGTTCAATTTGTCGTTTTCGAAAGTGATTGCTACGTTTGCAATTGAAGACTTTGTCAATCCGTTAATCTTTGAAATGGCAATCGCAATTGCATCGCTTGTTCCTATGATGTCAAGGTCAATCTTCTTGAAATAGTCCTCCAATGTGTAGGTCGTTGCAATTGTAAGCAATTCCTCAAACACGCCAAACTGCAAATCAATTCCAAATTCGTCATTCAGAAGTTGCTTGAGAACATTCATCACATCAACAGGCTCTCCGCTTTCTCCACTTGTGAGCGCTGTCTTGATTTTCATGTTGCCATAGTCTAAATACAGAACATTTTCATGCAATCTGATGTTGAGATATTCACCACAAACAATCAAGTTTGAAATTTCAATGTCTGACAGCCCAAATTTGCCATTCAAGAATTTCAATACTCCAGAAACTTCAAATCCGTCATAAACAACTGTTTCAACGTTGTCTATGATTTGTGTCACTTTGTTGTAAGAAGCGGTGAATCCAAATTCATAAACGCCGCCTTCAACAATATCCATCACATTCTTAACCTTTGGCAAGAGTGTTTCAAGGTCTTCTGCTGTTTCTGGAATTGTTTTTGCTGTGACTGTTTGGTTGTCGTCAAGAGCAAGGCTCAACTTCATGTCTGAAGCAAGGTCATATGTCACGCTC
>JAGBFI010000015.1 GCA_017936585.1 Clostridia bacterium | reverse complement strand
GCGTTGCAAGCGATTTTTATAGTGTCGGCGCAGCGAAGTCTACAACAACTGAGTGTTCATATGCCTTTACAGTTGGAGATGATTTTGCAGGATTTACTTTGGGATATAACTATGGTGACTTGGCGACCTTCAGTAACATCAGGTTGGAATATCTGGGTTAAAAAGAAATAGAAAATGCAGAGTGGGGAAGCCTACTCTGTTTTTTGTTTATATGGAAAGATGAGGTTGTTTCTAACTTTGTATTGACCTTTTGATTCCTTTGTGTTATAATACAATCATAAGGGGGAAATTATGGGAATTTTTACAAAATATGGAGTTTCGGATTTATACTTTTCACAAATCTATGATTTAAATTGTTGGATGGAGAAAAAATCTGGGGCGTTGCCAAGATATACAGCATCTGAACATGGTGACAAATTATTCCTTTTTGTGGCGAACAAAGATGGCTCTTACCATGCAATTACAACTGCAGAGAATGTTGAAGATGTGCAAGTTGTTCCAGAGCACTTTTTTGGAAGAGTGGCTTATCTTCAAAAACTTGCTGAGGCGTATCCTGAACTTGTCGATAAAATGAAAAAGGGACCAAACACAAAACTCAGCAAGGCTCAGGTTGAAATTTTGGAACGTACAATAAATCAGCTTGAAGCATTGAAGAAGAAAGATAAGGAAAGATATGTTGAAGAGGGGATGAAAAAAGATCAAATGACAAAACTCCATCCTGCTGAAAATAAGGGCCCTGTAAAAGAATAAAACTTAAACAATAAGAAAACCGCGTTTTTTCGTGGTTTTTTTCTTAGGTGAAAGAATAAAATTGAGGATGTTTCTTTCTGAAAGAGGGAATAATGTTTTATGCAAATTTTTGAAATTAACCTGAAAATTTTGTTGAAAATTCTTTACAAATGGGGAAAGGGTGTGTTATAATATGTCAGTCGATGACCTAAGACGCAGTTTTGTGGAGTCCTTCAGCCCCGTTGCTTCGTTTTGGGAGTATAAAATTGTTATGGAGGAAAATTATGGAAAAACAAGTTAAACAAGACATCATTTCCAAGTTCAAACAATCTGAAAATGACACTGGTTCTGTTCAAGTGCAAATCGCACTCTTGACTGAAAGAATCAACCATTTGACAGAACATTTGAAAACCAACAAAAAAGACAATCACTCAAGAAGAGGTCTTTTGATGATGGTTGGAAAAAGAAAAGGTTTCTTGCAATATCTTAAAGACAGAGATATTGAAGCTTACAGAAAGCTTGTTAAAGAATTGAACATCAGAGAAATTAAATAATTTTTTGGGGAGTTATTTTTTCGCTCCCCTTTCTTTTATTTCAAATCTCAAAATTAGGAGTTGTTATGGAATTTAAAAAGTATGTTATTGAAGTTGCTGGCAAAGAAATCTCTTTTGAAACTGGCAAACTTTGCGGACAAGCAAACGGTTCTTGCTTGGTTCGTTGCGGAGAAACTGTGGTGATGGTGAATGTCACAATGGCTGAAGAGCCAAAGCCTGGCATTGACTTCTTCCCTCTCTCTGTGGAATATCAAGAAAAAATGTATTCTGTCGGAAAAATTCCTGGTGGTTTCAAAAAGCGTGAAGGTCGTCCAAGTGACAAAGCTATCTTGGTTTCAAGATTGATTGACAGACCTCTTCGCCCTCTTTTCCCAAAAGGATTTTTCAATGATGTTGTGGTTGTTGCAACTGCACTTTCAATTGACCCTGATGTGAATCCAGAACCTCTTGCAATGCTTGGCTCTTCATTTGCACTCGCAATTTCCGACATCCCATTCCTTGGCCCAACAGGTTCTGTTCAAGTGGGATTGGTGGATGGAAAATTTGTCATCAACCCAAATCAAGAAGAGCGTGAAAAGAGCGACCTTGCACTCACTGTCAGCGGAACTGAAGAAGCTGTATTGATGGTTGAGGCTGGTGCGAATGAAATCCCAGAAAGCACAATGCTTGACGCAATTATGCTTGCTCATGAAGAAATCAAGAAAATTGTTGCAAAATTGAAGGAAATCAAGGCTGAAATTGGCAAGCCAGTGAATCCAAAGATTTCTTATTACACAATCCCAGAAGACATCAACACAGCTGTGAGAGAATATGCAGATAAGCTCTATGACCATGTTCTTGACACATTTGTGAGAAGCGAACGCGAAGTTCGCGAGGAAGAAGCAAAAGCGGACATCTTTGCTCACTTTGCTGAAATCTTCCCTGAAAAAGAACGCGAAATCGGCGATGTTCTTTACAAGATTAAGAAAGAAAAAGTTAGAGCAAGAATTTTGAACGATGGAGTGCGTCCAGACGGCAGAAAATTGGAAGAAATCCGTCCAATTTGGTGCGAAGTTGGCTTGCTTCCAAGAGTTCACGGCTCTGCAGTGTTCACACGCGGAGAAACACAAGTTTTGTCTGCTTTGACACTGGGCACTGTTGGTGATGTTCAAAAGCTTGAAGGCTTGGATGATGAAGAAGTGAACCGCTATGTTCACCACTACAACATGCCACCATATGCAACTGGTGAAGCTAAGATGATCAAAAGCACAGGGCGTCGCGAAATCGGTCACGGGGCTTTGGCTGAAAGAGCGCTTGAGCCTGTTGTTCCAAAAGAAGACGTGTTCCCATATGCTCTCAGAATTGTCAGCGAAGTTTTGTCTTCAAATGGCTCTTCTTCAATGGCTTCTGTGTGCGGCTCCACACTTGCTTTGATGGACGGCGGGGTGCCTATTTCTGCTCCAGTTTCTGGAATTGCAATGGGGCTTATCAAAGACGAAAACTCAAACAAGGTTGCTGTGCTTTCTGACATTCAAGGTTTGGAAGACTTCCTTGGCGATATGGACTTCAAGGTTACAGGAACAGCCAAAGGTGTGACTGCAATCCAAATGGACATCAAAATCAAAGGAATTGACAAGGCAATCTTGACAGAAGCTTTGGAAAGAGCAAAGATTGGCAGAATGTACATCATGGACAAACTTCTTGCTTGCATCAGCGAACCAAGAAAAGAAATTTCAAAATACGCTCCAAAAATTATCACATTCACAATCAACCCTGAAAAGATTAAGGATGTCATCGGTTCTGGTGGAAAGACAATCAACAAGATTATTGACGAAACTGGTGTTAAGATTGACATTGAGGATGATGGAACAGTTTACATCGCTTCAGTTGACAGTGAAATGAACGAAAAAGCAAAGAAAATCATCCTTTCAATCACAGAAGAGGTTGAAGTTGGAGATGTTTATGACGGAAAAGTTGTTCGAATTATGAACTTTGGCGCTTTTGTTGACCTTGGCTGCGGCAAGGAAGGAATGATTCACATCTCAAAACTTTCAAATAAGAGAGTTGAAAAGGTTGAAGATGTTGTCAAGATTGGTGACGCTGTTGAAGTTGAAGTCATCAAAGTTGACGAAAAAGGCAGAGTTGACCTTAAACGCATTCTTCCAAAAGAAGAAAGAGAAGAAAAGGGAGACAAATAATCTTGATAATTAACAAAAAATCCAGCAATCTGCTGGATTTTTTGTTCTGTTTTATTTTAAACTCCATAAATAACTTTCTTTGGGGGTTGTTTTTTGGGAAACTATAGGGAGACTGAATTGCCTTGATGAATGTGATAAAAAAATTCCTGAACAAAAAAACATTATAAATTAAAAAAAATTTTTAAAATACTTGACAATGCGTATAAAATACGCTTATAATATGGGTGTGAGGAGGGGAAATGGACTTAAATAATCCGCTTTACAAGAATCAAGGAATTCATGTTGTGCTGTCGCTTTTCACTGTTGATAACGGAAAATTGAAGGTGTTTTTGATTAAAAGAAAAAACGAGCCTTTCAAGGGGAAATGGATTTTGATTGGCGGTGCATGCTATAACAACGAGACAGTTGATGCGGCGATGGAAAGAGAAATGTTTGAGAAAACAGGAATTCAAAATGTGAAATATAATCGCTTTGATGTTTTCTCAAATCCTGATCGAAGCCCACTGTGTCGAATGCTGGCGGTTGGCTATGTTGGGGTGATGGATAAAAACAGAGTGAAATATCTCAAAGAAACCGCAAAAACTGGCGATGCGGACTGGTTTATGGTGGATAGAGTGCCAGCACTTGGCTATGACCATGAGGAAATTTTGCAGGCGGCGATAGATTATTTGCGAATTCACATTTTTGACAGTGATATCTTGAAGGAGTTGTTTCCAAAACATTTCACATTGCCAGAACTGCATAAGGCATATGAAAGCATATTAGGAAAGAAACTTGACAGACGCAATTTCAGAAAGAGATTGCTTCAACAGAACATCATTGAGGATGTTGGTTTGATGGAGGAAAATGCAGGAAAAAAGCCATCAAAACTTTATAGATTTGTTTAATTAAGGCTCAAAGCCTTTTTTAAAGGAAAATAAATGCGTATAAAATACGCAAAATAAAGGAGGAAAAATTGATGAAAAAGACGATTTTGGTTAATTTGCTTGGGGCGGCGGGCTCTGGAAAATCAACTCTTGCGTGCGATGTATTTGCGAAACTTAAACGAAAAGGTTTCAGGTGTGAATATGTGCCTGAATATGCGAAGAATGTTGTGTATGAAGAAAATTATAGGCGCCTTGCCAATCAACTTTATATCTTCAGCAGTCAGTATTTTTCGCTTGACCTTGTCAGAGACAAAGTGGATATTGTCATCACGGACTCTCCAATGGTTTTGAGCATTTTCTACAACAATGAGCGAGACAACAAAAACAAAGTGCCTGAGGAAATTTTCAATCAGCTTGTCCTTTATTGCCATTCAACTTTTGACAATCTAAATTTCTTAATCAAAAGAAATCATGAATATAAGCAGGAAGGACGCTATCAAAACGAGAGCCAAGCCAAGCAGGAGGAAGTTGTTCTTGAAAACTTGCTTGACAAGTTGGGTGTTGACACGATGAAATTGCTTTCTTCGGATGATTGTGCAAGCAAAATTGTTGAGGCAGTTGAAAAGAGATATGCATTCCATCAAAGTTTGCTCAAGAGGGGGCCTGAGATTGAGAGAAAGTTTAAGGTCAAAAAACTCCCCACCAATTTTGAACAACTGAAAAATCAGAAAATTGTGCAGGGCTATCTTTCAAACGGAGTGCAGGAAGTGCGTGTAAGAAGCGTTGACGATAAGAAGTTTTATGTGACAGAGAAGATTGGAAACGGTCTTGTTAGAGAAGAACTTGAAAAAGAAATTTCCTTCAAAGAATTTGCGGCTTTGTTTGATGGTGCAAAGGGGAGAATAATCAGAAAACAACGCTATTTTTGTCCACTGAAAGATGGAAAAATTGCAGAAGTTGATGTATATGAAAATGTGAAGGAGAAAAATGGGAAACATTTGCTGACTGTTGAAGTTGAATTTGCCACAGTTGCGGAGGCGAAATCTTTTGAAAAACCAGATTGGTTTGGTGAAGAGTTGACTGGTGATATAAACTTCAAAAACAGCATGTTGGCGGGAAAAGCGGAGAAAGAAAAAGCAATCCGATAAGGATTGTTTTTTTGATAAGAACTTGCAGAAAAAACTGAATTTGTTTTTGCCCTTTAAGGGTAGATGACGGATAGAAAGGTGCAGGGGAACCTTTTGAAGAAAAATCCATATATTGATTTTGGACTTTCATTTCAAAAGGAGGAATAAAAGTTTGGCTAACGATAATTTTTTTTGTGGATGTGCGCGTCCATTTCAAAATAGATGTAACGTAGTTTTCAGACAAAGTGGTGCTCAAGGACCAGTGGGTCCTGCAGGAAGAACTGGGGCCACAGGTCCAACAGGACCACAAGGCCCAGTTGGCCCAACTGGAGCAACTGGAGCAACAGGTGCAACTGGAGCAACAGGTGTTAGCATCCTCGGACCGACAGGGCCAACTGGCCCTACAGGAGCAACAGGAATCACTGGACCAACCGGGGCGACTGGTCAAACAGGTGTTACAGGTCCGACTGGTGAAACTGGACCTACCGGTCCAACAGGTCCAACAGGAATCACCGGACCTACTGGAGCCACGGGGGCTACTGGTGCAACAGGCACGATTGAAGCAACTGTTTTTGGAAGTTTCTTCACAACTGAGGAGCAATCTGTTGATAACGACTCTTTCCCTCTGACAAACAGCATCAATGTCAGTGGAATGTCAGTTGACACTGCAACTGGAATTGTGACGCTTCCTGATGAGGGATTTTATAAGATTGACTATGGCGTTTATGTTGCAAGCAGTGCGACAGCAAGCGACTATATGGCGCTTTTCCTTAACGGAACAGAAGTTCCTGGCACTGCAAGAGGACTTGAAAACAATTTAATGATAAATGCAAGTGCAATCATTGAAACGATTGCTGAAAACAGCACTCTCAACATCCAAATTGTCGCTGATAATGCGGTGACATTCCTTGATAACGATGGAATCAACGGCTATTTGGTGATTGTAAAGATTGCGTAGGCTGTTTTGAAACACATTTCACAACAAACAAAAAAACTGGGCGTCACGCTCAGTTTTTCATTTTTGTTTTTTATATTAAGTTTCAAGATTGTTTTTGTGTTTATAATTCAAAGTTATTAGTGCTTTGAAATTCAGATTCACAAAAATTAAATTTCTGGGTCAAAACTTTCGAAGATGACATTGTCGCAATATTTGACAACTGACATATATTCCTCTTTGCTTCTTACGCACCATGCAAGAAGTGGAAGACTTTTATACTTTTTGACAATTCGATTTGGCAGGGTGCTTGCTTCATATGAGATGAAATGAGGCTCGCTTGTTTTCTTGTTGAAACGCATCTTCTTGAGAAGCAATTTCTTCATCCAGCCAAGTTTTTCTTTCTTGAAATAACCAGAAAGCTGTCCGCGGAGAATGTTTGGCGCGTGTTTTTTGAAATACGCCAATGAATATGGGTTGAAAGACTGAACAGCAAATTCGCCTTTATAGTTTTTCAGGAGGTTGATGACGCGTTGCTCCAGCTTGCCAACCTTGTATTTGTTTTTGATTTCAATCAGAAGTGGTACTTTTCCGTCAACAAAACTCAAAACTTCAGAAAGAGTTGGAATTGTTTCTTTTGTATCCTTCAATTTGAGAGCTTTCAAATCGGTTTTGTTGAGATATTTGATGTAGCCGTCATTTCCGGTCATGCGCGCCAAAGACTCGTCATGGAAAACCACAACTGTGTCGTCAGCAAGAAGCTGAACGTCAAGTTCAATCGCATAGCCCTTTTCAATTGCGGCACTAAAAGCCGCCATTGAATTTTCTGGGGCGCTTTTGCCGTGATATCCTCTGTGAGCGATTGGTGTTTCCACCAGCCAACTTTTAAACAAATCGTCCATATTCGTTCCACCTTGAAATATTATATTGTTATTGTATATGTTTTTTTATTTTTTGTCAAATAATTATTTTTATATATCAATTTTTGTCGTTTTTTGCGAGTTTTTTGATGGTCTCAAGTCGTGCCATCGCATCTTTTTTGCTTTGAGTGATGATTTCCTTTGCTTTTTCGCCGCGAAGTTCGCTTATTGCGCTGAAGCGGCTTTCGCCGTTGACAAAGTCGTCATATTTCTCAAAGTCACTGACGCTGTCAATCGACAAATCGTCAGTTGATGGATTGTAGCGCAAAAGTGACCAATATCCGCACTCAACGGCCTTACGCATTTCGGTTGTTGTTTCGGACATGTCAAATCCGTGATTCACGCAAGTTGAATATGCCACAATCAAACTTGGGCCGTCAAACGCTTCTGCTTCTTTGAATGCTTTGATGCACTGATTCATGTTGGCACCAAGGCTGACTTGGGCGACATAGCAATTCTTTGACGCAATTGCAAGAGCCACCAAATCTTTCTTTTTTGTCTGTTTGCCGGCATTCGCAAATTTCACCATTGCACCGCGAGGAGTTGATTTTGAAGCTTGTCCGCCGGTGTTTGAATACACCTCAGTGTCAAGCACGAGGATGTTGACATTTTCCTTTCCGTTCAGAACATGGTCGAGCCCGCCATAACCAATGTCATATGCCCAGCCGTCTCCTCCAATAATCCAAACGCTTTGGTTTTTGTCGGAATTATATTTTGTGCCAAGCTTTATGCCAAGTCCAAATTCTGCATTGTCTTCGAAAAGGGAATTTGCCCAGGCTGGGCCTTTGCCGTTTTCGTCTTTAAGATATGGGCAACTTGGGAAAGAGCCGCCATAGATGCTTGAGCAGCCTGTTGCGTTGGCGATGATCATTCGGTCGCCAAACAGGGTGGTGGCAAGCTTGATGTATGGTGTTTCACCACAGCCGGCACACGCGCCTGACATTGCAAAATGACAATCTCTGAATTGTAAGCCCTTTGGAAGGTCAGTTGAGAATGGAGTCTCTTTTTCCGATTTCAAAGTTTGCACTATGGCATAATTTTTCTTTTCTTTATCCAAAAGTTCATTTGCCATTTTCATGATGAGAGCTTTATCTCTTGCTGGGCAGGTTTTTGCGCAAACACCGCAGCCTGTGCAATCTTCTGGGCTGACTTGCAGGCGATAATAATATCCATTCATGCCAAACGCTGCTGCAAATTCAAGTTCCTCAGGAGTTTCACCTTTCACCAAAACAGGACGAATTGCGTTGTGAGGACAAGCCAGCACGCATTGACCGCACTGTATGCAGTTTTTTGGAAGCCACATAGGCAAGTGTGCCGCAAATCCGCGTTTTTCAAACTCGGCAGTTCCCAGAGGGATTTTTCCGGCTTTGTCAAACACGGAAACAGGCAAATCGTCACCTTTCAGTTTTTCAATTTGGCTCATGATTGTTTGATAGAACTTGTCATCAATGTTTTTGATAGAAAGTTCAATATTCCTGAAAGTGAATTTTGAAACATCCACTTTTTCTATGCGTTCTTCACTCATGCTGCTTACTTTCAGGTTTTTGTCAACCACTTTTTTGCCTTTCTTTGAGAAAGTTGTTCTGATGTATTTTTCAATTTGCTCTTTTGCTTCGGCAAATGGAATGATGTTTGCCACCCTAAAGAGGGCGGTTTGCATGATCATGTTGATTTTGTTGCCAAGCCCAACTTCTTCGGCAAGTTTTTGTGCGTTGATGACATATAAGGATGCTTTTTTCTCTTGAAGGGTTTTCTTGTATACATCAGGCAGGACTTTGTCCACTTCATCAGCATTGAAGATTGTGTTTATCAGCACTTTTCCATTTTCTTTCAGCCCTTCAAGGCAGTTGTATCTGTGCATAAATGAGAAATTGTTGATTGTGATGATGTCAGCTTGCTGAACTAGATAGGTGCTTTTAATTGGAGTGTCGCTGACGCGAATGTGTGAGCGGGTCAGACTGCCACTTTTTTTGCTGTCATATTCAAAATATCCTTGTACATATTTGTCAAGTTCTTCGCCCAAAATTTTGATTGTGCTTTTGCTGGCTGAAACTGTTCCGTCAGAGCCTAAACCCCAAAATTTCATTTGGAAAGGCTTGTCTTTCAGGGCATATTCTTGTGCGGGCAAAGAAGAATTCATCACATCATCTTCGATGCCGACTGTGAAATTGTCTTTTTCAGTTTGGAAATTGTCCAAAACGGCTTTCACCATGGCGGGTGTGAACTCTTTTCCGCCAAGACCATAGCGGCCGCCAAAAACCTTGATATTTGGGCGGGTTGAAAGTGCTGTGACAACATCTTGATAGAGAGGCTCGCGTGCACCACACTCTTTTGTTCGGTCAAGAACAATTACTTTTTCCACGCTTGCAGGCAAAATTTTGGCAAACTTTGCATAGTCAAATGGTCGATATAGATGCACATTCAAAAGCGAGGTTTCTTTGATTGATTTGTCATTTTGCAAAATTTCTTCAATTGTTTCGCAAGCAGAACCCATGCACACAACAACATTTTTTGGCTTTTTTGACCCGATAAGGTCAAAAGCAGAATATGTTCTGCCTGTGAGAGCGGCAAACTCTTTCAAAATTTCTTCCAATTTTTCGTGGATGTTTACATATGCAGAAGAGGTTGCTTCGCGATTTTGAAAGAAAACGTCAGGATTTTGAGCTGTACCTTTTTGATATGGAGCGTCCGCACTCAGTCGGGAGTTTTTGAACGCTTCAATCTCATTATTTGGCAACATTTTTTTTATAATTTCATCGTTAATGATGTCGATTTTTTGAACTTCGTGTGATGTTCTGAAGCCGTCAAAGAAATGAATGACTGGAAGGGATGTTTTGTATGCAAGCACGTGGGCAATCAAAGCAAAGTCGTGCGCTTGCTGAACAGAGCAAGAACAAAGTTGCAAACAGCCTGTTTGCCTTGTTGCCATCACATCGCTGTGGTCGCCAAAAATGGAGAGGGCGTGGGTTGCCAAACTTCTTGCAGCCACATGCAAAACGCATGGGAGGTGTTCTCCTGCAAGTTTATATAAATTCGGAAGCATAAGAAGCAGTCCTTGGCTTGAGGTGAAGGTTGTGGACATTGCACCCGTGCAAAGACTTCCGTGTAGAGCTCCAGCAGCTCCGCCTTCTGATTGCATTTCAATCAAGGTTGGAATTTCGCCAAAAATGTTCTTCTTTCCGCTTGCTACATTTCCGTCACAATATTCCGCCATTGGTGAGGAAGGGGTGATTGGATAGATTGGAATTACTTGTGAAAATTTGTACGCCACCATTGCAACGGCGGTGTTTCCGTCAACAACTTTCTTCATTTTTTCTCCTTTTATGTTTTACATAAGCATATTATTCAATATAAGTTTAAAACATTTTAAAAAATCAAGTCAAATTTATTTCAAGTTTTATTTGCTTATTGTTTAATTTTTTTGTAAAATATATCCATGAGAAATTTTAAGTTGACAATTGAATATGACGGAGCGAACTTTTTTGGTTGGCAAAAGCAAGCAGGAAGACGAACAGTTCAGGGAGAGATTGAAAAGGCAATTTCTACAATGACTGACGAAGAGGTCACTCTTGAAGGCAGCGGAAGAACGGATCGCGGAGTCCATGCACTGGGGCAGGTGGCGAACTTTAAGATGGAAAATCCAATTCCAGCAAAGAAGATAAAAGGCGTGCTCAACAATTTACTTCCAGCAGACATCAGAATTTTGAAGGTGGAGGAAGTTGAGATTTCTTTTCACGCAAGATTTGCTTGCAAGCGAAAAACATATCGCTATGTTGTGCAAGTTGGGGGACAACGCAGTGCTTTGGATTGTCAGTTTTTGGCATTCTTCCCATATTCGGTGGATTTGCAGAAGATGACTGACGCGGCAAAACTGTTGATTGGGAAACACAACTTCAAAGGCTTTTGCAGTGCGGACACAAATGTCACAAATTTTGAGCGTGAGATTTTTGATATCAGCATCAAAAAAGTTGGCAAAAAATTTGCCTTTGAGGTGACTGGAAGCGGATTTTTGTATAATATGGTCAGAATTATTGTTGGCACGCTTTTGGATGTTGGAAGAGGAATGTTGACTTGCGAAGATGTTAAAAAAGCTCTTGATACTGGCGAAAGAAAACATGCTGGTAAGACAATGGAGGCGTGTGGGCTTTATTTGAAAAAAGTTGAATATTGCTGAGCTTGTCAAAAAGCTTGTCGAAGAAAAAATTGAAACTGAAAAAATAAACACTCCAAAAGTGTTCAAACTTTGATTGGAGTGTTTTTTGTTTTTGTTGTTTTCTTTATTTTTCTTTTTAAAACGTTTCAAAAATTCAAAAAATATTAATTTTTTATTATTTTTATTGCATAAAATTAAATTATTTTTAATCTTTTTCGATTTTTTTATTTGAAAATATTTAATTTATTTTTTTACAAATTGAATTTTACAAACTTTTATATCTCAAAACCAAATATGCAGGTTGTTGCCCAACATTGAATTTGAAGATGACTTTGTAAGTTCCGTCAGCATAATCAACTTTATATGAATAGTTGTTGCCAGAAACAAAATCGGTGCTTGTTTGGAAGGATATGTCTGCACGGAAGTTGATTGTTATGCTTTGGTCATTTATCAAAAAATGTGTGTTGGCATGGATGTGTTGGGTTGTTTGAAGTTTCAAGACAGACAACATTTTTTCAGGAGCAATAAGGACATTTTGTTTGATATCCATATTTTCGACAGTGTAAACAACTGGCATGTTTGTCGATCCTTGTGAGATGGAAAGATTGGCGGTCATCAGCGTTTCTTGGTTGTTTTCTTCAACAGGTTCGCTGTCTGGATTTGTGGTCAGATACATCCCATCATATTTGACATACCACACTTTTCCTTCACTGAAAACGGCGGTGTAAAGTCCTTGTGTTTCGGCACTCATCGTGAAAGTCAAAACACTTTTTGTCACTTTTTCATCACTGCCTGTTGTGTTGACGATTGTGTAGGTGTTGTTTGCTTCAACTTCTGTGGCGTTTTGGTGAACCCAAGCAATGAAATGTCCGCTTTTTGCGTTTGCTGTGAGAGTGACCGTTGATCCTTCAGCATAGGTGCCGTTGCCTTGAACAGAGCCATGGCTGATTGAACTTGAAGCGATTGTGACAGGATATGAAACAACATCTTCGCACCCAAAGAGAGCGAAAAGAGGAACGAGCAAAACTGACAATAACAGCAATGAAAATTTTTTCTTCATATTCCTATCATATTCCTTTTATGGTTTTATTATCTTTATTTTATCTTGAAAAGTCAAATTAAAATCGCAAAAAATTGAAAAAGGTTTTCAATTTAATTTTTGCAAGAGAAAATAAATTTAAATTTTTGAGTATTTTTGAAGTGCTTGCATAAAATATTGAGGTAAGGAGTTTTTATGTGGGAATTTTCCATCTCTGTCGAGGCTTGTAATCTTGACGTTGCCAAATTTATTTATCAAACTTTGAAAGCTCAAACGACCGAATTTGGTGCGGTGGTGACATGTTATGAAGAGTTTGATTGCTTATATATTTTGTTTGCTTGTCCGCTTGAAGAGAAAGAACGGGCGTCGGACGAGGTTGAAAGATGCATAGTCAAAGCGATAAGCAATTTCTATAAAGAAAAATTTTTGAGTGATAACTTACATTTGCCTGTGCATGAAAACATCAGTCTCATGGCATTCAAGAAGGCACTTATCAACTTTGACAAAGAAACCGATTTTTACATCATCAGCAAGAACTTGATGCTGGAGAAAAACTTGCATCTGGATTCATTCTATTTTTTCAAACTAAAAACGCTCAGAGATAAGTGGACGGAACTTATTACACTTGCCAATGAAAACAGTGATTATCTTGTCAGCAATGAAGCTTTTTTTGACCTTCTCAAATTTTTGATTGACAACTTGGAGGTTTGCGAAGATGAAATCAATGTTTTTCAAGATGAAAACGGCTACATCATCAAGCCTCAGAACGAAGATATGTCTTGTGAAAGCTTGGGGGCGGAGGGGCTTGTGTCTTCACTGATTGACCTGTCCCCAAAGAAAATAAACTTGTTTTGCCAAAGTGATGACAACACGGCGTGTTTTTTGACAAAGATTTTTGAAGAGAGAATCAATGTTTGCTACAACAAAAATCTGGAGAAATTGGACAAGTTTTCTGTTTTAAAATAAAAAAGACTGAAAGCTCAGCCTTTTATATTTATTTGTTTCGTGCTTTTTGTTGGTCCTCTCTCACCAATGTATATGCCATGATATAGAAAGGTGACACATGGCTGTCGTCTTCAATGTTGACGAGTTCTTTGTCAGCATTAAGGGCTGCGTTGTAAACCGATAATAGTCCAGAGTGGGCAGCTACATGCAGGAAAGTCTCACCTCTATCGTTTCTGATTGTGGCAAGGTTTTTGTTGTGAGATATCGCATAAATACATACATCAGAAAGTTTTTGTCGTGCTGCTTTGTGAAGGAATGTTTCTTGATCGTTATCTTTTACTTCTGCGATGGACGGATAAACTTCAAAAGCGGTTTTGCATACATCGGAATATCCGAGCATTGCTGCTTTGTGGACAAGAGTCTGACCTTTTGAATCTTTTTCCATTGCAAACATTGGATATCTGCGGATGATTTCACAAAGAATTGTTGTGTATCCGCGATTGAGAGAAATTTCTATTAAGGTTTTTCCAGAGCTTGATTTTTCATTGCACAAAGCAAAACCAAGAGAACCGGTGATTTTTGATGCAATTTTCTTTTCTTTGTGAGGCTTTTTAGTTAAGTAATCAAGTGTTTCATCAATTATATTTTCCACAATACGACTCCTATTTCTTTCATTATCTCACAAAAAGTTTGATTTGTCAATATTGAATTTTTGCTAAATTATGAAAAATACATTTTTGAAAAAAAACTTAAACAAATGCTTGACAAAAGTTTGCGGGAGGGATAAAATAAGGGTAAGTATTGAGTGAAAGACAAGTAGCGTCCGGCAAAGTGCACAGAGAAGGGTTGGTTGGTGAAAAACCTTGATGAAGCTGGGAGTGCGAAACCACTTTTGCGTTTGAAAATACTACCAAAAAGAGAGGCACATTTTGTGCAATTAAGGTGGAACCGCGGTTAGTGAAAATCGTCCTTAAATTCAAGTTTTGCTTGTTTTTAAGGATTTTTTTATTTTAAAATCCGAAAACACAGGTGAATGCCGAAAAAGCGGATGCGTGCACTGGAAGACATATGCACAGCTGAGTTTTATTCGCAGCTTCTGAAGGCAAAACAAAATTTAGGATTTTTTGGAGGGAATTATGGAAAAGAAAGAAAAGAATGAGAAATTGCATATGGCAAGACATAGCTTAGCACACGTTTTGGCAAAAGCTTTGGTGGAACTTTACCCAAGCACAAAATTGACAATTGGCCCAGCCATTGATGATGGGTTCTATTATGATGTTGACTTGGACGAACAACTCACGCCAGACCATTTTGCAGCCATCGAAAGCAAGATGAAAGAAATTTTGAATAAGGGCGAGAACTTTGAAAGAAAGGTTGTTTCAAAGGAAGAGGCTCTCAAACTTTTTGCTGGGAATGAATATAAGACAGAAATCATCAACGAACTTGCTGATGACTCTGAAATTTCAATTTATTACACAGGCGATGACTTTTTTGATTTGTGCAGTGGACCTCATGTTGAAAGCTGCAAAAATTTGCAAAACTATGCTTTCAAAATTCACGCTGTGAATGGCGCCTATTGGAGAGGAAGTGAGAAAAACAAAATGCTTCAACGTGTTTATGTTTATGCTTTTGCTGACAAAAAACAACTCAATGATTATGTGGCTATGCTTGAAGAAGCAAGAAAGCGTGACCACAACAAGCTTGGCAGAGAGCTTGAACTTTTCACAACAGTGGATTATATCGGACAAGGGCTTCCAATTTTGTTGCCAAAGGGTGCAAAAATCATTCAACTTTTGCAACGCTTTGTTGAAGACGAAGAAGCAAAACGCGGCTGGCTTTTGACAAAAACACCTTTCATGGCAAAGAGTGATTTGTATAAGATTTCAGGTCACTGGGATCACTATAAGGACGGAATGTTTGTTTTGGGTGATGAAGAAAAGGACAAGGAGGTCTTTGCACTTCGTCCAATGACTTGCCCATTCCAATATCAAGCATATCTCAACAAGGCCCGCTCATACAAAGATTTGCCACTTCGTTACAACGAAACTTCAACACTTTTCAGAAACGAAGCAAGCGGCGAAATGCATGGGCTTATTCGTGTGCGTCAGTTCACAATTTCAGAAGGGCACTTGATGTGCACTCCAGAGCAGCTTGAGGATGAATTTAAGGGTTGCTTGGAACTTGCTGTGTTCATGCTTAAAACTTTGGGGCTTCACGAGGACGCTTCATACCGTTTCTCTCAATGGGATCCAAACAACAGAGAGAAATATATCGGAACTGAGGAAGAATGGAACAATGTTCAAGGAATCATGGAAAGAATTTTGAACCATTTGGAAATCCCTTATGAAATTGGCGTCGGGGAAGCGGCTTTCTATGGACCAAAACTTGACATCCAAATCAAAAATGTGTTCGGGAAAGAGGATACTCTCATCACAATCCAAATTGACCCAATGATTGCCGAGAAGTTTGGAATGGAATACACCGACAAAGATGGCTCAAAGAAAACTCCATTCATCATCCACAGAACAAGCATTGGTTGTTATGAAAGAACTTTGGCTTACTTGATTGAAAAATATGCTGGGGCATTCCCATTGTGGCTGGCTCCAACACAAGTGAAAGTTCTCACTTTGACAGAAAGAAACAATGGTTACGCAAAAGGAATTTATGATTGCTTGCAGGCGGCCGGCATCCGTGCTGAGCTTGATGACCGCAATGAGAAAGTGGGATACAAGATTCGCGAAGCTATGTCAATGAAAATTCCATATCTCATCATTGTGGGTGACGAGGAAGAACAAAACAAGACAATTTCAATCCGCGGAAGAGGCTTTGAAAACAAGAGCGGACTTTTGTTGGATGACTTCTTGAAGCGTTTGAACGAAGAAATTGAAACAAAGAAAATCTAATCACAAAAATGGCATCCTTTCGGGGGTGCTTTTATTTGACAAAATTCGCGCTGAAAGCAAAAATTTCGCATTTAACCTTGAAATTTTGTTTGGTTTATTTTATAATTTGTGTTAGTATGTTAAAAGGAGTTAACTTGCGATGGGGTTGAACGAAATTATTTTGCCTATTGGTGTCATTTTGTTTGTGGTGCTGACTTTGTTCTATTTCAAGTGACACAGCGAGCAAATTCCAACAAAGAAAAAGGAGAAAAATAAATTATGATGAGCATGTTGCTTGAAACTGGACAAAACAATGTCTGGAACTATGTGTTAATTGGCGTGGTGGCTCTTCTTTTGATTGCAATGCCAATTATGATGAACGCAAGAAACAAAAAAGAATCTCAAAAGGTTCAAGAACAAACCAATTCTTTGAAGGTTGGGGACAAAGTCTTGACAACAAGTGGTGTTTATGGAACAATCACTGAAATCAAATTTGACGATGCAAGAAAGGCTGTTGTGCTTGAAACTGGCGGGAAAGTGAAGAGTTATTTGACAGTTGACGCATATGCAATTTACACTGTTTTCAAGAGTGATGCAGAACTTCAACGCGAAGCAGAAGCAAAAGCTGCCGCAGAGCAAAAGAAACTTGAAGAAGAAACAGCTGCAAAAGAAGCAAAGAAAAACAAAAAGGCAAAGGTTCCAGTTGAAGAGAAACCAGTTGAAGTGGTTGAAGCAAAAGAAGAAGCTGAAGCCAAGGTAGAAGAAAAATCTGAAGAGAACAAATAAGTTGCAAAAAAAAGAAAAAGTCAGAAAAAAATCTGGCTTTTTTTGTTTCCATTTATGATTTTAACTGAGTAAAAGAAGATGAAAAAAAGTTAAATCATCAAATTGTCTTCGTCAAAAAGAGGGCTGGAAAGAAACTCGCTAACAGTCATGTCAAAACCGCCTGCAATCAGAATGATTGTGGAAAGTTTGTTGTCACTTATTGTTTCGTTCAGGATGTTTTTCAGAGTTGAGTGTGTCACCCCACTTCTCATGGCAAGTTTATATCTTGTCATCTTTTTCTCTTTCAAGAGTTCTGCAATTCTTGTTGCAACCGCTTTGTTTACTGTCATAATCCCACTTTTCCCTTTTTATGGCTTTGTATAACTATATTTTAATTAAATAATTTGTCGAAATATGGTTGCGTGCAACCATATTTTTATGTATAATAGTCGCAGATGAGAAAAAGAGAAAATGAAAGGAAAAACTTGTGTGATTTTGGCTGAAGATGAGCCTTTTTTGGAAGAAAAGAAGAAAAGACAACTGGAAGGAATGTTGAACAATTTGGTGTATGGAGGGTATCAAACCTTTGTTCTGTTTGGTGGTGGATGTATTGTGGAATATTCGCTTTTTGTTTTGGAAGAATTGAAAAATGATGGATGTGTAATTCAAAGATATATCATCAAGGACAATTCCAATCAAAATTTGTGCCGAATACTTATGTTTTTCAATCGTGTTGATCAGGTGTGTCTTGCTCCGGATGTACATTCTGAAAAATTTACGTTGGACGGGAAGAAAAGGAAGATGATTGCTCTTGCGGACGGAATTTTGCTTCATCACGAGCACATCTTGTATTGTCAGGAGTTTAGGAGCTTCGCCGCTAACAATAAAAAAGAAATTTTCAAGCTTTTCTGATGGTTTGTCATGACTGACGGCTTGACCGCATATTATGTGTTATCTTGAATGTGAATTCGAACTGATTAAAATGTGGGAGGGTGGCAATAATGAAAGTGAAAGCATTGAAGGGCGAAAACCGTGGCGGACTTGTTTTGAGCATTATGAAAGGCGTGACTGCAGGGCTGTGCGTGTCGCTGATTGGAATTTTGATTTTTGCTTTCGTCTTGAGATTCACTTCCATCTCAGACACAATCATTGCTCCAGTCAATCAGGTCATCAAGGGAGTTTCCATTTTCTTTGGGGTGTTTATTGGCATGAAGAAGCACAAAGAAATGGGGTTGCTTTCTGGGCTTTTGATTGGTTTCTTTTTCACAATTTGCGCGTTTTTGGTGTTCTCGCTGTTGGATGGGAATTTTACTTTTGACAGAACTCTGCTTAATGACATCATTTTTGGTGGCGTTATTGGTGCAATTTGCGGGATTATTTGCGTGAATTTGAAAAAAAATTAAAGTTTTGTTTGACAACTGCCCCTTAATGTATTATACTTAACAGAGTATTTAACGCTTTCTAAATACGATTACTTTTTTTAAGGGGAACTTAATGGCTAGAAGTAGAGTAAAACGCAATTCAATAATCAACTTTATTGCCTTGGCAGTTGTTACTGTCATTGGCATTGTTTTGTCTGTATGCAGTTTCACAATTCCTTTCACAAACACAAAATTCAACGGCTTTGCAAATTCAATCTCTTTGGGGCTTGACCTTGCAGGGGGAATTTCTGTTGTTTATGACTGTGACCTTGCAAAAGATTCAAACACTCAAAATCTTGACAACGCGATTGACGCAACAGTCGCAAGACTTTCAGGCGTAATCGGCGGGGAATACTCAGAAGCAACAATCACAAGACAAGGGGCATCAAAAATCAGAATTGAAGTGCCATCAGTCACTGATGCCGATGAAATTTTCGAATTGATTGGAGAACCAACACCTCTTTACATGACACTCACTGAGGGTGACGGCGCTGAAGCAAGAATTGTCGGCACTGACATTGAGGATGTTCGTGTTTCATATCAACAAAATGAAGAAGGAAAATATGAATATGGCGTAAGCTTGCAATTCACAAAGGATGGTGCAGAAAAATTTGCAAACCTCACAAGTGAAGCGGCAAACGGTGACCAAAAACTTTACATTTACATTGGAGAAATCAGCTCTGATGTCACACCTCTCAATTTGACTTGCGAAAAGAAAATCACTGGTGGGTCAACTTTCATATCTGGAAGCTTTGAGACTTATGACCAAGCAGAAGCTTATGCTCTTCAAATCATGAGTGGAACTTTCAACGTTTCTTTGGAACTTATTGAGCAAACAGTCATCTCAGCAACTTTGGGCGCTGATGCTTTGAAATGGTGCTTGGTTGGCGGGTTTATTGGACTTTTCCTCATCATGGTTTTTATGTGGTGGAGATATGGTGATTTCGGATACTTGGCAGCTTTTGCACTTGTCATCTACATCATCTTGATGCTCTTCTTCTTGCAAGCAATTTCATTTGTTCAACTCACACTGCCAGGTCTTGCCGGAATCATTCTCAGTATTGGTATGGCGGTTGACGGAACGGTCATCATTTTCGAGCGTGTCCGCGATGAATATCGTTCAGGAAAGAAAATTCCGCTTTCTGTGAAAGTTGGTTTCAAGCGTTCATTCTGGCCAATCTTTGACAGTAACATCACAACAATCCTCACTGGAATTGTGCTTTACATTTTGGGAACAGCTTCAATTCAAGGTTTTGCAATCACACTTCTTATTGGTATTGTGCTTTCAATGTTCATGAACTTGGTTGTTTTGAGATTCTTGGTGAAGTGGTATTTACCACTCAACAGTGTCAAAGCAAAGAAATTGCATTTGCCTAAACAAGTGAAGCAGTTTAAGGAAGTGGAAGTGACAAACGTAGGAGGGCAGGCAAATGACTAAAGCAAAAAAGACAAAATTTTCTATTGACGAGAGAATTTCAAATTCAAAATTCGACTTTTGCAAAAACCTCAAGTGGTTTTTGGTTGCGCCTCTTGCAATCATTTTGGTGGGAGTGATTCTCCTCTGCACAATTGGCTTCAATCTTGGAATTGACTTTACTGGCGGATCAAACATGACGATTTTTGTCGACAAAGAGGGCACATATTCAAGTCAAAAGTATGACGTTGAAAAAGATTTGGGTGTAATTGAAAACAAAATCAACGATGTTTTGAAAGAACATGGACTTGTTGTTTCAACAATCCAAAAAACAACAATGAGTGACGATATTTTGCCAATCACAAATGGTGATGCAGTCATGATTAAATTCCAAAACGACAACTCTTTGACATCTGCGGAAATCACTGAAATCAACGAGCAAATCCGTCTTGAACTTTTGGTGGAATTTGGTTTTGTTCCAGAAGGAACAACCGATGTTTCAGAATTGGACAATGCAGGACTTGTGAAAAATAATGACATCACAACAGCAAGTGCAAGCTCTGAACTTATGATGAAATCATTTATTGCTTTGCTTGTGGCGGTTGTGCTTATCCTCATTTATGTTGCATTCAGATTTGAAATTACAAGCGGCCTTGCAGCAATTTTGGCTCTCTTCCATGACCTTTTGGTGACAGCTTCGATTATGCTTATCTTCAGAGTTCAAATCAATGTTGCATTCATCGCTGCGTTGATTACAATTTTGGGATATTCAATCAACAACACAATCATCATCTTTGATCGTATGCGTGAAAGAATGAAAGAAGTAAAAAATATGGGATTGAAGATTGACAACAACAAGATTGCAAATGAGTCAGTTAAGGGTACAATGATGCGCTCAATTTTGACAATGGTGACAACTTTCATCATGATTTTCATGATCACGGTCATCGGTGTTGCGGACATCAGAGAGTTTGCCTTCCCAATCATGATTGGAATCTTGGCTGGATTCTATTCTTCAGTGTTTATGACACCAGGCCTTTGGGCGATTGCTTACAGACCAAGCAAAAGAAAGAAATCTTCAAACAAGCCTTCAAAGAAAGTGAACGAGGGCGTTGTTGTTGAGGTTGAAAAACCAGCTGACGCAGAATAGTCAGAAAAAACAATAAGAAACAAAACCATCAGAGAAAATTCTGGTGGTTTTTTGTTTTTGAATGAAAAATATGGTCGTATTTTGAATGAGAGAAAGCAAATTTGTCTTTCGTTTGTTTGCCTTTTATGCGATTTTTGTTGTATAATTTTCTCGTAAAGAGTTTCTTTACGAAGGAGGCTTTATGCCAATTGATAAGGAAGGTGAAAAGATTGTTGTTTTCAAGCCTGAAAAAGAATTTGAGCAAAAAAAAGTTTCGCTTGGTCAATGGCGAATGGGGCGTTCACAATATGTGAAGGATGGTGGAATTATTTTGGGTGACAGAGCTCTTTTTCAAAATGGGTATCTTGTTGACATGGAAACGGGGAAATTGTCGTATGTGGACATCTTGTGCAAGGATGGAATTGTTGAGGAAATTCGTCCTGCCGGTTCGTTCAATGATGAAACAAAACAAATAAGATATCTTTATGAGATGGGCGATGGGTACATTTTGCCAAACTTTTACAATGCGTTTTGTGACAGTCAAGAGGTTTTCAGAAAAAACTTTGGACTTGAGTTGGATGATGAAGAACTGAAAGCCATGGGCAAAAAAATTATGGTCGAGAAAAATGTTCTTTCTGGCGTGAATTATGACAATGCAGAGATGCTTGCTGAAGGTGTCAAAGTGCTTCAAAATGTTGTGGAAAAGACTGAAGAAGAACTTTCAAAACTTAGCGAGGATGTTGCAAAGAGTGGAGATATTCTTTATCTGAAAGTTGGACAAGATTTGAATGAGTTGGGCGAAGTCGACAAGATATATAAAAAGCCATTGCCTTATGTGTTGGAGGATTTCGGATTCCTCGACAGAAACCCACGCCTTGTGGGAGGCAATTGTTTTGAAAAGGACGATTTGCAGTTTTTGAGAGACAGTATTCCGCTTTATATTGTTTGTCCTCATGAGGATGCAAAGTTTGGCAGACGACCAGTCAATCTGAAAACCCTAAACCATTTGGGGTTCAACTTAGCGATTGGCAGTGGGCATGCCTTTGAAATGGACTTTTTTGCATATATGAGGCAAATCATCACGTCTCAAAGGCAGATGTTTGAGAGTTCTGATTGTATCACGGAGAAAGAAGTTTATCAAATGGCGTGCTTATATCCGCAAACTCTGAAAGTCGGCGACAGAGCTGATTTTATTGTGGTGAAGGAAGGTTGCAATCTCTATGACGACGTTTTCAATGCTCTCGTTTGGGGAAAATCAAAGCAAGACATCATCATGAGTGTCTATGGAGGCAAAACCATACAAGTGAATGGAAGATTATGTGGACTGTTGGAAGGTTCATTTATGATTCCAGAGATAGGCAAACTGAAAAAAAAGATTAAGGAGAAGAAAAATGACAATTAAGGAAAGACTTTCAAGTGAATTTGGGCTTAGAGGGGACTACAGCCAAAATATTATTGATTTGATTGATGAAGGAAACACAATTCCATTCATCGCGAGATATAGAAAGGAAATGCACGGGTCTTGTGACGACCAAGTTTTGAGAAATTTTGCGGATAGATTGAAATATCTTCGCAATTTGGATGACGAAAAAGCCAAGGTTGAAAAGGTGATCACAGAGCAAGGGAAATGGACTGATGAACTGAAAAAGGCATTGGAAGAAGCTATGACTTTGACCGAAGTTGAAGACATCTATCGTCCATATAAGCCAAAACGTAAGACGAGAGCCTCTGTTGCGATTGCAAGGGGATTGGAACCTCTTGCTGACATTTTGCAAGCACAAAAGAAGGGTGTGAATATTGCTGAAGAAGCGGCAAAATTCATCACTGAAGAGGTTGCAACTGCTGAGGACGCCATTGCGGGGGCAAAAGACATCATTGCAGAGCGTATTTCGGACAGTGCCGACCTTAGAAAAGAACTTCGTGAAATTCTTGCAACAAAGGCTTTCATTGTGTGCGAATTGCTTGAAAATGAAGGCAATTTGACATATGAGACATATGCAGGCTTCAAGCAAGAAGTGAAAAACCTTCCAAGCCACAGAATTTTAGCAATTAACCGTGGCGAAAAGGAAAAATGCCTTAAGGTTGAAATTCAAATTGACGAGAAATTGACAATTCCAGTGATTGAAAAGCATTTCAAGAAAGATAACGAAGAGACAAACACGTTGATGGATGAAACAATCGCTGATGCCTACGAAAGATTGTTATTCCCATCTTTGGAAAGAGAGTGTAGAAACAACTTGACTGATGCTGCATCAGAGCAAGCAATCAAAATGTTTGAAGTCAATCTTCGACCATTGCTTTTGGAATCTCCACTCAAAAACAACATCATTTTGGGCTTCGACCCAGGATATCACAATGGCTGTAAGATTGCTGTCATCAATAAAAACGGAGAGGTTTTGGACACAACAGTTGTTTATCCAACTCCACCAAGATCTAAGACTGAAGACGCACTTGAAAAATTGAAGGCGATGATTGAAAAACACAATGTTGACATCATTGCAATCGGAAACGGCACGGCATCAAAGGAGAGCGAGATTTTTGTTGCTGAGCTTATCAAGCATGTTAATCATCCAGTGAGCTATGCGGTTGTCAGCGAGGCGGGAGCGTCAGTTTATTCGGCTTCAAAACTTGCTGCTGAAGAATTCCCTGACTATGATGTCAACCTTAGAAGTGCGGTGTCAATCGCAAGAAGACTTCAAGACCCATTGGCTGAGCTTATTAAAATTGATGTGAAGTCAATTGGTGTGGGGCAATATCAACATGACATGCCACAAAACCGCTTGACAGAGGTTTTGACTGGCGTTGTTGAAGACTGCGTAAACAGCGTGGGTGTTGACCTCAACACAGCGTCCCCAAGTTTGCTGTCATATGTGTCTGGACTTAATATGTCAATCGCAAAAAACATTGTTGCATTCAGAACAAAAGCAAAAGGCTTTAAGTCTCGTGAAGAACTTTTGTCTGTGCCAAAACTTGGCCCAAAAGCCTATGAGCAATGTGCGGGATTCCTTCGAGTTGTTGGCGGTGAAAATGTGCTTGACAACACAGCTGTTCACCCAGAAAGCTATGACGCGACAAGAAAACTTTTGAATATATTTAATTTGACTGAAGAGGATGTGAAAAACAACAACCTTACTCTTTTGCCACGCATGGTTGAAGAAAAAGGCGAAGCAAAAGTTGCTGAGGCGTGCGGAATTGGTGTTCCAACACTCAACGACATCACAAACGAACTGTTGAAGCCTGGTCGAGACATTCGTGAAAGCATGCCAAAGCCAGTGCTTAGAAGTGATGTTATCCATATGGAAGACTTGAAAGAGGGAATGGTGTTCTCTGGCGTTGTGAGAAACGTTGTTGACTTTGGGGCGTTTGTTGATATCGGCGTTCACCAAGATGGATTGGTGCATATTTCTCAACTTTCAGACGCCTTCGTGAAACATCCAAGTGATGTTGTGAAAGTTGGCGATGTTGTTGACGTGAAGGTGACAGCAGTCGACCTTGCAAAGAAGAGAATTTCTCTCACGATGAAAGGAATTGAGAAAGACGGAGAGTAAGAATGGAAAAATGCTCAAAATGTGGGACATCCTTTGAGGAAATTTTGGAAACGGGCTTTGTTGGTTGCGAAAAATGCTATGAAATGCAGTCAATGAAGAAGGCTGTCGATAAACTCTTCAACGGCAAAAAACACAAGCAAAATTGAGATTTTTGATTTAAGGGGACTTGATGAGCGAAAACTTTGACAAAATTGCAATTACATCTCGAATTAGATTGGCACGAAATGTTGCTGGCTTTAATTTTTTCACGAAATTAAGAGATGAAAAAGATGCAAAGTTTATTGTTGACGCTGTGTCAGCGGCACTTTCGAAGTTTGGAGATTTTGATATTGTTAAACTGAAGAATTTGTCGATAAATGAATGCAATTCCTTGCTTGAAAGACACCTCATCAGCAAGGAACTTATTGAAAATAAAGATATTTCTGCTGTTGCGTTGAGTGATGACGAACATTTGATTGTCATGATGAATGAAGAGGATCACATAAGGGAACAATGCTTGTGCGGAGGGTTTAACTTATATCGCCCATATCGCGAAATCAAGCGTTTTGATGACCTGTTGTTGTCAGAGGTTGATGTGGCTTATTCGGATGAATATGGCTTCATCACATCTTCGCCAGCAAACTTGGGAACGGCTATGCGTGCATCAGTCATGCTTTTTTTGCCGGCTTTGGAGCGAAATGGTGACATTGAACTCATCAAGAAAGAAGCACGAGGGCTTGGTCACACGTTGCGAGGACTTTATGGTGAGGGAACGGCGACCTATGGCAGTTTCTATCAAATTTCCAATCAAAATTCGCTTGGGATGAGCGAAGAGGAAATTATTGACAATGTTTCGGACTATGTTTTTCAGATTTGTCAGATGGAATTGTCGGCACGCGAGGATATTCTTTCCTCAAATCATGACGAGTTGATTGATGAAATTTTCAGGGCTTATGGAGTGCTTAAGGAGTGCCTGATTTTGGGCGAAAGAGAGATGATTGAGCTTTTGTCTCTTGTCAAATTTGGCGAGGCTCTTGGTTTTTTGAAAATCTCTGACCAAAAGTCTTTTGACAAACTTTCTGTGGAAGGTTGCAGTGCAAATTTGAAGGAAATTGAAAATTTTTCAATTGAAAAGAAGGAAGAACGAGTTCGAAGTGAGTATATAAATAAGAAAATAGGAGAGCTTGTGAAGAAAGCTTGAACTTGGAGGTGAAAAAGTGGCTTTAAACAACGGATTGTTTTCGGATAGCATCGAAAAAGTGATAAAAAATGCCAGCAAAGTTGCACTGCGTTTTGGCAGTGATATGGTTGGCACCGAACATATTTTGTATGGACTTGTCAGTGTTTCAGATTGCACTGCATCCAAAATTTTGTCGTCATATGGTGTCACAGAAAACACCCTTTTTGAAATGTTTGAGGCTTCTGCGACAGGTGTTACTTTGTTTGGAAATGTTCAATTGACTCCACGCACGAAGGAACTTTTTCAAATTGCACAGCAAATTGCGATGGAGTTGGGGCATTCTTTCATTGGCACAGAGCATTTGCTTTTGGCGATTTTGAACAACAAAAGCTGCTATGCAACAAAAATTTTGACAAACTTCTTCAATGTCAACATTGATGAGGTGAAGACAAAACTTATGTCCACTCTGCATGGAAGCAGCACAGCGAAAAGTGCAAACAAGGCGGAGGATAACTCTCAAGCGGGCAGCAATTTGCCTGAAAAACTGCTTGAAATGGGAAGCGATATCACACTTAAAGCGCGTCAACACAAACTTGATCCAGTGATTGGTCGTGAGGAAGAAATACAAAGAGTGATTGAGATTTTGTGCCGCAAAACAAAGAATAATCCAGTGCTTATCGGTGAAGCTGGCGTGGGAAAAACAGCAGTTGTTGAGGGTCTTGCTCAGGCGATTGTCAGCGGTGATGTTCCGGAGGAAATCAAGGATAAAAACGTTTTTTCTCTTGAAATTGGCGGTCTTATGGCCGGCACGAAATATCGTGGGCAGATGGAAGAAAAGCTTAAGGACGCCATCGAAACAATCATTGAAAATGGAAACATCATTGTTTTCATTGACGAAATTCACACTCTTGCACAGGCGGGAAGCGAGAAAGGCGAGACGAGCCCATCTGATATGTTGAAGCCATATCTTGCGCGCGGTGAACTGCAAACAATTGGCGCGACAACCACAGATGAATATCGTAAATACATCGAAAAGGACAAG
Source organism: Clostridia bacterium (assembly GCA_017936585.1). Classification (GTDB taxonomy): domain Bacteria; phylum Bacillota; class Clostridia; order Christensenellales; family UBA1242; genus Caccovivens. The sequence goes on along the minus strand of JAGBFI010000015.1, from coordinate 4,039 downwards.
GCTTTGGAACGTAGATTTCAGCCTGTGATGGTCAATCCTCCTTCTGTTGAGCAAACAATTGAAATTTTGAAGGGGTTGAAAGATACCTATGAAGCCTTCCACAAGATTGTCATCACTCAGGAAGCGATTGAGGCTGCCGCAAATCTGTCTGACAGATACATCACAGACAGGAGCTTGCCAGACAAGGCGATTGATTTGATTGATGAAGCTTGCTCGCGTGCAAAGGTGAACTTCACACTCAAACCTCAGAAGGTGCGTGATTTGGAAGATAAAATCAAAAGTTTGTCCGCAAGCCGTGACGAGGCTTCGCTGCAGAGAAATTATGAAAAAGCTGCAAAATTGCAGTCGGAAATCATAAATCTTGAAAACGAACTTTCTTCTCAAAACGACAGAATTGTCAAAAAGAGTGGGAGTGGACAGATTGGTGAAAATGAAATTGCCGAAGTTGTTTCAAAGTGGACGGGAATTCCTGTGACAAAACTGACTGAAGGTGAAAAAGAAAAACTGTTGCATTTGGAGGAAATTCTGCATAAGCGTGTTGTTGGGCAGGATGAGGCAATCAACGCAGTGTCAAAAGCAATCAGACGTTCAAGAGTTGGTCTTGCGGACAACAAGCGTCCAATTGGATCTTTCCTTTTCATGGGTCCAACTGGTGTCGGGAAAACTGAACTTTCAAAGGCGATTGCAGAGGCTTTATTTGACAACGAAAACAACATCATACGCATTGATATGAGTGAATTTATGGAAAGTCACACCGTTTCAAAGTTGATTGGGTCGCCTCCGGGATATGTGGGTTTTGATGAAGGCGGACAGTTGACTGAGCAGGTACGCAGAAAGCCATACAGTGTGGTGCTTTTTGATGAGATTGAAAAAGCACACCCAGAAGTGTTGAATAGTCTTTTACAAATCTTGGACGATGGGCGACTAACTGACAGCAAGGGCAGAACAGTTAGTTTCAAAAACACGGTCATCATCATGACAAGCAACATTGGTGCGAACGAAATTAGGCAGCAAAAACAACTTGGCTTTGGCGCCGAAAACAACGAAAAAATTGCTGAACGCGACATCTATATGGATGCACTCAAAAAGAAATTTAAACCAGAACTTATCAACAGAATTGATGTGATTTGCATTTTTGAAAGTCTTTCAAAACAACATCTAATCAAAATTGCGACCATTCTTATTGACAACATCAACAAGCGTCTTGCAGCAAAGGGATTGAAATTGGTGGTTTCAAATGAAGCAATTGATTTCATTGTGGCAAAGGGATCAAACCTCATCTATGGGGCACGACCTCTCAAGCGTTTTATTGAACAGGAGATTGAGGACAGCATTGCAGAGAAGATTTTGCTGGGCATTTTGCCAGACCGTGGCACGATTGAAGTGGATGTGAATGGCAGTCAACTTTCTTTTAATTCACAAAATTAATTCAAAAAAATGTTTTGAAAAAGCAGAAGAAAGTGATAAAATGTTCATATACAATAAAAAGGAGAAAAGAATATGAAAATTACATTTGTTGAACATAAATACAAAATTGCAAAACGTTTCAAGGATGTCATCAGCGAAAAACTTGCAAAATTGGATAAATATTTCGGAGAAACAGCTTCAGCTCGTGTTGTTTGCTCAAAGCAAAACAAAAACGAAAAGTTGGAACTTACAATCACAAACAAGGGTGTGCTTTATCGTTCTGAAGTGACAAGCCTCAATATGTATGACAACATTGATTTGGCTCTTCCAAAGCTTGAAAAACAAATTGTCAGAAGCCGCGAGAAAGTGACTCAGAAAAAGCGTACAGCTCCAAAGAATATGGGATTTGAATTTTTGGATGAAATGCCAGAGCTTAAACTTCCTGAAATCTACAAGAAAAAGACTTTCGATCTTGACCCAGTTATGGTTGAAGACGCAAAAGATGCCATTGAAAGATTGGGACATAATTTCTATATCTTCCTCAACGCTGAAACTGGCAAAGTGAATGTACTTTACAGACGCAGTGAGAACGGCTATGGCTTGATTGAAGTGAATTTCTAAGAGAAAAACTTTTCAAGGAAAATTATTTTCTGAATTGAATAAAAACTTAAAAAACAAACACAATAGGATTATGAAAAAAATAATTCCAATTTTCCTTTGTGTTTGTTTTTGTTTTTTGCTGGTCGGGTGTGAGAATGAGACCAAAATCAATGCCGCACATATCAGCGACATCACTGGTGCGCAGTCGACAAATTATGCTATCAAGGTGACGCTGGATGAAGATGACCGCGTGGTGGACAAATATGTAGGTATGCAAATCAAGTCGAGTGTGGACGATTTGATTTTGACTTTTGGTGAAGAATTGAAGGATACTTATGCACTTTCGCTGCCAAAGAAAGACTATTGGTATAATTTGACATATCTGATAAGCAAAACGAATGGCGTTGGAACCGAGGCTGGATATTTGAACTATGAAGAATATGGAAACAGGGTTTTCCGCTTTTCGGCCGACACGGATGTGAATGTGACTTTCAGAATGGTTGTTGGGAAAACAAAGAAGAATGAAGAAACAGGTGAAGAAATTTTGGTGCTGGGCGAGGAAATTTCTGACGAAGTGACTGTGAACATGAAGAAAAGGGAAGAGTAAAAGTAAAAAATAAAATCGAAAAAAATAAAACCACCAAAGCAATGGGTGGTTTTATTGTAATTTAAAAGATTTCAAGGGCCTCTTTGTGTTTTGAAGCACATTTTTGTTGATTTTTTTGGTGAGATTTTTTATTTCCACGTTTTATTCTTCAACAATTTTGCCATGCTCGAAATAAAGTTTTCTTTTGCACATTTTTTCTGCGATTTCTGGGCGGGTGCAAGCCAAAATCAAAGTCGTGTCAGCGGTTTTCATTTTTTTCAAAAGGCTGAGGATTGCGTCGATGTAGACATCTGAGATTTCGTCAAAAATGTTGTCTACCAAAAGCAAATCCAAAGGTCTGAAAGTGAGGCGAATCAATGAAAGAATATATTTGTCCTCTTTGCGGATGTTTTTCACTTTTTCGTCTCTGATTCTTTCGAGAGAGAACTCAATGATTGCATTGTTGATGAGTTTTTCCGCTTCGGCTGGTTTCACACCCTTTTTGTGAAGGATATATTTGAAGTTTTCATACACAGTTTTGTTTTCCAAGAAAACTGGGCAATAAGGCACATATCCAACGCTCAAATCTGTTTTGAAATCAATTTTTTTGAGCGGGATTTTGTTGATGTAAACCTCGCCGCTGTCATATTCTTCCAACTTTGCAAGCACGCGGAGAAGGGTTGTTTTTCCGCTGTTTGCTTCGCCAACAAAAGCTACGCATTCGCCAGGCGAAACATCAAGACTGATGTCCTCAAGTGCGTAGAACTCCTTTGTAAATTTGAGATTTAAGTTTTTTACTGATAACATAAGCACTCCTCAATATATAGACATGATAACATATTTTGCGAAAAAATAAAAGTGATTTGCTTGTGATTGCAAATCATTTCATCATAAAAGTGTGCTTTTTGTGTTGGCTTTGTGGTTGAAAGAGGGTTTTTAAATTGCATTTGAGCACAAGATGGTCTTCTGAAGAGGCCGAATTAAAGATGAATCTTGGGTGAGTCTGATTGAATTAAATGTGAAAAAGGGGGGGTAAACAGGAATTGGAAGAAAGTATCACAATTCTTCAAATGTTGTTGGCGTTGAGTTTCCTTTGTTTTCGTTTTGTTCTTTTTTCTTTTTGGGATTTATCATCATTTTCATGGCCTCAGCCATAAAGTTTCCGCCTTTTCCTTTCCCACCAAGAAGATTGTTTGCAAGAAGACTTGTTAGCATATCATTGTTGAAGCCGCCGCCCTTTCCAAGAAGCCCCAAAAGACTCTCCATCCCAATTGTTTGATTCGGGGAAGGAGTCTCATATGTCTGGGCTTGTGGCTGCTCAGCATTTTGCTCACGAAACATGTCTGAAATGATTTTTTCGTCCTTGATGTTCAGTGATTCGGGATAATATGGAGTGTTTGAAGTGTAAGACCTGTAATTCTTCATGTTTATTTATATGCTTGGAAT
>JAGBFI010000014.1 GCA_017936585.1 Clostridia bacterium | reverse complement strand
TTATAAAGGGCAGCCAAGTGCAACAAAATTTGGCAAAAAACTTCAACAACGTGGCGAACGCGTTTTCTTCCACAACTACACAAAGGGCTATCCAAACGATGTTGACACAATCGTGTCAGACGATGGCTATGGTGCCAACCCATTTGTTGAAACAACCCGTCCTCTTGTGATTGTCACAGCCCCTGGCCCATCAAGCGGAAAACTTGCAACTTGTCTTTCTCAGCTCTATCACGAACACAAAAAAGGCGTGAAAGCTGGATATGCAAAATTTGAGACATTCCCTGTCTGGGATATGCCACTCAAACACCCTGTCAACATTGCATATGAGGCTGCAACTGCCGACCTTCAAGACGTCAACCAAATCGACCCATTCCACTTCAACGCATATGGAAAACTTGCCATCAACTATAATCGCGACATCGCAGTTTTTCCAATTTTGCAAAACATTCTGACAAAAATTGTTGGCAAAGAGGTTTACAAATCTCCAACCGACATGGGTGTAAACATGATTGCTTCCGCAATTGTTGACGACAACCTTGCTCAACTTTCAGCCAAAAAGGAAATTCTGAGAAGATATTATCGCGCCGAATGCGACTTCAAACGCGGACAATGCAGTTTTGAAACCTTGGAAAGAAACAAATTCCTTGTCAGCGAAGCCGGCGCCAAAATGAATCTTTTAAAAGTGATTGAAACAGCAAAAGACACCTCTCGTTCAAGCGGATATCCCTGCATTGCCTTGGAACTTCCAGAAGGGCAAATTGTGACCGGAAAAACAAAGAAAATTGTTTCTGCAAGTGCAGCAGTTGTGTTGAATGCTCTCCGCACTTTGGCAGGGCTTGGTGACGATTTCGACATCATCACAGACGACATCCTTCTTCCAATCGTGGAATACCGCACAAAGGTTCTCAAATCTCACAGCAGCGTTCTCACGTTGGATGACGTGCTTGTTGCTTTGTCAATCTGCACATCAAAAAATGAAAAAGCCAAAAAGGCTATGGAACAAATTGAAAACTTGCATGGTTGCGATGCTCACTGCACCTACATTTTGCCTCAAGCAGAAGAACAAACTCTCAAAAAACTTGGAATCAATGTGACTTGCGAGCCTGTTTTCCTGAATTCAAACTTGTTTGAAGGTTAAAAACAAATTGAAGCACACAAGATTTTGTGTGCTTTTTTATTGCGATAAATAATAGTTCCAAAAACGAGGCAAAAGAGATGGATTTTCTGTAACAATAATTTGCACCTGATAGGATTTTTCTTCCTGTCCAACAAAATGCAAAAGCCGCTTGGCAACCCCCTCTCTGCTGTCAAAAATCTCTGCGTGAGGGAACTGCATTTGAAGAAGGTATGAAACTGATGTGTAGTGAGTGCAGCCAAGCACAATCGCCTTTGGACGGAATGGCTGAAGCGATTGCAAAAGAAGCGGCTGCAACAGTTCAAGTTCATCCAAATGAGCATCAATCTCTGTTGCAAGCGTTGGCATAGATTTGAGAACTAAATCGGGATGTTTGTTTATCAATTTATTATGTTTTATTGTCACAGGTGTGGCAAGAACAAGAATGTCTTGAGTGGAAAATCTCTCAAGTGCAGGTTTCACAGCTGGAACGGTTCCGATGAAGATTTTGTCAGGATAGACTTCTCTGCACTTTTCAAGGCAAGTGCAAGTGAGAGTGTTGCACGCAAGGATGACAATATCAAAATCAAAAAACTTTGTTATTGATGCAAGGTTTTCAAGAGTTACGGCTTGCAATTGAGAAACTGTCTTGGTCCCGTAGGGAAGATTTTTGTTGTCGCAGAACATCAAATAGTTGCAGTTTGGCACTTGGCGAACACACTCTTTCAGGATATTGATCCCCCCACTGCCGCTGTCGATTAAAAGGACATTTTTCATAGTGTTTATATATGCAAAAGAATGTTGAAATTTGCTTGCCGTGGGCAAGGAAGCAATTTTTCTGCACAGCCGTGAAGAAAAATGCACAGCCCGCCCTACGGCGTGCACTGCGCGCAAACTGCGTTTGCGCGGCTTCCTTGCCTACCCCTCTCCTCGTCACATCAATCCGTCCAAAACTTCCGCCACAAGAGACGACAAAAACTCCACCTGACTCTCAACATCTTTATCAGTCAAAAAAACATCTCTTTTTGCTCCAATTTCCTTTGCCGAAATCATAAATGGCACGCCAACACAAATGCAAGGCACTTTTAGTGTTCCCTTATTGATTGGCATTCCAAAATTGTTCAACGCGCTGCCCGGTGTCAGCCCCGCATCATTGAATTGGATTGATGTTCCAAGTCTTGCGATATTTTTTGTCGCCAGACTGTCCACCAAAACAACCGTATCAATGTCAAACGCTTCCACAATCAGATGAATAACATCATAGGCATTCAGTCCGGTGTTTAAAAACACATTTGGCATAATCTTGAAAATTCGGTTCTTTTTCTTAAAAGGCATAATAGAAATTTTTTCCACAGTTTTCACACCAAAAGCGTCCGCCGGCACGGCAGGGTTGCCAATCCCCACAAACAAAACCCTGTCTTTTTTCTTGATTTTATTTTCCTTCATCAAAAAAGAAAGGCGGTATCCAATCTCTGCTCTCAAAAAATCAGTGTGCTCCTCCATAAGCAGCGGCAGTTTTGGAGCATTCAAAAC
>JAGBFI010000013.1 GCA_017936585.1 Clostridia bacterium | reverse complement strand
GGTCTGGTACACACCGCCTGTCACGCCATGGGAGTTGGAGGGACCCAAAGCCGGTGAGCCAACCTGCAAAGGAGGCAGCCGTCTAAGGTAAAGCCAGCGACTGGGGTGAAGTCATAACAAGGTAGCGGTATCGGAAGGTGACGCTGGATCACCTCCTTTTAAAGAGAAATGACAGTCGATTGAGGGTATGTTCTCACGGACATATTCAAGAAGAGAACAAGATAACTTAGATTCTTGTTGAAAAACTTATTATTTATTTGCATAAAAGAAGAGATAGGAAACACCTATCTCTTTTTTTTGTGCTCATAGCACTTTTAATTTACTTTATCACTTCGTTCAGCATTGTGTCTGTGATGTTTTGCGTCCATGACGCAGTGCCGTGCCATTCTTTGTTTGTGAATTCTGCTTCGATTAACTGATTACCACAACTCTCTTTTTTTTGCAAATTTTCGAAGATTTTTTTTTGTGTTTTTGTGATGAGATTTTGAAACATTTTTATCTATTAAAAAATGGAACAAGAAAATATTTCAAGAATTCCTGTGGTTTAATTCAAAAATTATGGCAAAATATTTGCTAAAAAATGACAAAACATGTAAAATAATAGTGTGAAAAAAGTGTTAAGTTTGATATTTATGATACTTTGCGGTTTCACGCTCGCATTGGGGTGTGGACTTTTGCTTTCCGCGTGTGGCTCCGATGATGGTCGGGGGGGGGGGGTATCTCTGACCAGCCTCAAATAGAACAGCCTGAGGATTCGAAATTATCGGGCGGCGAGAAGGGGTCTGTGGAAGAAAAAGCAACGCGGTATAGGATAAATATTGATTTAATTGCTCCTGATGGTACGGAAGATTTGGAACGTGAGTACATGGACTTCGATATGATGTGGTATTGGAATGGAACGCCTACCTATGCGGACAATATCTGCAACGAGCCTGATGGTTTTGAGGTTGATCTTAATTCTAGAATTTATGTGAATGGGTATCGTCATTATGAAGATGTGTATGTTTCTTATGTGAGTTGTTATAGTACGGAAAACCTTGTGGTTTATGATGACGGGTTTGAATTTTTGTTTGAAGATGTATATTCAATTGCAAATTCTGCTGGAGTTGCGGGAGTTTATGCTGAACATATATGTATTTATCTTGAATATTTGTCTGAAGTTGAGGTTGTCTTTGATTCAAATGGTGGGGAGGTTGAAACCTCTGTAAACGATTTGAGAAATTGGACAACAATGCAACTTGAGGATGATGGGGTGTATGCTCCGTACGTTACGCAACATGTGACTTATGATGCTGTTTCAGACGCTAGTGTTTTGTCTGTTGGTGGAGTATGGGGAATTTGGGAAGTTGTTGCTGTTGAAATGAACTTTTCACAACTTAATGTGGCCTACGACATTTCCTTCTCCTATGAGGTATTGTATGATTATGTTGCAACTCAAGGGTATGCAGGGATTGCTGTTCAGATTTTAGATTCAGCACCAAAAGCAGGGGATAACGCTTCTGTTGCATATAATAACTTGCCGACAACTGGCGGCTCAAAAGGAACAAAAACTTTAACCTTTACTCCAACTCAAGAGTCCTATTGGTTGGCGATAAATTCTGGTTATTCTGAGGACGGGCAAAACAGCTGCGTTCGATATGGCGATTGGAAAGTTTCGGATGGTGGAGAATTTAAGCTTAAGCATAAAAGAGTTTATGATGTTGAAAGTGTTTATTCAAATCCAAAAAAACAGGTCGGGGTCAATGTTTATAACCCATTGAAAGTCTCGTGCTATGGAGACGTTTCAATTGCCTCGGAGCCTACTTCGGGAGACACTTTCATAACTTTGAATACAACAAACAATTCCGGTGGTGTTCAATGGCATCAGTTTGCTCATGACGCGGATGAAAGACTGGAACTGAACACAACTTATGTTGTTAGAATTGAGGTTGTCGAATGCGGAATGGAAGGTATTTGGCTTACTTTTACCTCTCCGGATGATGTTCCAGGTCAAACAGACATGTCTGCAACTGGACAGTGTAATTTCTCAATTGGTGGCGTTGGGGTGTATGAAAATACATTCAAGACAAAAAGTTCTTATACGGATGTTATGTACAACTTTCGTTCGTATGTTGGTGTTAACAATGGGGAATCTAAATATGCGAAATTCCGCATAATTGTATATAAACAGGAGGAACAGAAATCAGAACCCTTGCCAACGGCGAAAAGAGAAGGGTGTGTTTTTCTTGGCTGGTCCAAAAAACTGACAGGAAGTGAAATTGTTGACGATTCGACGAAATGTACAACAAGCTATTCTGAGTATAACAGCAAAAGATACTCCATTACTTTGTACGCTAGATGGGGATTGCAGGCCGATATCGCATACTATTCACAAGAGGCTACCGATGACTTTGAATTGAGTGTTTTTGTGGAGAATGGAACGATTTTTTCAATGGATAAAGAAACGTTAAAACTTGGCGAAGTTTCAAGAATTTTACTGGAATTTAATGGTGACGCCGACTATAACGCAAAAGTTGGTGTTTGTGCAAAAGATGCGTCTTTGGAGGAGTTGTTTAAAATCGGATTTTGTGAACGTCCAAGTGTAGATTCGTCTTTCGGAGCAGTTTCGACTGGTATAAATCCTGAAACAGGGATGATTGATGTTTCAGTTTATGTATGTCAATATTATCATTGTGCCTTTGATGCAAATGGCGGAGAAGGAGAGGTTCCTGAAGATTTGGAATGGCTGCATGGAGATGATGTTTTGATTCCAGAAGTTCCATTCGTTGACCCTAATGGACAGTACTTGACTTCAGGAGGTTGGGCTGCTGCAACAGACGGCGAAGCCCTTTGGTGGGGTGGAGATACTGTTGAAAAAAGTGGAGCGCTTGTGAGTGATACAGGCACGCAAGTGACGAAACTATATGCTGATTGGTATGGAGACGTTAAGAGGTTCTTTGTTTATGTGATGACATATAATGGACAGGAATATGTGCATTCTCATGATGGCGGGACGGTTGATGTGACGACTTATCGTGAAGGTTACAGACCGGGGCAGACCTATCTGGAGACAGTGCAAATAGCTTGGGATTCAGAGACGACTGAGTATGAATGCGGCGAAGTTTGGTCTTTAAAGATGACGACTTTGGAGTTTGATGGAGTTGCAAATGACGGATATCTTTTCTTAGGTATTGGATTGGACGGACAAGGCCCTTCTGAAAAAGAAATTTCCTCAACACTTTTTGTTGAGAAGGGCGTTGAAGTTTTTATTTTCTTTAAGCCTGATTCTGCTGCAAAGCTTTTGTATGATGAGGAAGAAAATTATTTCTATTTTGAAGATGGTGAATATCCTCAATCATATGTCGGAGATGAACTGAATGAAGCTTTGAGGTATCAAAGTTCTGTCATTTCAAGTGTTGGGACTATGACTTACAATGATGGTCAAAATTTGCAAAATGTTTTGCTTTATGTTTATGATGTGGATGGTGATGGAATGGTTGAAAAATATGCAGCGGTTATTGCTCCATCAACAAAAACTCTTGTTTTGAATGGAGAAGAGGTGGATGTTGTTGCGGGATGTGCATATTTCTTCAAGGTGGAACCTATCCGTTGGCGTGTGAGTGACTATGGAGTGAGAGAAACAGATTATCCAGAAGATTGGGCTGTTTATGGATCTTATACTCAAAATTTCACTGCTGTAAGTGACAAAATTCTGTCAGTGGGAGTGATTACAACTGATGACACAAACGAAGGTTGGAGTTTTGCTGACAGTGAAATTGCGGTAATCACAAGTGAAAATCAAGCGAACGCTGCAGACAGGTCTCAGAGTTTCAACTATTCAGGAACGGCAGAAATCTCTGTTGACAAAGTTGCTGATGCAGCAAGTCAAAATGTTGTGACGAGTGAAACAAAAGAGGCTTCTGGAATGCAAGTTGTCTCTTTGGGAGAAATCACTTTCACAGACAAGCGTGCAAGATTGACCGATTTTGCGGCATTCTTACTTGGTGAGAATGGCGGAGATTATGAAGATTATTGGACGCGAGACCTTGCATATGACTTGGGTAATGGTTATGTTATGCGCAGTTATGGTGCGGAGCGTGCAAGATGGCTGGATGGATTCTATGGCGTGAGATTCTCTTACATATTCAGCGAAGGAATTAGATGTTAAAGGAAAAAGACGGTTTCTTTATGTGAAAACCGTCTTTTTTTGATGAAAAATCAAAATTGACTATTGACTTGCGAGATCTTTGGGGGTATAATTGTTGCATAAGGAGATTTTGTTGATATGAAAAGAGAATATGTAAGAAAAGCTTATGCTTTGCTTTGCAGAAAAATGTTGGTTATTCCAACTGCCTATGTTTTGAATGGAACTGCTTACAAGGCTCCTGGTGTTCACACAATCACCGCGGATGATGCATTGTTTCCGGAGAAAAGGGCGGTAAAACTTTGCATGCCGCTTTCTGCAACTAAAGATAATAAATTGCAGCTTGCAAAAAAGTTTTCAGAGCAAATTGTTTATGAAAGCGAGAACGACACAAAGGAACTTTTCAATTTGAAAGTTCTGAAAGAGGATATCAGTGTTGCAATGCTTTCAAAAGAGGACAAAAAAATCATTTCAAAGAAAGTTGATCTTGAAGACGATGCAAAAACCGTGGAGCTTCCAATGAAATATTATGCTCACCTTCTTTTGAGTGAAGAAGACAAAATCATTTCAAAAGAATTTGAATATGATGATGTCATTCTTGCAACAGCAATCAGCTGCGGAATGGAATTTGAAAGAAGAAATAAAACTGCAATCGAAACAGAACTTCGTCATGGCGGCATGAAGAAGGAAAAAATTGAGGCAGTGATTGATGACGAACTTGGAAAGAGATTTGTCAGTTTCCTGAAAACTTTTGATGCAATCGAGTTTGCAAGCGTTGACGAAAATATCCCACTTATCATGACAAATGAAGGTGGATATATGGAAGGTGTGGACGCTTCTGCATACTTGGCTTCATATGATTTGATGTTTTTCAAACTGCCAACAAAAACAGCTTTGGACAAAGATATCAAAAAGCAAATTGTGGAGAAAGTTCTGGCCAAAGAACAAGAAGTCAGAGAGTTTAAAGCAGCAAAAACAAAAACTTCTGACGAAAGGGGTTTGAGATAAAAAATAATTACATAAATTTTCCAAAATACTTGACTTAGAGTATTTATTGTGCTATATTATAACTGACACTTCTGAAAAGGGTGTTAGTTTTTTTGTTAGGAGAAGAAAATGGCAGCACCAAAGCGTAAAATTATCACACTTGAATGCACTGAATGCAAAGAAAGAAACTATTCAACAGAGAAGAACACTTCTGCAAATGCTGAAAGAATTGAAATCAACAAATATTGCCCAAGATGCAACAAGAGAACAAAACATAAAGAAACCAAATAATTGTTGGTTTGTTTTTGTTTGATGAAAGTAGATTTTTGGAGGGAATATGTCTAAGAAGCAGAAAAACCTTGACGCACAAGTTGTTGAAAATGAGGAAGTAAAAGCTCAAGAAACAACTGCAAAAAGCGACAAGAAACAAGTTCAAAATTCAAAAGACAAGAAAAAGAAGAAAGACAAAGAGAAAAAAGGCGGACTTGTCAAGAAAACAAAAGAAACTGTGTCTGAACTTAAAAAAGTCACATGGCCAACTTTTGGAGAAGTTGTCAAGAAAACTGGCATTGTTATTGCTTTTGTTCTCATTTTTGGACTTTTCATATACGGAGTCAACACGCTGCTCGGGTGGCTTGTTGGTCTTTTGGTGGGCTAAAACAGGCATATTGAAATCAGTTTAAGGAGTTTTTAAGTTATGGAACATTCAAATGAGCCTAAATGGTATGTGCTTCACACTTTTTCAGGTTATGAAAACGTTGCAAAAGAAAATCTTGAAACAGTTGTAAAAAAATTCAACTTGCAAGACAGGATTTTTGAAATGGTTATTCCAGAAGAAGACGTAATCGAAGAAAAAAACGGAAAGAAAAAACTTGTCACAAGAAAAAGCATGCCATGCTATCTCTTGGTTAAGATGATTTATGGTGACGATTTGTGGCACAACGTGACAAACACTCGTGGAATCACAGGTTTCGTTGGTCCAAAAGGACGTCCTCTTGCTCTCACTGAAGAAGAAGTCATGAAGATGCGCCTTGAAAAAATTAAGGTTGAAACTGACATCGAAATTGGTGACAAGGTTGAAATCATTGAAGGACCACTTGACAAGATGATTGGAACAGTTGTTGCAGTCGATGCTGAAGCAGGGGTTGTGACAGTGACTGTTGAGATGTTTGGAAGAGAAAACAACGTTGAGTTGTCTTTCGAGCAAGTTCACAAAATTCAAGCATAAATTGCAAAAAATTCGAAAAAAAAGTGATATTTTTGGTGATTTTTTGAAAAATCGCCTTAAAATATTGTCCGTCAAGACACAAAACTGTCTGAATTGCAAACAAACGATAATCGACTTCGCAGCAGTTCAAACAAGCGGAGGAAATTTGTGGGAGGATTAGCCAAAATCCAATATCAACCACATTAGGAGGACAAAAATGGCAAAGAAAGAAAAAGCAGTTGTTAAATTGCAACTCGAAGCGGGCAAAGCCACTCCAGGACCACCAGTCGGTTCTTCACTCGGACCTCATGGAATCAACATCGGAGCCTTTGTTAAGGAATTCAACGACAAAACCGCTTCTCAAGCAGGGTTTATTATTCCTGTTGTGATCACAATCTATGAAGATAGAAGTTTCACATTCGAATTGAAAACACCACCTGCAACAGTTCTTATCAAAAAGGCTATTGGTCTTGATAAAGGTTCTGCAAAACCAAACAAAACAAAAGTCGGAAAAATCACTACAGAGCAGATCAGAAAGATCGCAGAAACAAAAATGCCTGATCTTAACGCTGCTTCAATTGAAAGTGCAATGTCTATGATCGCTGGTGCAGCAAGAAGCATGGGCGTTGAAGTTGTTGATTAAGGAGGGGCAAGATGAACAAGGGTAAAAGATACGAAAAGAGCCTTGAAGTTTATGACAGAGCCGCTTCTTATGACGTGGCAGATGCAATCGAAAACGTTTTGAAAACTTCAACAGCAAAATTTGACGAAACAATCGAACTTCACGTTCGTTTGGGCGTTGACGGAAGAAACGCAGACCAACAAGTTCGTGGTGTGGTTGTTCTTCCAAACGGAACAGGTAAGACTGTTCGCGTGCTTGTTATTGCACGTGGCGATAAAGCAGACGAAGCAACAAAAGCTGGCGCTGAATTTGTTGGTGCTGAAGAAATCGTTGCAAAAATCAACGGTGGATGGCTTGATTTTGATGTCTGCATCACAACTCCAGATATGATGGGTGTTGTTGGAAGAATTGCAAAAATTCTTGGACCTAAAGGTTTGATGCCAAACCCAAAGAGTGGAACAGTGACAACAGATGTTGCCAAGGCTATCAAGGATGTTAAAGCCGGAAAGGTTGAATACAGACTTGACAAGACAAACAACATTCACGTTATCATTGGAAAGAAGAGCTTTGGAAAAGAAAAGCTTGTTGAAAACTTTGGGGCGCTTATGGATGCCATTGTAAAGGCAAAGCCAGCAGCTGCAAAAGGACAATATATTAAGAGTGTTACATTGGCTTCAACAATGGGACCTGGTGTTAAAGTTTCTTACAACATTTAAGTTTAACAAAGCAGGTGAACGCCTGCTTTTTGTCTATAAAATTGATGCACCGCGAGGAACTTTTTAATAAAAGAAAATCTTTTGAGATTTTTCGACAAAGAAAGCACTTTTATTTTTACATATAAACAAAACCTTGCTGCAAAATATTTTTAAATTTCGCGTCAGAGTCAGTTGTTTTCTGTTGACTTTGATTGTGAAATTACGATAAAATGACAATGTTAAACCATATATAGACATAATAGGAGATTTTCTTTATGAAAGTTAAAAGACAAAAGCGTAAAATTTTATTTAAAGGTTTGGGACTCACTCTCGCTTTGGGCTTGAGCGTACTTTGTACACCAATCGATGGACTTGCTTTGGCTGCGATTGAAGATCAAACAACAGACTATAACTATTTGACTGTTGGCACTTCAAGCGAAAAGGTTGACACAGTCATCAAAAGAGGTCAAACATACAACATTCCAAAAGCTTACATCGGCGGGAAATCAACATTGGTTGTTGGCGATGAAAGCATTGAAGGAACAAAAGTCACACACAGCAACGGCAGTGGCGAATACATGACAATTGATTCTTCAGAAGTGACTGTAAGATATGGTTCAGCTTCTGCTGCAACAACAGAAAAAATTGGCGACTTCGACGAAGACGGCAACATTGATTTTGTCGCAGACAAAGAGGGAACATATGTCATCACATATTCATACACATACACAGACGTTCTTGGTGACACATACACAAACTCATATGACCTCAAAGTTCAAAGTGAGCTCTCAAGCGCTTCAATCAATTTCAACAACAATCAAGAAAAATTTATCCCAAGCATTCTTGACCTTTCAATGGTTGAAGGAGAGGCAAATGTATACATCCCAACTCCAGAAATCAAGGACGAAGAAGGAAATGTAATCGAAAATGTTGAGGTTGTTTCAAAACTCCCTACAACTGTTGACGAAAGCAAGGACTATCTCGTTGTTTCAGCAACAGGTGGAACAAACATTTCTTCTTTGACTCTTGGCGGCGACAGCACAACAGGGTTCTTCATCAAGGATGCAGACCTCAGAGCTGCTGACGGAGCTGGTTCTTACACAATCAAATTCTCATTCTATATGGGAGATGAATTTGTGACTTCTGCAACAAAGACAATGCAAGTTAAAGCAAAGTTTGACAATGAAGCAGAAAGATATTACAAAAACTACAAGCTTGTTCTCGACCTTGCAAGTGACTTCCCAACAAGCGGCGAAACAGGTGTGGAAATCTCACTTCCAGCTGCAATCGGAAAGACATCAACAGAGTCAACTCCAGCAAGCGAGTCAGTTGACGTGTTCTATAAAGTTAAAGTTAAATATATGGCAAAGTCAGAAGACAAGGCATATACAGATCTTGACAAGACAGTTTACGGGGATGTTATTAATGCAAATGGTTATTTGGTTGACCCAACATCATTCACACCACTCCAAGATGGATATTACACATTCAACTATGAAATCGTTGATTTCTACGGAAAAACAGCAAGCACTGGCGACGGTGTTTATGCACTTAAAAACCTTACAGACAAGCAAAACCCTGTTTCAATCGTTTATGACGCAGCTGATGAAAAGCTTGACGAAGACGGAAACATTGTTGACGAATCACACAAACTTGCATCAAACGTAAACGCAAACAGCGTTGTTGTTTATGCAATCGGAATGAAAGATAACATTTCAAAAACAGGAACACTTGTTCGTAAAATTGTGGACACATCAACAGAAGAAAGACTTGTGATTGACCACTATGATGAATATAACTTGGTGTTCAACTATCGCAAGACATCAGTTGATGCATACACAAACTTGTTGACAAACAACTATTTGATTGAAAAGGCAGCAAAAGCAGCAAACAAAACAATTGCAAGTGATGCTGACATGCTTGCATATTTGAAATCAACAAAAACATTGATTGTCATCGACAATGGAAACATTGGACACATTTATGATTTGTTCAAAGACGCAAATGTTTTCGGACAAACATTCTCAGATTCTGCAGCTTTGAAGACATGGTTGCAAGAAAAGTATGAAACTGAAGAAGGAAGAGGAGAAATTGCAGGTCTCGGATTTGCTTACATCCCTTCAGATGAAACATTTGGACAAACAACAGCTGAAGCCTCAACAGGAATGGGCGCAGGAACATACTACGTTCACTATGTTGCAACAGATGCAGCTGGAAACAAATCAACAACAAATTCAAAGAAAATGTATGTTGGAACATACACAGATAGTGAAGCTCCAACAATCAACTTCTCAACAACACTTGCTGATGCATATCTTCCAACAGCAACAGTGAAGTTTGATGCTCCAACAGTGAAGACATCTGATTCAGATGGAAGATTGTTGTTCAGAGTTGCTTATCGTTATCGCGATGGAGCAGGAAATGTTCTTTCTCACATCGGAGAAGATGGACAAGCAATTGCAAGTTCAGAACTTCTTGATTTGACAGAACTTTACACAGACATCTCTGCAAAGAACATCATGGTTGACGGAAGTGACCCAACAGTTAAATATGCAGATTGGCACACAGCTGGCGGAAATGATGGATATCTTGAAATCACAGACAGCAGCGCTTCTTCATATTCAATCAAGTTGAAAGATGCCCCTGCAGATGCAGAAGAACTCCAAATCATCACATTCACTTATGACGATGCTGGAAATGCAAACGTTTATGGCGAAACAGTGAAGATTATGAGATCAAAAGACAACGAAGCTCCAAAATTTGAGAACGCAAACATTGCAGTTCTTGACGAAGACATTCTTCAAGGAGCAACAGTTAAGTTGCCAGAAATCACAGTTTCAGATGATGCTGTTTCATATGTTTCTTATGAAATTTCAGTGAAGCACATTGATGGAACAACAATTGAAGATATTGATGTTGCTGGGAGCACAGGAAGAGCAAAAGTTACTTCTCTTGATGGAAGAGGGACTTATGTTGTGAAGGGCGGAACATTCGTTGCTTCATTTGGTGGAAAATATCAAGCTTGCATCACTGTGAAAGACAGCAATGGAAACTCAGTTTCATATTTTGCAAACTACACAGTTGTTGAAAGAGACATCTATTGGCAAGAACCAAAGATGAGCGTTTCAATGGAAAACCAAACAGTTGAATTGGACGACAAGGTTGAAATTGAAGTTTCAACTCCAACAATTTCATACAACATTCCAAAGAGCGTGACATATTCTGAATATGCGAAATCAGAGCAACCAACAGTTGACTTTGCAGACATCAACTATGTTGTGATTGGCGTTGACCAAGACGGCAAAGCAACAGATATGGGATGGTATATTGAAGGCTCAGAAGGAGTTAAGAAAGGCTCATTCGTTGCAGAAAAAGTTCAAAAATATGAAATCAAATATCATTCTGAAATCGTTGTTTACAACCACAACACATTTGTTTATGATGAAGTAACAGGAAGCTTCACTCTCGTTGATGGAAGCACAACAGCAAAATTCTATGCAGTTGACAAAAATGAAATTAAAGTTGTTGACGGAGCAAACGTTTACAATGTGAAGAGAGTTGTGACAAAAGAAGATGATGGGACAACAACTGAGTCTGTTGAAATCACAAAGAACGGACAAGCTGCAACAGCAACAATGTTCAACGACACAGACACAGTGCTTTCTTGGATTGCAGATTTGAAGCAATACAATGACACAAGCGACACATACAGAATTGAGGTTAAAGACACAAAGGGACCATCTCTTAAAGCGTACAACTATAAAGAAGAAGGAATTTCTTCAGCAGAACTTGCAGCAAACAAATCAATCGATATCTACGGAATTCAAGCAACAGATGCAAGCGGAATCAACTTGAATGAATCAAAAATTACTGTTTCTTGGAGACCAGTTGGCAAGGCAGGAGAAAACAAAACTCCAGAATACAAAGGACAAACACAAGATTTCAAATTCACAGACTTCGGTGAAGTTACTGACGGAAAAATCACTGTTACTTACTATGTTGTTGACAACAATGGCAACAGCACATCAAAGACTTACACGATCGCTGTTGGTGACAACGAAGGACCAGCTTTGACATTTGATGATGATTTCCTTGCTGACAGCTATGAAATCGGCGAAGTTAAGGTTGACTTGACAAAGATCTATGCAACAGACGCAAACATGGCTGATGGCGCAGAACCAGTTATTACTCTCAAAGATGCAAATGGCGAAGAGCCTACATTGAAATATGAAACAACAGATTTGATGGTTTATGACCTTCAAAACGTTGGAACATACACTTTGACAGTTGAAATGACAGATAAGATTGGAAACAAGACGACAAAGACATTCTCAATTGAAGTTACTGCAAAAGCTCAAGATGCAGTTATGACATATCAAGTTGTTGGAACAATTTTGATTGTGGTTTCAGTTCTTGTTCTTGCAGGCGTTGTAATCTACTTCATCGTGTCAAAAGTAAAACTTGACAAAGAACTCAAAAAATAAGAGTTAAAATCAAAAAAAAGCAACAATATGTTGCTTTTTTTTGTTTATCTCAAGATTGTGTTTAAGTTGAAATTGATTTGCATCAAAAATCTTGACAGCGTGATGAAAATGTTGATATAATTAGAGCGAAACAAAAGGAGTGATTTTATGAAAAATATGGATTATGGAAAACAAAACAACCTTAACATTTCAACGGTTACTGATGATGAAAAAACAATTGCAACCGCTGTCAATGTTATTTTTGTAAAGCGTCAGGAAGAAACTGGAGAGATTATGATTGCTGCTCACAAAAGAAAGGGTACAAAGGCAGGTGCTGGGCAATATGGCCTTCCAGGCGGCACACAAAAGGCTGGCGAAACAATGGAAGAAACAGCTGTCAGAGAAATGCAGGAAGAACTTGGGGTTAAACTCATTGACTTTAAGTGGGACAATTTTTTCCAATGTCTTGTAAGCGAGAAGTTGCACTTTGTTCACCATGCATTTGTTTGCACAACATGGGAAGGAGAATTTAAAAACGCTGAGCCAGAGAAGCATGATGATATTGAATGGTTCTGCTTGAAAGATTTGCCTTTGCACAATTTCTTTGTTTCAAAGGGCAATGTTATAAATTTCATGAATGGCAGAGCATATGACCCAAGCACAAACTATGACTATAAAACTCAAAAAAAAACTAAAGATGACGAAATCGTAAAATAAAAAATTGTTTTGAGTTAATTTGTTTAAACAACAAGAAATGAGGAGACACAATCGTCACCTCTTTTTTTTATAATTATGTAAGATAACCACCAGACAATCTGGGGCTTATATAAAAAAGAATGCAAAATTTGCATTCTTTTTTTCTTACTTAACGGAAATTCTCTTTCTCAGTTTCACAATGATGAAGATCACAACGAACAATACAATCACAGAAATGACAATTGCGATGATTGAAGCTGCGTTCATTGGAGGAGTTCTGACAACTTTGTAGCTGAACAACAGAATTCCGCTTGGAGAAACAAATTGAACATAGAAGGTTCCTGTGTCATTTGATATGCTAACAGGGTGGTCGCCAACTGATTCGCTATTGATTGGGAGAGATGAATTGGTCACAACCACAAGTTGTCCATCGTCTGTCTGTTTCACAAGCCTGAATGTACATTCGCCAAACTCGTCATAAATGTTTTGCAAGTTGAAATCAATTTCAATGACATCAGTTGTTTCTTGGCCTTGAGGGTGAGAAATCTTGATTGGTGCACTGCCGGACTTAATCTTCACTTTATATGTCCAGCTTGTGATTAAACTTGAACCTTTGAAGAGTTGGTTGTTTGAATTGATCGTAATCAAATATTCTCCAGTGCCTGTTTTTTCGTCCAAATATGAGAGTGGAAGTTGTGTTAAGTATTCGTTCTTATCGACCGTGATTGTGGCGATATCGAGCGTTTTAAGCAGTTCTGCAGTGATGTCAACGCCATCCTTCACAATCTTTTCAACATAGTAGTTTGAATATTTGTTGTATACATATGAAATCTTGTATTCATTTGGGTTGAGGATCGTGAATTGATATGTTTCCCATCTGATTGCGTCCACGTCATGCTGGCTGCTTTGAGCGGTGAAAGTCACTTCGTAATAGCCGGTTTCGTCAAACATGAAAGTTGTTGCATTGTCCGCAAATTCTTTCTTATACTCCTCCCCATTTCGCTTCACGATGAGCGTTGGGCGACCTGAGTAGAATTGAGAAATTGTTTTTGGGTCGATATTCAATGTTACTGCACTGTTGTAAGTTGCTTGTTTGATAGGCAAGGTTGTCACTTCTTCCCCTGTCACGATGTCGGTGTAGGTGAGCGTGAATGGCACATCTTTGAGGAAGATAAGGGTGAAAATGTCTGTCTGTCCAGAAGTTCCTCTGTTGAATTTTTGAACATTCCCAGCAACGTCATAAAGTGAAATTGAATACTTGCCTGAGTATGTCAGATATGTGTAGTTATATTCTTTCCCGCCAGAAGTTCTTGTGTAAACTGTTGGGCTTAAGGTGATTCCATCTTTCACAATTTTGATGCTGATTTCGTTTTGTGCAATGCCATAATATTTTGACCATTGCAGTTCGATTTTGTCGTAGGTTGTGTACAATTCTGGAATGACAACATAATATGGATCTTCGGATGTGTTTGTCACGTTCACCAGATTTTCATATGTGTCGATATTTCCGTTGAGGTCATAAGTAAAGAATTCGTCCACAATGCCTTCGTCTGGGTCGGTTGGAATGTATGAAATGACAATGTAGGTTTCAAATCTTGTTGCCGTTGTGCTGTCACGATTTGTGATAAGCCACAGGTCACTCTTTACATTTTCAGTGTTGTTGTCAAATCGTTCTTGGAAAACCGCTTCAAGTTCTTGTTCTTTGTTGAGTTTGATTTCCACCAAATCCCTATCTTCATAAGCAAGGTTGACGATGTAGTGGGTTGTGTATTGTCTGCCGCTGTTTCCATTGCTGTCATTTGCAACGTAAATTGAGCTACTCTTTTCAACAACTGAGGTGACACCGTTCACTGTTTTTTCAATCCAATAGGTTGCTGTCAACGATGACAGGTTGAATTTATAAATTTGGCTTTCAGGAACATTTCCAAACACATAAGCGGTTGTTCCAAATTCGTTTTCAAGGGCCTGCTCGTCATACCAAACCTTCACATAATATGTTTCCATGTTTGAGCTTTGGCAGGTGAGGCGTTCGCCCGATGTGAGTTCTCTCCAGTTGAGTTTGTCAGTGCTGATTGAATATTTGATTGGAAGGAAGGTGCTTTCCTTGTTTTTGAAAAGAATTCTCACTTCTGAGAAATATCCATCCGCGTCAGTCACGTTGCTTACAATTTCGCTTGTGATATTGTTGCCCTTTGCATCTTGGAACTTAAATTCTCCCTCAACATTTGGTCTGTTTGTTGGGTCAAGATTTGCTGTTGGAAGTTCGTTGTAAAGGGTGAAATAAATTTCTTTATACAATCTTTCTGGATATTCTCTATCGCGGACTTCAAGCACGAAACTGTCGTTGTAGATGCCGTCTGCGTCATTTGTTCTGAATGTTGCAGTTGTGATTCCACCAGAATCTCCTGAAGTCATTGTTGCTTTAAGCTCGCCCTCAGCAACTTTCTTTCCGCCAACATAGTTGTATGGTTGCACGGTGAATTTTGCTGCATTATATGAATATTGGAAGCCGTCTTTTGTGATGTAAACCAGTTTTCCGTTGTCGTCATATGAATATAAGTGGTTTCCGTAAGCAGAGAATTCTGTGCTGATGATTGTCTCTTTGAAGAAGTGCATATCGCTGTATTCTTTGCCATAGTTGTCTTTGAAAACATATTCGATTCGTGTGTTTGTTGCAAAGTTGAGAGATGGGGCAATTTCAAATTTCAATTGCTTTGCACTTTCATCATGGCTCACAAGCACACTCTCCTCAACTGAAGGCCAAAGTTCGGCATAGCCGAGTTTGTTTTCATATTCATAAAGTGGAGTGTTTGAGTTGTTTGCTGTGATTTTGATGTATGTAAGGAAATGTTGTGCTGTTGTTGTGCTTTCAAGTTCTGCCGACGATGGGTGCTTGTTGAATCTGATAAACTCGCTGTTTTGCTGGTCGGTGAGTTCATAAAGATCTTCCATTGTTCTGTTGCGGATGTTGATGTAGATGTCGCTGTTAGATTTATTTTCTCTGTTATAGAATGTCATGCAATTCTTGTTTTCTGAGCTGTATGAGCCATCAATAAGGTCTGAGATTGCAATTTCAATAGGTTCTCCAACACCAAATGCAAGCACATAGCCTTTCTTCCAAGGAGTCATCATCAAATATTTTGTATCTTTGATTCCTCTTGCGTCAACTGTTTCAAGCTTGATTTGAGCCCATTCATCGCCAAAGAAGTTGATGTTGTTGATTTCAAAGCCGGTTTGAGAATAGATGTTGTGTTTTGCGGTTGCATGATTTTCAACTGCTGCAAAGTCTTCTGAGGTGTAGGCGGCAGTCTTTAAAGTTTGGTCTTCAAATTCGGTGTATGAATATGAAATCAAATCTTGATATGAATCATAATCGGTCACAAAAATTGTGTAGATTGACCTGTTGCCCGCTTTGTCAGTTTCAACAATTTCATAATAACAATCCGAGTCAAGAACGGTGTCTGAAGTCACTTCGTCAAAGTTGCTCAGGTTTGCCAATGGGTCAGTTTCTTGGGTTTGAAGATAATCAGAATTGTATTTTGTGTTTTTGCCGTTTTCATAAAACTTTCTGATGTAAGTTTTGTAATCCAAAGAATCCACAAGAGTTTTGACGTAACCCTTGCCAACAGTGTATGAATAATATGCAAAATATTTGTCGGTTGAATTGCTGATGTTGTAGCTTGTGTTGTTAAGGTCAGTTGTTGTGTCTTTGCCGGACGCTTTCAGATAAACTCTGAGAGAGTTTCTTGTTATGATTCCTTGCATGTTGGTTGAAATTGCATTTGAAACAAGATTTTCAACGTTTGTGCTTGGAGCCGAAAGGTCAATGATGAGACGTTTTGTCACAGGTTGATAGAGGACTTGAGCTGTATCTTGATTTTTGTATTGCATTGTGATGTCAATTTGTGTGCCGTGTTCATAAATCCCAAGTTGTTTCAAGTCAAGCCCTGCAAGATAGGTGTTGTCGCTTTGTTTTTGTGGCCAACCGCTGTCATCCCAAACATCTGCTGCGGTCAAAATTTCCGCCTTACCTTTCACTTTGAAGGTGATTTTGTCTATGTCAACTTCAGCCATATATTTGTCTTTTGCTGCATCCCAAATCAAGTTGAGATTTGATTGGTTTGTGTAATAAATCTCGCTTATTCCTGAAACACTGCTTGCTTCTGATGTGATTGATTCTTGAGTTGTGCGCACAGAGAAGTCAGGATTTGTCTTTTGAATTTCAAATTGGAAATAAAGTGATTGTTCGAAGTTGTTGTCTCCGGTGCCGGTGCCATATCTTCCTTGGATGATTTTCACTCTGTATTGACCAGCCTCTGAAAGGTAGTCCACTTTGTTGCCGTTTGTGTCATAGAGGTTCAAGAATCCGTTTGTAGTGAGTGATTCATTGACAGTGATTTTTCCGTTTGAAGATGCCACAATGTTTGAAGAAGATTTTGCCACCACGCTTGCAGATTTGATGTTTCCGCTTTCATCACGAACAATCTTTTCAATTTCTGCTGTCAAAACGTAGTCAGATATTGGCATGATTTCAGTTGAAAGCACATTGCCGTTTTGGTCGGTTGTTGTTTTTGTGTAGTGTTGATTCATCTCGTCATAACTTAAAACTTCGAAATGATAATTCCCATCTTCTGCTCCGTCATCGTTCACTTTTGTCACATATTTTGTGTATTTAAGCGTTGGGACATAAACATAAACAGGAAGCTTGTTTGTTGTCAAAATGATGTTTTCTTCGTCAGCGTTGGTGGTATTGTTATAGATTGTTGTGTCGTCAGTGTTTCCTTCTTCGCTGTTTGGGAAGGTCACAACAAGTGAAGCGTTTTGTCCATTGTCGAACATTGAAACAAAGATGTCACCACCAACAAGGCTTTCAAGATGAGTGGTTTTGATTCCGCCAGCATCATCTTCCACTTGAGTCGGATTTGACACAACCTCATTTCTATCCACATAGAAAACATATGTGCGGCTGTAATAATCGTTTGGATTGAAACTGTAGCCAGTTGACGTCTTGTATGTTCTTGTGATTTCATATTTGCCAGCTGCTGTCACATTGTTTTTGTCAGTCTGAAGCAGAATTGACATCTTGTTTTCTGAAGGTTGTTTTGTGTCCTCATAGCTGTAAATTGGAAGCTCGGTTGCTGATGTTGAAAGTCCATAATAGTGTCGTTTTGTGATGCTGTCGTATTTTGGCTCGTAGGTGTAATATTTCATTGTCACGCTTTCAACTTGAATGTTAATGTCTTTTGTGATGGTTGGAATGAATGAAAGTGTGAATGCCTTATTCATTTTTGTTGGGCTTAAATACACAGTTTTTGTTGCGCCAAGAAGGGTTCCTTCTTCATCCCTTGCTTCGCCAATTTGTTCGATGTTTGATGTCAGATTTTCCACTTCGCCCTTCGAATTTGTGTAAGAAATGCTGAATTCCGAAGAGTCGAAACTTACATTGATTGTTTGTTTTGCGCTGTAATAGTTTGTGTAGTGCACAGCCGCATAGCGGTCGTCCAAATAATTTTGGTCATAGACTGTGTTTGACAAGTCTCTGATGAGAATTGTGTAAGTCATTTCTTCGTCCGCTTCAATTTCTGTTTTGTGGTCAGTGCTTGTTTTCTTTGTGAAAAGTGGGTTTTGCTTGTCGGTGAAATAGTGTGTGTCGTCAATTGGAACGGTGATGTACATGTTGCTGTAACTTGAAATCAGTGAATTTATTCCGTCCGCTGCTGAAATTGGAGTGTCTTGAATGTTGATGTATTGCATATAGTCGTTTTTGAACAATTTGTTATAGATGCTCAAATAAATTCCTTCTGCATATGTACCGGCTTTTGTTCTATATAGTTCATTTCCAGTCAAATCAGGGATGTTGTCTTCGCCATAGATTGGATTTGTGTAAATTTCTGAGTTGAAGTTTGAAACGTAGATGCTCTTGTAATTTCCCCAACGAAGAGTTGCATCGCTTGTGACATATTTTGAAGAACTGATGAGGTCGTAGGCGCTTGTTTGAGTTTGTTCGTTGTATTCATACAACGCAAACACAGGGGAGGTGTAGTCAAGCATAAACACGTCATATTTATGGTTGCCAGCTTCGTCATACACGTCCAAGATATAAAAGCCTTCATCTGAGAGGATATAGTCTGATTCAAGATAGGTTTGATTTTTTGTGTTGCCTTCATACTTAATCCAAGTTGACTTTGTTGTGTCAAGGTTGAGGATGCTGTTGATTGGCATATAGCCATTTGTTATCATCTTTTCAATCAAAGTTGAGCGTTTTGTTGCATCGTTTGAATAATATGTTGCTGAAGAAAGTTCAAACCACTTATAGTATGCATAGACTTGAGCTCCACTATTCTTGTCTTCCCAAGAAATAGCCACATTTTGATTTGTTGAGAAATGCTCAACATTTGAAACAAACTTGAAGTTTGATTGAGAAGCATTTTCAACGAAATTTCTTACTTGCAAGTCTTGAACGTCGTCTTTGTCAATTGTGAAAACGGTTTCTCTGAAATATCCGCCTTCATTGATGTGTGTGCTCACGAGACCGTCCTTGATGTCGCTTGAGTAGAAAAGTCGAATTGTGTATTTTGCGTTCTTTTCAAGTTTTGAATTCCCATATTTTTCCAAAGAAATCCCATATTCTCCACCAAAATCTGTGCTATAGTCTGGTTTTGCAAGGTTATAGTCCAAAGCATAAATTTGAACAGTGACATCTTTGTTGTATGAATCTGCTGGGGTTGTGCTGAGAATCGTCACGTCTTCATTGACGAAGGTGTCTGTTGAAACATAGTTTTTGTTGCCTTCATCGCCAGTGAAAATTTCAACGGAGGTCAACTCTTTGAAAATTTCAAAAAAGAATACTTGATAATAGATTCTGTTTGCAGCAGGGCTTGATTCTGTGTCATAGAAATTGCCATAGTTGTAAGCCAAGATGTAAATATATGTGCCGGTTGAGCCCTCTGTTCTGCCTTCAAACTGCTTGTAATATAATTTTTGATTTCCAAGTTTGAAAGTCGATTCGGCATAATTTGCATCTGTCTGTAAGTTTGCGTTTGTTGTGAAGATATAACTTGCTTGTGTGTTGAGTGATGACAGATTTGTTGTAAATTCAATTGGTGTTTGATTTGTCTTAACTGCACTCAGAACAGTTTTTTCGTCACTGTCGTTTTTGTTGAGATAGTTGATGACATTTTTTGGAACAAACGTTGTGTTTCCAACTGAAGGTCTGTCAGCTGTATTTTGAGAGTAAGCTGAGTTTGATTTCAAGAAGCTGCCAGTCACATCTGCGCTGTTTTCATAGATTCCTTCAATTTGAGTTCCGTTTTCTTCGCTGAATTTGAGGTTTTTGAGTTCGCCTTCAAGATGTGCTCCATTTGCGTCCAGAGATGAATCAAAGTCGGTGTATTTTGCTTGATAACCATATATGTATGTCAAAATGTTTTGTGTGCGAGTTGATACGGCATTCAAATCGTATTTCAAAAGACCGCTTTTGCTTGCAACAATTTTGATTGCGTTGAGTGTGACTGTGTATTCTCCAACATCGGTGAAGTAAACTCTGCATTTGTCGTCAATATATTGTGTTTTGATGATGTTGTTCCCGCTTTCAGCAACTGCTGCAAGGTCTTTGTCAAATTCCAAAGTGCGGGTTTCAGTTTCATCATCCAATTCCTTCTTGATTGAAGCTTCAAAGCGGGTGTAGTCATATTCGATGTAAGGGATTTTGTTGTCTTCTGAAGAATAGTTGCTGTAAAGTTTGAATGCTGTCGTGCCGTTCACGCTTGACATTGTCACATCATGGTCAAAACCGCTGTAAGTGATGTTTGGCTTGTTGTTTTTGAAATATTTTGACTGGTCAAGAACATAGAAACTGTAAGAAAGTTTGACCTCTTCGTCTGTGAAAGACGTTGGAGCTTCGCTCATGTCAGTTTTTCCGTCAACACAAGAAACAAGGATGAGGGAAATGGAAACTGTGTACACACCTTCTCGAACGCTGCCGTCTGAGTTCATGATGCTGATTGCGTTGGAAGCGGTGCCTTGGTCGTCAAACACCATTTCAAAAGTTTCAAGTTCGAGAGATGAAAAACTTGGGAATGATTTGCCGGTGCTTGCATCAAAGACTTTGCTTGTTTGGTTTTCGCTGTTCAAAATTTCTTCGCCATTGATTGCAACATTCACGAGGCCTACATGATAAAAATAAAACACGCTCTTGTCTTCTTCGTTTGGATAATACACATAATTGTAGATGTCGTTTTCAGTTGTGCCGGAGCCGTTTGTGGCAAGAGAAAGTTTGAGAGAGTTTGAAGTGCCATCATTGTAATACATGAATGTGTCTTTTCCGATGAGACTGTTTTCGACAGCTGTCTCGTTTTTATATTCCGTCTTGCGGAAATAGTCATAGGTGATATTTTTGTCAACAGGGGAATCTGTTGAGGTCACTTCTGCTTGAGCCACGAAATTGTTTTGTTGTTTGTTTAAAACAAAAAATCCTGCACCTAAAAAGCAAAGTGCAAAAAACAAACAAAAAATATTTTTAATTAAATAATTTTTTCTCTCCATAGACACCTCTCCAATCTAAGAATATTTTATCATAAAGCAAAAATAATTCAAAACAAAATAGGATATATATTTATTTAAATTATTATATATAATAAATATAATATAATTCAGCAATGCCCGAAAAATATGGAGGAAAAATAATTTAAAATAATTAAAAAAATAAAAAATGCATATTTTTTGATAAAAAATTAAATATTATTTGAAAAATAATTAATTTTTTTAATGTTTTTATTTAAAATAAATATTATGAAAAGTTTTTTTAAGAATTTGCTTTTATATATAAGTGCATTTGTGCCGATGTATGTTTTGGTGTTTGTCAAATTGATTGTGGAGATTATTAATCAAAATCTCACCTTCAATGTGTTGAACACCAGCAATTTTGTCACACTGCTTTTGTTGATCCTTATGGGGGTTGTAGGGCTTGTTTGGAATGTCAAGTTTTCAAAAGACACCTCTGTTGAGGTTGAAATTGTTTCAAAAAAGAACATCACTGACCAGCACTTTTTGGGCTATTTTTCGCTTTTTGTTTTCTTCGCCATTCCGCTTGATTTGTCTCTCGTCAGCGCATATTGCGTTTATGTGCTTGTTTTGATTATGATTGGTATTGTTTACATCAACAATTCTCTTTATTACATCAATCCACTCCTCAATCTTTTGGGGTATAACTTTTATGACATTGAATATAAACAAAAGGGAAGTGAGGAAATCAAAAGTGCCAAGATTTTCTATAAAGGGGATTTTATCACAAAGGACAAAATCTATTGGGTGAATGTCAAAAACAAACACTTCAGTTTCATTGACACAAAGCACGACAGAAGTGTATGAGGCAAACTTTGCACTGAGGCAATAAAAAAGACATGTAAAAATTCAGATTTTACACCGACAGAGTTGCTCGAAAAACTTTTGAAATGAAGAGATGAAAAGTCTTTGCTTGAATGTTAAAAGCTGCACAAAAACGAAAAAATTGCTTAAAATTTAAGGAAAAACAATAAAAAATGACCAAATTTTGGTCATTTTTTTGATTTTTTGCTTTTATCTGAGTTTGATATGGCATTCGCGGAGCTGTTGTTCTGTGACTGTTCCAGGTGCGCCCATCATTACGTCTTGTGCCTTTTTGTTCATAGGGAATGCAACAACTTCTCTGATTGATGGAGAGTCAACAAGAAGCATAACCATTCTGTCAACCCCAGGTGCGATGCCAGCGTGAGGCGGTGCTCCATATTGGAATGCGTTGTAAAGGGCTGAGAATTTGCTCTTCAAAACTTCTTCATCATATCCAGCAATTTCGAATGCTTTTTTCATGATGTTCACGTCATGGTTTCTTACAGCGCCAGATGAAAGTTCAACGCCGTTGACAACAATGTCATATTGATATGCCAAAATTTCCAATGGATCTTTTGTTTCCAATGCCTCAAGTCCGCCTTGTGGCATTGAGAATGGGTTGTGAGAGAAGTCAACTTTGCCTTCTTCTTCGTTGTATTCAAACATTGGGAAGTCAACAATCCAGCAGAATTTGTAGATATTCTTTTCAATAAGTCCAAGTTTTTCGCCGAGCATCATTCTGATTGTTGAAAGCACCTTGCAAACAACTTTATATTCATCAGCAACAATGAAGATCGCGTCGCCAACTGTTGCGTTTGTTTTTGCAAGCAAGTTTTTGATTTCTTCTTCAGACATAAACTTCACAAGTGGACCTGTCAAGCCTTCTTCAGTCAATTTCACATATGCAAGACCTTTTGCACCAAGTTCCAAAGCTGTGTTTGTAAGTTCGTCATATTGACGTCTTGGCAAATCTTTCACAGGAGCGCAAATTCCGTGCACTGTTTTTCCTTTGAAAGCGTTGAAGGTTGTGTTTGCAAAAACATCGTTGAGTTTTGTGATTTCAAGTGGGTTTCTAAGGTCTGGCTTGTCAGTTCCGAATCTGTCCATTGCATCACGATATGCAATTCTTGTGAAAGGAACCTTGTCAACCTTATATTTTCCGTGTTTTTCGAAAATCTTTGGCAAGACATCTTCCATAACTGCAAAAACGTCTTCTTGTGTCGCAAAGCTCATTTCCATATCAAATTGATAGAATTCGCCAGGGCAACGGTCTGCACGAGCGTCCTCATCGCGGAAACATGGGGCGATTTGGAAATATTTATCAAATCCAGACACCATCAAAATTTGTTTGAATTGTTGTGGAGCTTGTGGAAGAGCATAGAATTTTCCTTGATTTACTCTGCTTGGAACAAGATAGTCTCTTGCGCCTTCTGGAGAACTCACTGTCAAGATTGGTGTTGTGATTTCGTTAAAGCCAAGCTCTGACATATATTTTCTGATGTCGGCAATCACGGCAATACGTTTCAAGATGTTTTGTTGCATTGCAGGGTTGCGAAGATCGAGATAACGATATTTCAAACGCACTTCTTCATTGACATTCATGCTGTCGCTGATGTCGAATGGAGGTGTAAGTTTGCATTCTCCCAAAAGTTGCACGTTTTCAACGAAAATTTCAACTGTTCCTGTGGCAAGGTTTGGATTGATGTTTTCTTTTGTTCTTGCCATAACCTTTCCTTCAGCACTGATGACTGTTTCTTTTGCAAGTTTGAATTCTGGCAAAGAATGGAAGACGAGTTGAACTTTTCCATAGTGGTCGCGAAGGTCAACAAAAGTGATTCCGCCGTGATCGCGAACTGTGTCCACCCAACCAGCAACGCGAACGGTCTGGCCTTCGTCAGAGAGTGTAACATCGTTGCAAGAGTGGTTTCTGTAAATGTTTTTAGTGATTTTGTCCATATATTTTCTCCTATTTTTAACCTTCCTATTATATCATGTTTTTTGCGAAATAGCAACAATAACGACAGACTTTTCAACAGATTTCAAAACACTTTTGTTTTCAAATCTTCCAAATTTCGCCATTCTTAGCGATTTCAGAAAAATGGACTATTGACAAAACGTTCAAAACAAAGTAAAATTATGGAAGATAGACTCTGTGAGGTGAAAACATGGAAACAAAAAAACAATATATTGAAAGATTGGAAGATGAATTTTTTGAAAACTTGATGAAAAGCAAGGTGCGTCCACTGCTTGAAGAGTTCAAGTCGAACGGATTTGAGACTGTGAGTGAAGCAAAGATGATGAATCTTGGGAAAATCAATGTCAACGCACTGCAAGTTGAGAAGAAGGTCAAGAAGCAAAAGACAGCATTGGGTGCTGTGATTGGAAAGATAAAAGAATTTGCTTTTTTGCCAATTTCAGAAAATTTGCAGCAGAAGTTCTTTATTCTTGGCAAGACGTTGCTTGAGCAAACAACTAAATTTGGATACTGTGAGGAATCTTGCGAACTTTTGAAGATTATCAAGGGAAAAGAATTTGTTGGGGATTTTGCAGGCGGGAATGCTGATAGGGAAATTTTGGAAGTGATTTCTGCCTATGGCAAAAGAGCTATTCTTGAAGACGATGAACAACTTGTTGAAGATGCAGAACATTTGTTGACTGATGTTTGTACAGGGCTTTATGGAGAAACAAAACTTTCAGTTGCGCAAATGGATAAAGCTTTAAATTCTTCTGCAGTTGTCAAAGGAACAATGGTCTTCCCATTGAGAGGCGAGCCTTATAAAATTCAAGTAAACAACAAATAAAAGCATATCTGCTGAAACTGGAATAGGGGTTGAATGCGAAAAAACAAAAGGGAGTGTTAAGAATTCTCCTTTTTTGTTTTATCTACTTATGATAAGGTGTTTTCGGACTTAGGTTTAAATTCAAAAAGTTTTTGAACGTTGGACAAATTAGGACGTTGCATGGGTGTGAGTGTTTGAGTAGAGTAAATTTTTGCAGAAATTTTTGGAATCCGGCATGGAATTTGCGGGGTGAGGGATGAACCGTGCATGAATATATGTATATATAATATAATAAATATACTGTATTATATAAATATAAGCATGCTGCATGTGGTGCACATGTACATATTACAAGAAGCGACAACAAAGGCTTTTAACAAAAAGGAGAGAAAGAAGGAGAAAAATCGGGCTTTTAAACTTTTCAAATTCAAAGTTGGACGAGATATTCAAAAATTCTTGAATGGGAATGTGTGAGGAAGAAGTGGATTTTCTGTTCAAATTTTTGTCTTTTTGAGGATGAAAGAGTGTAAAAAAATTTTAAATTTACACTAAAAATTTTGTCACTTTTAAAGAAATTTAAAAATTTTTCAAAGTTTTTTTAAAAAATTTTTTGCCAAAAAACGCCCTTTTTTGCGAACACGCGGAGGGGCGTCTGGGGGTTTTGAAAAAATCTTAAAAATTTTTTAAAAAAATTAAATTTTTTTTGAAAAAAGTGTTGACAAACTTTTTCGCATTGTGTTAGAATACGAATGCTGACGCAGAGAAAGGTTGATGAAATTCAACTGTCAGCAACAGTTCTTTGACAACTACATATTTTAGAAGATAAAGTCAAATATTATTACGAGTTTAAACTTTTTATTAACAAAAACAGTTTTTAAATGTAATACGATATTTGCATACTCAAATTTAAGTCGAGTATAAGAGAAATTGTTTGAGATTTTTCAAACAATCGCGAAAATGCTAAGAAATCCAATGATAAAGCTACAAAGAGCATATAGGGGATGCCTTGGCACTAGGCGCCGATGAAGGACGTGATAAGCTGCGATAAGCCACGGTGAGAAGCACATATTCTGTGACCCGTGGATTTCCGAATGTGGGAACACAGCACTGTT
>JAGBFI010000012.1 GCA_017936585.1 Clostridia bacterium | reverse complement strand
GCTTCCTTCTCCTCTTTTTCAAGGATTTTTAACAGAGCAGATTTTCCAGTTCCTTTATGTCCCACAACAACATAAAGAGGGAGAGAACTTTTAAGTTTCTCGTAGGCTTGCCCCTTGACATAGGAATTAAAAAAATTATCTTCATTGTCATCCTCTGCAGCTTCATGTCCAAATAATTTTCTTATATTTTCATCTGTAAATCTCATACCCACTCCTAATATTAATATAAACTTTTTAAATTGACTTAACCATAAAATAGTTTTTATCTCACATCACCAAGATGGTTAATCCTTAAAAGGATAAAAGTTTCTCTTTACTATATGTATATAAATTTTATCTCAACATATCAAACAGTTTTTTAATTCATTTGGAGCTAATGGCGGGAATCGAACCCGCGACCTGCTGATTACGAATCAGCTGCTCTACCGACTGAGCCACATTAGCATAAGCACACAAAAAGTGTGCTATTTTTTAATTTTTGAAGCATCTCTATGTTTTTTTTGTTAGCAAATATGTTATGTTTAAATAACTTCTTTAATCCTTCAGTTTTGCAAGTTTGAAAGAAACTTTCATCTCTTCTTCGTCTTTTGAAATAACTTCAACTTGCACCTTGTCTCCAGCCTTGACAATTTCATAAATCTTCTTTGTTTTGTCATCGGTTGCGTTTGAGATGTGCATAAGCCCTGTTGCGCCGTTTTCAACCTTGATTATTGCCCCAAATTGCAAAAGTTTGCTGACTTCGCCTTCATAAACTTGGCCAATTTCAAGTTGTTTGATTCTTGTAAGTTTTGGGTTTTCCAAAAGTGCCTTGAGTGACAACTCAACTTTCTTGTTTTCTCTGTCAAGATTTATCACTTTGACTTGAATTTTTTGTCCAACTTGCACGGCATCTTCAACCTTTTCAAGTCTGTCATATGACATCTGCGAAATATGCAAAAAACAGTCAAATCCGTCAACACTGACAAACGCCCCGTATGGCATAATTCTTTCAACAGTGCCAGTCACAACCTTGTTGATGAAAATGCTGTTCCAAAAGTTCTTTTCAATCGCCACGCGAGTTTGTTCTTGAAGCAACTTCACACTTCCAACAATGCTTTTGTTTTCTTTGTCAATCTCGGTGACAACCGCTTCCATTTGTTTTCCAACAAACTTATGAAAATCTTTGACATAGTGTTCTGAAACTTCTGCAAAAGGAATGAGAATTTGATAATCTCCCATTTTTGACACAAGCCCGTTGCCCACGCCTGTTGGAACAAACGAAAACTTACTTCCAAGGCGAAGCGTTTGTGCGTTTTGATTTGCCAAAATAAGTGCATCTGCCAAAGCTTTTGACGCCTCAATCAAGCCTTCCTCATTTTTTTGATTTGTGATCACCACAGAAAATCTGTCGCCAATCTTCACTTTTGAATAGTCTTCAAAATCGCTTGCTGGGATGAAAGCATCATTCTTTCCCCCAATGTTGAAAATGCAGCCATCGGCACGAAGTAACACAACAACCCCTTCAAACGCCTGACCTTTTCGATAAGAAGTGAAAGTCTTATCAATAATTTCCATATTAAATTTTTCGCTCATGTTAATCTCTCCTGTCTCATATCATGCGAAATGCTTATTCAATTTGTTTTTTTATATTTTTCAAAGTCGCAAAAGTCCAAGCAAAACACACAATGATTTTTCCTTATAAACATATCAGAAATCAAGAAAAAAGTCAAACAAAATCAAAACATTCCTCTTTCCCTCACAAAAATAATGAGCAACAATAAAAAGAAGGCAAATCAACCTTCTTTTTGTGTTTTTCGATTTTTGTTTTTCTTTTTCATTTTTGCTTCTTTCTCTGAAACCCCTTCTTCATAAAGAGCAAGCATTTTTTGTTTCACAACCTCATTTGCTTGTGCCAGTGTTTCTTCGTCAAGCTTTTTGCCATAGAAATCACTCAGTTCAAACGCCTCACCAATGCGATATGTGTTCCTTCTAAAAATTCTGGCTTTTTTCTCCACCCAAACAGGAACAATCGGTGTTTTTGTTTTGACGGCAATCATAGCCATACCGCTTTTAAGTTCTCCCAAAACTTTGCTCTCATCTTTCAGCCTTGTTCCCTCTGGAAAAACAAAAAGTTGTTTTCCCGCCTTCAACGCTTTCATACATTCTTTGATGGCATTGATGTCATTGGAATCGCGGTCAATTGGAATTCCCCCATAGCTCTTCATGACAGCCCCAAAAAGTTTGTTTTTAAAAATCTCTTTTTTAGCCAAAATTTTGATTTTCTTTGGAGTGTGCAAAAGATAGTTCAC
The DNA here is from genome assembly GCA_017936585.1 of Clostridia bacterium. Taxonomy (GTDB): domain Bacteria; phylum Bacillota; class Clostridia; order Christensenellales; family UBA1242; genus Caccovivens. The sequence continues at coordinate 6,229 of JAGBFI010000012.1, read as the reverse complement.
AATGTCCATGTTCGATTTGTGATTGCAAGAGATGATCGCCTTCCCTTTAGGCAGATTTTTCTTTCCTTTCATTCTTGTTGGAAAAAGCATAACAAGTGGCAACCACGCCAAAAATTTACATATATAAAAAAACATAATTTTTCTCCTTTCAGTCTTGCCAATTTTTTGCACAGGTAAACGCTATCGCCCAACAAATCTGCAAGTTAAATCCCCCAGTCAAAGCATCAACATCCAAAACTTCACCCAAGAAATAAAGCCCACTTTGCTTCTTGCTTTCAAAAGTTTTTGGATTGATTTCAGAAAGTTCCACACCGCCGCTCGTCACAATGCCCGCATCCACATCATACAGCCCATTGTACTCAAGTGGAAAGTTTTTTATGCACTCAACAATCTTTGCACGCTCGTCTTTTGTGATTGAGTTCACCTTTCTGTCGCCGCTGATTTTCACCACGTTTTCAAAAACCTCAGCCACCGCCTTTGGAAATAACCCGCGAAACACACTTTTGATTTCCTTGTTTTTTGCGTCTTCAAAATCTCGCAAAAGTCTGGCATCAAGCTGTTGTTCTGTCAACGCAGGTTTGAAATCAAGCGAAAGTGCCACTTTCTCCGCGCGATTGATGTTGCTTGAAAGTGAAAGCACAATTGGTCCCGTGATTCCCTCATCTGTAAACATCATTTCCCCAAAAAAAGTCAATTCCCTTTTCTCGGTTTTTGCGGTCAGGCGAACATTTTTGAGTGAAACCCCTTGAAGCTTTTTAACAAATCTGTTTTTGATTTTGATTGGGCACAAAGCCGGCACAGGTTCCACGACAAAATGACCAAACTTTTTGGCAAATCTAAAACCCGCTCCATCGCTGCCTGTGGCTTTGTAACTCTTTCCGCCCGTGGCAACAATCACCTTATCAAACAACATGTCTTTTTTTGAATTCAAAACAAAGCCCTCTTCTGTTTTTTCAATGCTTGCAATCTCTTTTTCAAACTTAAAGCGGACGTTTTTGCAGTGTCGCTCTTTCAGCACTCGAATGACATCACTTGACTTGTCGCTCTCAGGAAAAACTCGATTTCCCCGCTCCGTTTTGGTTTTCAGGCCAAGGCTCTCAAAAAAATCTACCGTGTCATAGCTTGTGAAATTGTAAATTGCCGTGCGCAAAAACTTTTCGCCTCTGACAACGTTCGCCAAAAACTCGTCAGGCGGACAAAGATTTGTCAAGTTACATCTGCCCTTGCCAGTGATATACAATTTTTTCCCCGCTTTTTCATTTTTGTCAAAAACAACAACCTCGTGCCCCTTGTCAGCCAAAAAACCAGCGACAAAAAGCCCTGCAGCTCCTGCTCCGACGACCACAATCTTACTCATTTTGCTCCTTTAAAAAACGCAATTTCCTCTTCAGTCATAGGCTTGGTCTTTCCTCTTGAAAGTCCACCCAAAACAACCGCGCCAATTCTGACACGTTTCAAAAGACGAATGCTTTTGCCAATTGCTTCAAACATTCTGCGAACTTGGTGGTTTTGTCCCTCGTCAATGATGACAGAAAGTTTCGTAAACTTTTCTTCCACGCCCAAAACCTTAACTTTTGCCGCTGGCATTCTAACGCCATTTTCAACAACGCCCTTTCGAAGAACTGCCAACTCACTTTCCTTCATCTCACCTTCAACAGTGACATGATATTCCTTCTCAAAGTGGAACTTTGGATGAGTGACAAGATTTGCAAAGTCGCCATCATTTGTCAAGAAAATAAGCCCTTCCGTGTCATAGTCCAAACGCCCAACATGCACAAGTCGAACATCACTGTCAACAAGGTCAAAAATTGTCTTTCTTCCTCTTTCATCCTTAGCGGTGCAAGCATAGCCCTTTGGCTTGTGCATTTTCAAATACTCAAACTGACTTGGGAGTTTCATTTGTGTGCCATCCACGCACACAACATCCTTCTTTTCATTCACCTGCATCCCAAGGCTGTCAGCCACTTTTCCGTTGACGGAAACGCGTCCCGCCAGAATGTATTCTTCGCATTTTCTTCTTGAAGCCAACCCACACGAACTCAAAAATTTGTTTAATCTCATAAAAAAAATCCTCTTGCGTCAACATTCAAGAGGATTTATCTTTCACCAATTCTTGAAAAAATCTTGCATCCTTTGAATAATTGACTTTGTTTTAATCTCTTCTATTGTATAGATTTTCTCAGAAAATAGCAAGTCATTATTCAAAAATATTTCCACTTTTCCAACTTCGCTGCCCTTTGAGAGTGGAGCCTCAACACTTTTCGGACATGTGTAAACAACGTTCACCCTTGCAAGTTCGCTTTCAGTGAGTGGATAAACAAAATGACCCATCGTTCCAATTTCTGCACTGTCCGTACGTCCATCTTCCACTGAAATTGTTTTGTCATAGTCATAAAGTTCGGTCAAATCATAAAGCTTATAGGCCTTTGCGCATTCTTGCAACAGAAGGGCACTTTCTTGAAACATTGGCCCACAATTGAGCACAACGCACACAAGTTTCATGCCATCTTTTTCAATTGCCGACACCAGACATCTGCCCGCGTCATCGGTGAACCCTGTCTTCACACCAATGCACCCCTCCAAAGTGGAGAGAAGTTTGTTTTTGTTTTTCAAATATCGGTTTTCCCCTTCACCATTGGTGATTTTGATGTTCTTTGTGCTGACAATTTCACTGAAAGTTTCGTTTTCAAGTGCATAAGCCGTTATGCACGCAAGATCATAGGCAGTTGTGTAGTGCCCATCCGCGTCAAGCCCATGAGTGTTTGCAAAATGAGTGTTTTCTGCACCAATCTTGCGACAGAGGTCGTTCATCATCGTCACAAACTCACTTGTCGAGCCTGCCACGTGTTCTGCAATTGCAACTGAAGCATCATTCCCAGAAATAAGCATCAGTGCATAAAGCAAATCACGTGTGCTGTAAACATCCCCCTTTCGAAGATAGAGCGATGTCCCCGGCACCCCAACAGCTTTCGGAGAAATTTCAAACTTCTCATCCAAATCTTTGCAGTTTTCAATGGCGGTGATTGCCGTCATAATTTTTGTCGTGCTTGCCATAGGCATTTTTTTGTTTTCGTTCATGGTAAAAAGTTTTCTTTTTGTGGAAGTTTCAATGACGGCACACCCCCTCGCCGAAATTGACATCGCCGAAATTGACTCCTGCACACAATTTGCCACCCCAACGAACAAAAAACAAAACGCCAGCAAAATGCATGACAAAGCAATCCATTTTTTTTTAATCTTCATCTTCTTCATCCTCTTTTTTTTGTTGCTCCTTTTCCATTTTTGCAAGAAGCGAATTAAACATATTCAAAACAGTTTGATAAAGGCTTTTGTTTTCAACATTCACAAAATGCACATCTCCGTCCAAAGTCAAAATCAAAAAACCAACCGGAGTCACACTCATCCCTCCACTGCTGCCACCGCTCATGGGAAAATGATTTGCCACACGGCGAGAAGAAAGGTCTGCATATTCGCCTCCGCCAACAACAAATCCAACCGTCACTTTTGAGATTGGAATGATGGTTGTCCCGTCCGGGGTTTTGATGCTCTCTCCAACAATTGTGCTGGAATCTGCAATAGTTTTGATTTTGTCCATCACACTTGAAATCATGTCATTGATTGATGTCGAATTTGTGTAAATTTTCATTTTAACTCCTTTTGCTTCTTTTAAAAATCACCAAATATATAGCGTGTTATGCAGCATAATACACAACATATCGTGCGTTATTCACATTTTTCGCCACACTGTTGTTTCTTCCTTTTTGTTAGAATAACCGAATGTACAAAAGAATATGCAACATCAAAAAAAGAAATACTCGCCGCCAATCTGCCCGCGATTTCACATGTGGCCGTGTTGTAAGAAACCGTGTCATAAACACACAGCGATGCAGTCGGCTTGTGGCTTTTCACCCACAAAAAAACTTGCAGCAAAATGTTGTTTAAAAAGCCACAAAGCATTGCACTTAAAAACGCATCACCCGTGCCGATATTATAAAAAACATACAATTTTTTCAAGCGGATTTTGTCCTTGATTTGCCTTCCAAATTCTTCCATAACAGCAAATTTTTGGCTGGAAAATTCCAGTTCTTGTCTCTTTGTTTCTTTCTCATTTTCAAGTTCAACATAGCTTCCATAAAAGGAAACGATATAATATAAAATCTTTTTTCCAAACACAAAAACAGCCAAAACACCGCGATTGAAAAGTGGATTATACGACACTCTCACTTCTGCCTCAACAGGAAAAACAAGCAGCAAAATTGCCACCGCCGGAATTATGAGATACAACGAATTTTGCCAGTTCATACCCCTTAGTTTGCGCACCAAAACACATTTCATACGCAATCATTTTCTTTTCAAAAAAGCTGCCAAAAATCACATAGAATTTCTCTTTCCAAAGCCACAGTGCCATCACCCTCGAAGAAAAAAAGTCCACCTTGCTTCATAAATCATTCAAACAAAAAAACACCAAATCTCTTTGATGTTTTTCTCTTAATTACAAATTTGTTTTCATCCACAAGAAGAGTTTATTTCTTCTTTTTCAGCTCTTTATAACGTGCCTTTCGTGCTTTGTTAACATTCTTTTCAACTTTTGAATAATCGACATTTGTGTCAACTCCGTCATAGTTCACTTCTTTTTGCCCCATAATCAAATTGAAAACATTTGCCATACCTTCCATTTTCAAGCCCTCAAGTTGCATGCTCATTTCTTTCAACTTTTCAGGATGGTCATAAATGTCATTCACATGTTTCAAAAGTTCTTTGGCGTTTTTGAAAGTCAGCGCTGTGCCTTTTTCTTGAAGATATTTGATGTTGTAAAATTCTTGTCCAGGCAGTTTTTTTGTTGCAATCAGTGGAAGCCCCTTGCTTACAGCCTCAGTTGCAGAAAGCCCGCCACCTTTGCCAATCATCACATCAACCGCACTCATAATCAAATCCACTTCTTTTGAGAAGCCAATGTTCTTCACTGTGATGTTGGATGGATATTTTGACATTTCCTTGTCAATTTTCGCTTTTGTTTTCTCGTCACGACCATTCACAATAACAATTTGAAGTTCTCGCTTGAAATTTTTGACAAGTTTTTTAAGCACGCTGTATCCACCACGCCAATGCCCGCCACCGTAGAAAACAAAAACCGTGAAAACATCTTGCTTCAAGCCCAGTTTCTCACGCGCCTCACGCTTGTCGATGAATTTCAAAAACTTTTCATCAACAGGGATGCCCGTTGAAACAAGCTTGTCATTTGAAAACCCTTTATCAAGCAACGTTTGTCTGAAATCATCATTTGTGATTGTCAAATATGCACCACTGTCGATTGAACTCTCCCAAAATGGCGAAACAACATAGTCAAGCATGCAGCAAACCACTTGCGCTGGAATGTCATAAACCCTCTTGAGGTTTGCAAGTGCCATGCCACAATAAAAAGACGTTCCATAAATCACATCAGGCTTGAAATCATAGATTGTTTTCAGAAGTGCAGCGTTCATCTTTTTGACTGTTTTCTGTGTTGGTGCAACGCTTGCTTTTTTAGGGTCGTGCACAAGATACGCCTTATAAAACGCATCATAAATTGGACGAAGATAACCAACCGACAAGTTGTATCCCTTGTCAATCGTCCAAGTGTTAAGTGAAGATGTGTATTCCTTCACAATATCAACAAGTTTGCATTCGATGCCAACCTGTTCAAGTCTATTTTTCATTGCTCGGGCAGCGGAATTATGACCATTTCCGGCTGTCACAGTCAAAATTAATGCTCTTTTCATGAAATGAGTATATCAATAAAATCAAAAAAAAGCAAAGAAATTTCGCAAAATATTATGAAATATTTTCAAAATGAGTTACAATACTTTCGTAGGAGAAATTTTATGAACAAAATCTGTTTCGACAACGCTTTATATTTGAAATTGCAAAGCGAAAACATCAACAAACGTATCAAAAAATTCCACAACAAACTCTATTTGGAATTTGGCGGCAAAATTTTTGACGATCTTCACGCCGCAAGAGTGCTTCCTGGGTTTGACCCAAACATCAAAATCAAACTGCTTCAAAAGATGAAGGATAAAGCGGAAATCATTTTCTGCATCAGTTCAAACGACATCGAAAAAAACAAAATTCGTGCCGACCTCGGACTTTCTTATGACAACGAAGTTTTACGCCTCGTTGACAACATGAGAGAACTTGGGCTTTACATATCAGCATTTGTCATCACCCTTTATAAAGGGCAGCCAAGTGC
>JAGBFI010000011.1 GCA_017936585.1 Clostridia bacterium | reverse complement strand
TGAAAAAGAGGAGAAGGAAGCGAATAATTTACCTATTTTTATAAGGCAAGAAGACATATTTGATCAAACTGAGAAAGATCTTAATAAAATGATAAAAATGTGGCAAGAGGGATTGTCAAAAATAGTTTTTAACAAACTTCTTGAATCGTTATTTGATTTGGGGAAAAGTGCTGAAAATGGCAGTTTTAAAAATTGGATGAGCAAATTCTCAAAATTGATGTTTAATTTGTTTGGTAAAAAGTTCACAGATATTAAAAAATATGACAACGATATTTCTTATAGAGATTTTTTGAAATTGTTTAAAAATACTTTGTTTACCGAAAAGAAAGTTACAGTTTTTATTGATGATCTTGACAGAGGATGGTCAAATCAAGAACATGAAATTAAAAATATTTCAGCTTTACTGAATGCTCTCCGAACAATTACAAGAGAAATTCCAAATATAAAATTTAGGATAGCTTTGAGGAGTAGTGTTTATTTTGCTGTTAGGACATCTGATGAGTCCACAGATAAAATTGAAAATTCTATTGTATGGCTTAAATGGAACAATCATGAAATTTTGGCTATGCTTGCAAAAAGAATTATATTTTTTAAGAATAAAATTTCATTGGACGAAAAGAGATTATTAAAACTTTCCCAATACGAACTTGCAAAAAATTTTAAGGGAGTTTTTGAAATGCAGTTTAAAGGAGAAGGACACTGGAATAATGCACCTATTCACAGGGTTGTTTTATCATTGATTAGACAGCGTCCCAGAGATCTTGTAAAATTATGTTCATTGGCAGCTCAGGAAGCTTTTAATAACGGACATCAAAAGATTCTTACAGGGGATTTTCAAAATGTTTTTCAAAGGTATTCACAAGAAAGATTAACGGACACTGTGAACGAATATAATTCGGAATTGCGAGAATTGCAAAAAGTTTTGCTTGAAATGAAACCAGATGCAAGAAATTCGAAAGTTCAATTTCAATATACTCCTCAAGATTTATCAATTAAGATGAAAAAAGTTATTGAGCATGTTGGAAAAATGCGATTCAGCAATGGAGAGCTTGTTACAGAAAGAAAATTAGCTGCATTTTTATATAAAATAAACTTTTTTACGGCGAGAAAAGATACGAAGGATAAGGAGATTGTTAGATATTATTATGATGAAAATAAGTATGCGTTTAATGAGGATATAGATAACGGTTTTAATGTTGAGGTTCATCCTGCATATAGGTGGGCTTTACAACCTCAAGATATTTTTGGAGTGTATAAAAGCATAGAACTTATTGGCTGACTAATTTGCATGCAGAAAGCTGGAGACATCTGATTAGTGAGAAATATATTTCAGTGTAGATACAAAAATTGGAGAAGAATATGAACAGGGATGTAATTAAGTTAATCAAGGCGGATTATCTTTCGCAATTGAAAAGCTTGTTCTCAGATAAACGAGCAGTAAGAAATGAGAATCTGATAAAGAACTGTGTTACTGTGAATAATTCTGATTTAGGTGTTGGTGCAAATGCAGATATTGGGGAGAATACACTGGAATATGGCGATTATGCGGATGAATGTACAATATTCCACGAGCTTGACCACATTCGAAAAGGTGCCAGTTTATATACATTAGACTCCGACACTGAAATGACAAACAGCAAAAAGGTTAAATTTTCAAGACCAAGACATGGAATTTTCCTTGACGAAGCAATAACAGAATATGTTGCAACCTACATGTTTAGAAACAGCAAATACTTTCAACCTGCAATTGATCAACTTAAATTGAACTCAAGAGTTTTTTATAAAGAGCAAATCAAAGTTTTAAATCAAATGGCGAACGCTTTGGGGATTAAAACTTTGGAGTTGTGTAATTTGATTGATATGAGACATCACTTTGGAGACACAACAATAGACAAAAAATTTGAAGCCATAACAGGAGACAAAGATTCTTTCGTGAGAATTGAAGTTGGATTGGACTATTATGGTACTACGCAATACATAGATTATCAATGTTCTTTGGGCAATATGAAGTCAAATGATGGAGTTGTGGCTACAGGTATTGATGAAAGATGCCAAAAGCAAGCAGATAAGTTTTATGATATGGCTATGAGAGATCTTGAAAAAATAAAGCAACAGAGAATTTTGAAATAGGAAATATTGCTTAAGGGGGATTTGTTTATCAGGATGAGTAAACTGTATGTTTTGGTTGGGGTGCCGGCAAGTGGAAAATCTACATATGCACAGGAGATTCTGGCGAGGGATGCGGTTGTTCTTTCCAGTGATGTGATTAGGGCTGAGCTTTTGAAAGATGAAGCAAGGCAAGATCGTAACTCACAGGTGTTTGCCGTGCTGTATTCCCGAGCAAGAAAACTTTTGATGAATGGACAGAATGTTGTTATTGACGCGACAAGCATCAATAGATTTGAGAGAAAACGAATTTTGAGTAATTTTGAGGACCTTTTGCTTGAGAAGGTTGCTGTGTATTTTGACACTCCCATTGAACTGTGCTATGCGAGGGATAAAAGCAGGAGCCGCAATGTTGGAAATGATGTGATTAACTATTATTTCAATAAACTTGAAGTTCCAGAGTTGGGTGAGGGTTTTGACAGAGTTGAAATTGTGACAGCGAAAGAAAACTATTAGGCTTTATTTGTTGCAAAATATGAAAAAGGGGGCTTCACAACAGAGAAAGAGTGTGATATAATTTCTCCATGAGAAAGTTGAGTGCTGAAGATATCAAAAAGTTGAAAGAAAGAGATGAATTGATTTTCAATGGATTGGAGAACAAAAAGGTTTTTCCTTATCCAAGTGCTCTTTTTGACGCGTTGAGACCTTATGATGTTGGTGGGTTTCCGGCTTCAATTATGCTTTTTGTTAATGAAATGTGCAACGGAAAATGTTATGATAGGGCAATGCTGATGCAACTTGCATTTGACAATTGTCAGGTGGTGCATGCCGATATTGAGTCGTTGAGAATAACAGCGGGAGAGGAACTTGCCGAACACGCTTTTGTTGAAACTACTGATTTTGGTGGAGGGAAGACTTGGGTTGTGGATACATCCATTGGATTGATTTATGAAAAGGAATATTTCTATGAAATTGAGAAGCCAAAAGTGAACCGCGTTTTCACGAAGAAACAGTGCATGGCAAATCCGGAGGTCAAAGACATCATTGTCAGCAATTTTGAGGAAGATAAGTATGCACTTCCAATGTGGTTGCCTTCTGTGGAAGCGGCAATTAAAAAGAGCATGCATATCGGAACGTTGATGTATTGCGAGAAGGTGATTGAGGAACTTGAAATGTTCAAAAAGGCGATCGGATATGATGTTATTCGAGCAGAGATTGATGCCGACTTGGAACTTATGAGAACAAATCCTGCAAAATTGGATGAAAAGTTTGGAATTGTGCGAGATAAATATGGCAACGAAGTTTCGCGAAACGGAGTCCCAAATCCTTATTATGTTTCCCGCGAAGAATGGGATGAGGAAGCGGCATTTTTGAAATGTATTGAAGGGAATGAGAAAGAACTGCAAAAGTATTATGCACAAAAATTGAAGGAGTGTGCTGAAAGAGCAAAAAAAGAGGATTTGAAAACAGACATTCTCGCAAAAAAGAGGCTGAAGGAAATTCTCAAAAATCCAACAGCAAATTTTTATGAAAGTCACAAAAGCGGCTTGAAGTCCGAAAAAACTGCAACGAGGAACTCTTCTGCCGAAAAGGACAGAGATAGGGGATGATGCTTGAATTTTATGAATAAAATCTTAATTAAAACTTATTTCGTAAGGAGTAAGTTTTTTGTTTGGCAAAAGATTTAACTTATTAGGAAGACTATGTTATAATTAATGCGAAAGTTGTAGATTCATGAGATTTTGTCGAAACTTCACTTTTTGCCAATTTTCTTTGCGTGCTACATCACAGTTGCGGTTGTGTTTTGGAAATCTTGGCTGGATATCATTCCGCTTTTGACGAGTTTGATGTTTACATGTGCCTTTTGCGTCAAAAATCTGCAAACTATGAGATGGATTGTTATTGTTCCAAACCTGTTGTTGGTGTTTTATAACATTCTTTGCAGAACATATGTGAGTGCGGTGTTGGGCTTCATTGAAGTTGTTGTGATTGTTGTGGCGATAATGAAATTTTATAAAGCCAGCAAAAGTTTGCAGAACAAGATTGAAAACACAAATTCTTCAGAGTTAAAAAATCAAGAGTAGTTTAATAAAAAAATAAAAAACAGCAAAAATGGCTGTTTTTTTTATGAAAAGGTTTTACTGCTTTTTATTATTTATTGCTTTTTTGTGCTTGTGGTTTTTTTTCTGCAGTTTCTGTTTGTTTTTTAGCAGCTGTTTTTGTTGTTGATGTTTTTGTTGTTTTTTCGTTTGATTTCTGCGTTTGAGTTTTTGTTTTTGTGGAAGCTTTTTGTGTTGGAGCTTTTGCTGCGGTCTTTGATTTTGTTGTTTTTGTAACAGGTGTTCCAGTTGTCTTCTTTTGAGTTTTTTGCTTTGATGCTGTGGCTACATAAAGTTCTGGAATTTTTATGTCACTCATGTTTTTAAGTTTTTCAAGCATGAGTTTGATGAATTTCTTTCTTTTCAGCCCAACAACAATCTTGAATTGACCTTTTCTTTTGAAATGAGCTGTTGTTTTTCCAGTCTTGATGTCAACTTCAATATCCGCAGATTTTGTTTTGTAGAGCTTTGGATGTGGGAGATAGTAAATTGCTGAAAGATCGTTCGTGGCGATGCGAGTTTTGTTGTATTCAGGTTCCCAATAGGTTTCAAATGTTTTATCCAAAAACTTTCCAAGGTCATTTGTGTTTTTGATTTCCTCAACGTGTTCTTTTGAAAAATATCCTTCGTCGCGACCTATGCTTGAAGGGCACATTGTGATTGGTAGCGCACTGTCGATTGTTTGTTTGAACGCAGGTGCATCTGTGCGAATGTTGAACGAATTGTGATTTGGATTTGCAGCAATTCCCATTGGAGCTCCACCCATCATCAAAACATCTTTAACCAAATCTTTTGCATCAGGGTGCTTTTGCAGGAGATATGCAAAATTTGTGTGTGGTCCAAGCACGATGACGGTGATTTCTTTTGGATTTGCCTTCAAAACCTCATACATTGCATCGGCAACATCTTTCTTTTGAGGCTGTGTAACTGTTGTTTTTGGGGGAACATATCCGCCAAGGCCCTCTTTTGTGTGCAAAAAAGTTGCGTCTTCTGTGTTTCCGCCAAAACGCTTTTTCAACCCCTTGACAACAGGGGTATCTTTGTGAAAAAGGTCCAAAAGGTGGCACATGTTTCTTGTGGCTTTGTCAAGGTTGATGTTTCCGTTTGATATTGTGAAAAGTTTGATGTCAAATTGTGGGTCATTCATAACATATACGAGGGCGTTTGTGTCGTCAACGCCTGGGTCTGTGTCAATGATAACTTTAAATGTTTTTTTCATTCTGAACTCCTGATCTTTGCTGTTTTTTTTGTTTACTTCTTGCAAAACATTGTATCACTTTTTCTTTTTAATTGTAAAGCAAAAACAAAAAGATGCAAAAACAAGATGATTTTTGGCTGCAAATATGGCAAAACATTTTGTAAATTTAAGTTTGTGTGTTATTATATATGCATGGAAAATAAAAGAAATATTGGTTTTAAAGTTTTTGCAACAGTTTTGTTTGCTGCTGCCGTTTTTGGGATGTTTGGATACATTTGTTTCGTTGGTGATTTGGAAGGACAAAAATTGACCTTCTCGTGTATTGTGGTCAGCTTTTTGTTTTCACTTGTTTTTGTGAAATTCACTGCGAAAAAATTGTTTATCACGCTTGCTCTTGCTTTTCATGTTGTGGCTGATTGTTTCTTGATGCTGCTGGCTTCTGAAGAAAACCGCTTGATGGGCTTGGCATTCTTCTGCGTTGCACAATTCTTCTATTTGCTTTTCACTTTAGGTTTGACAAAAAGCAAAGGAATCAGAATTGTCAATGTCGCCATTCGTGTTGTCTTGTGTTTGCTTGCATATTTCATCATCCCTCAATATTTTCCTGATTTGGGCGTGCTTGAAATGACAAGCGTGATGTACATCATCAATTCTTTTGTGACATTGCTCTCGCTTTTGATTTGCATCAAAACTCAGTGGCTGACATTTTTTGGATATCTGTTGTTCTTTGCGTGCGACATTTTTCTTGGGCTGACAATGGGCATGGGCATTCTTGGAATTACGGGTTCTTTCGCAGACCTTTTGCTAAGTTATCCATTTTCAACATATTTCTATGTGCCAGGCGTGTTCTTGATTGCGGCATCATCTGTTTGGGCAAAACCAATCCACAAAAACTAGGAGATTTATATGAAAAGCTATGATTTTAAAGCCGTTGAACAAAAATGGCAAAAAATATGGGAAGAAACTCGTCCTTTCAGAGCGGTCGATTTTCACCCAACAAAACCAAAATTTTATGTTTTGTATGAATTTTACAACATCAGCGGAAACCTTCATATGGGTCACTTAAAGGGGACTGTTCCTGCTGACGCATTGGCAAGATATAAGCGCTTGAAAGGGTACAACGTGCTCTTCCCAATTGGCGGAGATGCATTTGGCCTGCCTGCCGAAAACGCTGCCATCAAAAAAGGAATCAATCCACACGACTTTGTGCGGGATGGAATGAAGAGGGTTTTGGACCAATCCAAAGCGCTTGGACTTTCTTTTGACTATGACAGAACAATTTGCACAAGTGATCCAGAATATTACAAGTGGACACAATGGATTTTCTTGCAACTTTTGAAAAACGACAAAGCATACAAAAAACAGGGCTTTGTAAATTTCTGTCCAAACTGCAAAACTGTACTTTCAAATGAAGACAGCCAAGGTGGAAAATGTGATCGTTGTGGCGGCGATGTTCTTCAAGAAGAGCGTTGGGTTTGGTTCTTGAAAATGAAGGAATATTCTGAGAAACTGCTTGGCAACGTTGACAGAATCCAAATGGCGGACAATCTGAAAGACGCTCAACGTAACTGGATTGGCAAAAGCGAAGGAATGCAGGTTGCTTTTGACTTGTTTGATGACAGCGGCGAAAAACTTGGAAATATTGAAATTTTCACAACTTGCATCGAGACTGTTTATGGCATAACTTTTGTGGTTATGGCTCCAGAACATGAACTTGTTGACAAACTTAAATCTTACATCAAAAACTTTGATGAAGTGGAGGAATATCGCAAGAAAGTTGCACTTCGAAGCGAGTTTGATAGAATGTCAAATCTTAAAGAAAAAACAGGGTGTGCTCTTAAGGGCCTTTATGTTGTGAATCCTGTAAATGGCGCGAAAGTGCCCCTCTATTTGGCGGATTTTGTGCTTGCTGGGTATGGCACCGGGGCGGTTATGGCTGTTCCAACCCACGACCAAAGAGACTTTGAATTTGCTAAAGAATTTGGAATTCCTATGATTCAAGTCATTGAGGGAGATGTTTCAAAGTGTGCTGTTGAGAAGAAAGAATATCTTGCAAAAAACAGCAAACTTATGAATTCTGCTGAGTTTTCTGGCATGACAGTCAAGGAAGCAAAAGTGAAGATTGCTGACAAGATTGAAGCTATGGGTGTTGGCAAGCGTCAAACAAACTACAAAATGACAGACTGGCCTTTCAATCGTCAAAGATATTGGGGAGAACCATTCCCTGTTGTTTTCTGCGATAAGTGCGGTGCTGTGGGGCTTGATGAAAAAGATTTGCCTCTTGTTTTGCCTGAAACAGAGGACTATCTTCCAAATGCAAATGGAGATTCTCCAATTTCAAAGATTGAAACCTTCGTGAAATGCAAATGCCCAAAATGTGGCGGCGATGCAAGAAGAGAAACTGACACAATGCCAAACTGGGCGGGCTCAAGTTGGTATTGGCTCAGATATATGGACCCACATAATGACAAGGCCTTGGTGGACTTTGAAAAGGCAAAATATTGGGGGAGTGTGGATGTTTACACTGGCGGAACAGAACACATCACAAGACACGTGCTGTATGCTTTCTTCTGGCAAAACTTCTTGTATGAAATTGGTGCGGTTCCAACGCGTGACCCATTCATTCGCAAGATGGGCAGTGGACTTATTTTGGACGACCAGGGTAAGAAGATGAGTAAAAGCTCAACAAATGGGGTTTCACCACTTGAGGTTATTGACAAATATGGCGCAGACGCCGCAAGACTTCACTTACACTTCTTGGGCGGATATGAAGATAACACTCCATGGACATATGATGGAATCACTGGAATCACATCTTTCCTTGATAAAGTTTGGAACTTGCAAGAAATTGTGAAGGGAGATGAGGTTTCAAAAGAACATATCGTTGAACTTAACAAATTGATCAAGAAAGTTGGAGAAGACCTGGAAGATTTGAAACTCAACACAATCATATCTTCTCTTATGATTTTCTTGAAGAAAGTGAGAGACGATGGATTTATCACAAAAGAGGAATATAGACAATTCTTGATTTTGTTGAACCCACTTGCTCCACATATCACAAGTGAAATCTATGAAACGGTGTTTGGGGCTTCAATTTTGGATGCAAAATGGCCTGAATATAACGAAAAATTCTTGGTTGAAGACGAAGTTAAGTTGCCAATTCAAATCAATGGCAAACTTAGCAAAGTTATCTC
>JAGBFI010000010.1 GCA_017936585.1 Clostridia bacterium | reverse complement strand
TTTTGCGATTTTAGAAAAATTCAGTATTGACAAACGGCTGAAAGTGCGATAAAATGAAAGTGTTAAAGGGGGAAATATGAAAGAAAAATCTTATGTTATGGTGAAACCAGAATTTGCAAACAGCAAGGAGGTCATTGCCGAAATCAAAAGACGTTTGGAAGCAAATGGAATTACAATTTTGGAAGCATCTTACATCAATATGATGTTCCAAGAGCGCAAAGACACTATCACGAACACTTCCGTGGAAGTTATGAAAATGCAAAAAGTTTCTATAAAGAACTTGAAGATTATATCACAAGTGACAAAGCTTACGGCATGATTGTTGAAGGGGAGAATGCAATTGCAGAGATCAGAGGACTTGCTGGACCAACAATCAAAAAGAACAAGGAAACAGGAGAGTTGATATTGCCACCAGTTGGAACAATTAGACGTGACATTCCAACAGCTCTTGGGCAAGAACTTGACATGACAAAGAATGTCATCCACTCATCAGATGGGGCTGCAGCAGCAGAACTTGAAGGTTCAATTTTTGCTGAATTGAAAAAAGAATATATAAAAAATGACGACAGAACAAAATAAATAAAAATATGTCAAAAAAAACAAAAACTGATTTTAAGTAATCAGTTTTTTTGTTCGATATTTAGGGATTTTTAGTATTTTTATTATTCTTTGTTTTGTTTTTATTGTTTATTTTAATTTACTTATTTATTTCTTAATTTTTGTATTTTTATTTTGCTTAAAATTTTTATTTGTTTAATCAAATTTTGAATAATTATTTTTTGACTGATAGGTTTTTCTCGCTTTTGATTATGCTGTTGAAATGTTGGCCTAAGAAGAATAAAAAAGGACGACAATTTGTCGTCCCAATTTTGTTTTTTGTTATTCTTGTTCTTCGTCCTCTGCAGGAGCAATGATTTCAATTTCTTCAGCAGTCACGGCTGTTTCTTCTGCTGTTTCAGCATTTTCTGCAATTTCTTCAGTTGCTTCTGTTTCGATTGCTTCAACAGTTTCAGTTGTTTCAGCTGTCTCTTCTTCAATGTTTTCAATTTCTTCTTCAACAACAGTTTCTTCAACTGGAGCCTCAACAATTTCAGTTGTTTCTTCATTGATTTCTTCTGTTGCAGGTTGTTCTTCTGAAATTTCGCTTTCTGTTGTTTCCTCAGTCGCTTCTTCAACAATGGATTCTTCAGCATTTTCAGTTTCTTCAACTGCTTCAATTGTTTCTTCTGTTGCTCCTGTCACTTCTTCTGAAACCTCAGCTTTTTCCTCAGTTTCAGCAACTTCTTCTGCATCTGCAACATCTGTGTTTTCTTCTGCAACTTCTTCAGCGATTTCTTCTGATGTCTCTTCTGCAGCCACGGCTGTTGCTTCTGCTTCTTCAGTTTCTTCAACACTTTCCTCAACTGTTTCTGCTGGTGTTTCTGCAGGTTTTTCAACTGCTTCTGTATTATGTTCAACCATCAAGATTGGTGCGATGATTGTTTCTTGTGCTGGTTCCTTCGCTTCTTCAACAGGGGCAGAAACTTTTTCTGTTTTTTCTTTCTTTTCTTTTGGTTGTTTGTTTTTTCTTGTGTTGATGAATGCGGTCACAATTCCTGCAACTGCAAATGCAACAATCACGTAGCCGCCAGCTGATGCAAATGCAATTCCAAGTGTCAATGCAAGATCAAATCCGAGCACCAACATAAGAAGATATACCCAACAAAGTACGCTTACTGCTGGAAAAACGATTGCTGTGAGTACTGTCATCACGTTTCCAACTGATTTGTGTCTTACAAAGAAGATGCATGCAGCGATTGAAACAATTGTGAAAATGATTGCAAGAATGAATGCTGCGTAGCCTTCTGATGAAAGATTACTGAAATTCATACTCAATAACATAAATTACCTCCAAATTTACAATTATTTTATCATGTTTTGATATGTTTGTCAATACGCGTTTTTGAATTATTTAACTTTTTTTTGTCAGCTGAAATAAAAAATTTTGTCAACAGCCTCAAAAAAATTGCAAAAATATCCATTTTGAGTTATACTAAAAGCGAAATGAAAACAAGAAAGTTTTTTCTTTTTGGTGCTTCAATTTTGGCAGGGTTGGCGATAGCCGCAGGGCTATGCTTCCTTTTTCTTGGCAACAAAGGGATAAGTGACATTCCAAAAACGCTTCAAGTGCAGCAGATGGACGATGATTTCTATCTTGTTGCACAGTACAACGGGCAATATTTGTATGAGTTTAAGATTGAACAGTTGATGGGTGAAAAATACGTCACTCTTGACACCGTGAAAACAGACAAAAACGCGCTGAATCTTTCAAAACAGAACTTTGGAATTGTTGCTGGCTCAACCTATCGTTTTTCTGTATGCTATGCAACTGAAAATGGTGCAGTAAATGGAGAGTATTCTTCTCCAGTAAATTGGCAGCCAACTTGGAATTTGGGCGAAGTGCAGGAAATTACTTACAACACCAGCGAAGGAAAAATCTCGTGGAGAGAACTTTATCAGGCAGAATTTTACAATGTCGTTTTTGTTGATTCAAATAGTCAGACAACAACCGAAACAACAACCGAAACACTCGTTGACACCGGCAATGTGGCGGTTGGGAAGTACACTGTTTATGTGATTGGCGGCTCAACAAATCCAAGCATTTTGCAATCGGCAGCGGGGGCAGGCTTGGAGGTGACAATTCAGCGACAAAATCAGATTTTGAACGTTCAAAGACAAGACAATTTGCTGGTTGTGACTTGCTCTGAAGAGGTGAAAGAATTTGAAGTGTATGTCGACACAAATTTGGTTGGGACTTTGAGGACTGAGCAAGCAAACGACATGGAAAAACAAAATGACAATGTTGTTTACACATTCTTTGGGATTGAAGTGTTGTTTGAAAGTGTTGATTTCTCTGCTTCTGAGTGCAAAATAAAGTCAAATTCAACAACTTTTGTTGGTGAAAGTAAGAAATTTTTAATTATATAATAATTAATGTGTAAAAAAATGGCGAAATTCTTTTGAGTTTTGCCTTTTTTAGTATATAATAAAAACATGAAGAAATTTCTTTTTGGAATTTTAATATTGATTATGTCCTTAACATGTGTTGGAGGGACGTATTTTGCTGTCCAAACTTATCTTCCAGCGTCAATTTCTGCTTCTGAAGAAGATGAGGAAGAAATTGAGTCAAAAGCAAGTGGAAATTGGTTTGATCATAGCTGGTCGGGAGAATATACATATGCTGATGATGCGTTTGATGGTGGAGATGGAACATCGTACAATCCCTATCAAATTGCAACTGCTGGACAACTGGTTAAGATGGCTTATTCAAATGGAGCGTTTCCAGGAGAAAATTTGACTTATTGTTATATATTGACTGCAGATATAGACTTGTCTGCACACCTTTGGACTCCAATAGGTGCGAGAGTTGTTGGTACAGGGATTGGTTCAGCAAACTTTTTTGGAATGTTTAGTGGATCCTTTGATGGAAATGGTCACACGATTTCAGGAATGACTGTAAATCAAACATCAAGGCAGTCAACTTGTGGGCTTTTTTACGGTATCGATGGTGGTCGCGTTTACAACTTGAATTTACAAGGATCAATCAGTGTGACTGGGTCCGCAAGTTCAACTTCAAACTCATCAATGTATGTTGGGGCGCTTGCAGGTCGACTCTCAGGAACTGCTCCTGATTATTACTATTCAAATATCGAAGATGTAAGATGCAAAGTTTCGATTTCGGTTAGCAGAGCAAGTGGAGAAAAAGAAGTTCAATATGTGAATATTGGTGGAATTATTGGACAAATATCCGACACTGCAGACATGAAAAATTGTGTCAATGAGGGGGCAATTTATTATAAAAATTACAGCGGTGCAACACTGAACCAAAATGCAGAGTTGTATATTGGAGGAGTTGTCGGGGGAGTTGCTTCAGGTTGGTCGAGTTCTTTGGTCGCATGCTATAACACCGGATCTATAACAATTGAAACCCCTTACGGAGATGATGATCCTGGCATTTTTTTGGGTGGCATGCTGACGCTTGGAGGAGTGGTTGGAGGTTGTAAAGCTAACTCAGACAGCAAAGTGGAAGACTTGAATCTTTATTATTGTGTAAACTCGGGGAACATCAATTTATACGGGCAAGCCTTTGGGGATAGTATGCTTTGGACATATATGAATATTCGTTCAGTGGGAGGAATTATAGGACTTTGCTTTGCTAATGAATCTACGTTTATTGTTGGATGTCATAATTATGGAGATATATATGCATATGAAGCTTGTTCAAGTGTTATTGGCGGAATTGTTGGAGATAGTGGTATTGACAACTATGTTTACATAAGCGAATGCTCTAATTTTGGGGATATCACTGCTTATATTGATCTCTGTGATGGGCTGTCGCTCGGTATTGCTGGAATCCTTGGATATGCAGATGAAGGCGAAACATTTATACAAGACACAGCAAACTATGGGAATGTGACAGTTTTAGGAGCTAAATCCTATGACAATATTGGAGGAATTGCAGGAAGAATTTATGACGACGGTTGGATAAATAGGTGTATTAATCATGGAGCACTTTCTGGAAAAACCTATGTGGGCGGCATCATTGGGCAAATGGGGAAATATGAAACATTTGATTTTTGGAGTGACTGGTCTCCAGATAACAACACAAAAATTTATGTTTACAACTGTGTCAATTATTCTTATGTGACAGGCTCGTCATATGTGGGGCAGATTGCTGGTTTTTCAAACGGGACAGTAAAGAATTGTTATGGAAATTCAAGTTCCGATGTCACACAAACTTTGGTGGCAAGACATGAAAATGGTTCTACGGGCAGAATGAGTTCTGTTGAGGCTGAAGATTATTTTCTTTATCTTTCTGACTATAATTTCTTTTACAATGATGAATATTCACTGGGTTATTGGGTGACTGAAACGGCAGGAGGTAGAAGTTTGACTGGGTGGTCAGAGTATTCTCTTTCAGTGTCAGAGTATTATGATAGCACAATGTATTCGAGTTGGATGATTTCTCCTGTTGTGCATCAATATTACAGTGCATCCGAAAGAGCTGAGCGTCTGTTGAACTCTGAGACTTGGGATAGAAACTTATCTGGTGGATATGACTGTATGATTGTGCCTATGAGTGCTCTGACAGAAATCTCCATCGACAGTTATTACAACAAGCCTACAAGAGAAAGTTATAAATATCAAAGCGGGCTCATTGAGACCACCTTCAAGGGGCAGGAAAATTCGATATATAGTTCTCATGTTTTGTTAAGAGGTGCATATTACAACACGACAAAAAGTAAAGCATGGATTTCGGTCATTCTTTTAAACAATGAGGAATTTACATTCAGTGGTTTTGATTATAGAGATCCAATCACTTATTCGTATGACAACCAAAACTATATAAATGTTGGAACTTCTTCAACAGCTGCAGACGTAGTGTATCCAATCAATTTCAACATCTGTACAAAATATATTCAGGGAGGCTCATACAGTTACATAAACAGTGCAAGCATGCGGGCAAAGTTTAGGGCGAATGCGGATAAGGTTGAACCTGTGTTTGTTTTGGTGGATGCGAATGGAAAAATCATTGAAAGCACCACAAACTTGAACAAGGCTAACGTCGATTTGACAATTGTCAGAGGCGAAGACGGCGCAGGGCTTACTTTTGGCTCAAGCGGAACAAATGTATATTATGAAGACACCATGAACTATACTATTTCTCCTGATGTTGGATATGCTGTCTATAAAATTGAATATGAAAAGAACGAAGAAGTTCTTTATGCGGCCGATAACAGATATTCTGCTGTCAAGAAGGATAACTTAGGGAATGTCACGCAAGAGGAAAACACCTTTGACCATGGCACAGGAGTTTTGACTGGCGGTGTTGCGGGAGCTAAGAATGAGGTCTATTTGAGTGACGTTTCGGGAACGTTTACATGGGATTATGGAACCCCTTACATTTATTTGAAAAAAATAAGTTATGGGCTGACTTATCAATATGTTTCGGGACCTGGAGCCGCTGTTGAGGAAGCTCAATTGGCAAGCAGAAGGCTTCTTCCGGATTCCAGTATATCCTTGTGGAAGGAACTTGGGAATTATATGAGCTACTCTCATGTTAACGGATATATATTTGATGTCGTCGTTGATGTGAAATTGAGTAGAGTCTATAATTTTAAAGATTTGAAAGAATATGACGACGTATCGGAAAATGTGTATAACAATTTCTATGGCAATTTAAGTCGTGACCACAGCACGGTGTCATATGCACAAGTTGTTGCGGCAATTGATTGGGACAGAGCAAACAATCAAAGTGAAAATTTGTGCATACGTTGGGAAAGAACTCAGATGACGTTTGATGTTGGATTGGAACAATATTCAAATTCGTGGCAGAATGTGGGAACCTATGCTCAGACCGATTTGGGTGGAAAGACTTCCTTCGACATGAATGGCGAACTCGCAGAGGAAAGAACTTTTGGCGGCGCTGACAACGCACTCTTTGGAGCTGCAATGAATTTTGCGCCTTCGGCAAATGTGGGATATTATTTCGACAAGATGTCGTTCACAAGTGATTATTCAACTGCAAGTAGCCTTGCCTTTCCAAAGATAACTCCGGTTGATAATTTGACATCCTTCAACGGTGTGCTTGAGGCGTGGTTGTTTCACTTGGGAAGGGCAAAGTTTGAAGCTGGCGGATATAATGACATCACACTTTACAACTTTTATACGCTTGCGAAATTTGATTTCACTGGAGTGATTGAAGGCAGTGTTTCTGGCGATGTTGTGATGGTGTCCCGTGAGAACAATGTTGCAAACACAAAAGAATTTGTTGCGACAAACGAGCTCTATTGCCTTGCACCGGTTAGTTTGACTGCAAGCGTTCCTTCTGGGGTTGCGTTTGTTGGATTCTATTTGGAAAAAGGGAGCGAGACCTATTTGCTCTCAAGAGAAATGAGGTTCTCATTTGAAAACTATGCAACAGACATCTCAAATGGAAAGGCTGCAAGCGTTAAGATTATTGCAAGATTTGAACCATATGCAACAACAGGCGCAGCGGCAGGTGAAAATAAGGGGATTTACAGAGTTGTGTCGAAGGAAAACTTGATTTGGCTTTCGGAGCAAGTCAGAAGAGGTGAAACTTTTGAAGGTGTTGTGTTTACACAAGGCGCAGACATTGATTTGAGCGGCGTGAATTTCAATCCTATCGGAACGGAGAACTCTCCATTTAAGGGGGCTTATAATGGAAATGGTTACACAATCAGCGGGCTGACATTGACTGGCGGAGCGTATGGGCAGGTGCTTTCAAATCGTGGGCTTTTTGGCTTCACTGACGGTGCAACAATCAAAAACTTGACTTTGATTGGTGGGAAAGTGAGTGGATATGCAAATGTCGGCTCGGTTGTTGGAACTGCGAAAAACACAACATTCAAAAATGTCAACAACCACAGCTGCGTGATTGAGGTCGACAATATGACTTTTGTTGATGTGTATGGAGCGCAGGTGACTGAAAAGGATGGAAACATTGGCTATGACGATAGAGTGAACTTTGCAGGACTTGTGGGCTATGCAGAAAACTGCACTTTTGAAAACTGCTCAAATATTGCAGAAATTTCAACTGTCAATAGTTTGAATGTGGACAGCGAAGTCGCTGGACTAGTTGGTTGCTTGAATGGCGGAAGCGTTGGTCAATGTTTCAGCAAAAACTCTGGGTTTGAGCTTGTGATCTTGCCAAGTGAGAATGCGGGAAGCGTTGCAAACAGCTTTGACGCAGCGGCATATTATGACGAAAACGGCGAATTGTTTGAGCCTACTTCTGAAGTTGTGGACGCAAATATTTGGTTTGATTTGAACGGAAAGTGGGAACTTCGTGCGTTCTATTGGTAAAAGTTCTTAAAATGGAAATTATCAGGAAAAATATTAAAGAATGGTTATAACTATATAACCATTCTTTTTTTGTTTTTATGATGTTGTTTTAAAATTTAACCATTCCGAAATTTGTGGTTTTCTTTAAATTTATGAGAAATGTTTGTGGTGTTGTTCTAAAATTTATGCAACAAAAATAGGTTATAATTGAAAGTTTGTTTGGACAGGATTGCGAAATTTTTAGTTTCGACAAAGAGGGACATTTTAAAACAAAAACTCTTCTGCCAAATGGGACATTTTAGATTACAATAAAAGCGAGGTTTGTATGCATTTCTGCGTTATCAAATCAAGAACAATCAAAATTTTTGTTGCTATGCTTTTGGTCGCAGTGTTATTGTCGTTGTCTGTGAACGGAGCAACGTCGGCACAGGTGTACTTTGGCTATTCAACGCGAAAAGTGCCAATCTACAATGTTGAGACGGAGGAAAAACAAGTGGCAATTTCTTTTGATGCGGCTTGGGGAGCGGATAAGACGGAGAAAATCATCGAAATCCTTGACGAATTTGACGTGACGGCAACTTTTTTCTTGGTCGGTTTTTGGGTGGATGACTATCAAGACATGGTGAAGACTATCGATGAGGCTGGGCTTGAAATCGGGACTCACTCAAACACTCATCCTGACATGGCGAAGCTTGACAAGACAACAATCAAAAGTGAACTTGAAACATCAATTTCAAAAATCAAGGCTGTGACTGGCAAAGAGGTCGAGTTGTTTAGGGCTCCGTTTGGTTCTTACAACAACGACTTGCTGGATGTGGCGGAAAGCTTGAATTTGAAGACTATTCAATGGGATGTTGACAGCCTTGACTGGAAGGGGCTTTCGGCAAGCGAAATTTCGGGGCGAGTTTTGTCGCGGGTAAAGAACGGCTCAATCATTTTGATGCACAACAATTCTGACCATGTTTTGGATGGGTTGAGGTTGATTTTGAACCGTTTGAAAGTTCAGGGCTACAAAGTGTCTTGCATTGGTGATTTGATTTATCAAGAAAACTACACGATTGACAGAAATGGAGTACAACACAAAATTTAAGGAGAAAATTTATGAATAACATTGAAAAAAGTGTGAATGTGGCAAGAGTTGCCGGAAGAGTGTGTAGTGAGATAACAAAATCTCACGAAATTGAAGGGGAAAACTTTTTTGAATTTAAAGTTGAAGTGGAAAGATTGTCGAAAATTAAGGACATTGTACCAGTGACAATTTCTGAAAGAACATTGGCGGGGGCTGAGATAAAAGTTGGTGATTTTATGGAACTTTCTGGGGAATATCGAAGCTACAACAAGCTTTTTGGGGAGAAAAGTAGATTGATTTTGCACTTATTTGCAAAGGATTTTGAAATCAAATCAGGCGAGTGTGAATTTATGAATGAGGTTGCGTTGACTGGATTTATCTGCAAGGACACTGTTTTCAGAAAAACACCTTTCGAGCGCGAGATTTGCGATGTTTTGTTGGCTGTTAATCGTATGAACAATCGCAAATCTGACTATATTCCTTGCATCATGTGGGGAAGAAACGCAAGATTTATTGCAAGCCAAGGTGTGGGAAGCAAAGTGGAAATTGTTGGAAGAATTCAATCGAGAGAATATTCAAAAACTTTGGAGGACGGCACTGTCGAAAATAAAACTGCATATGAGGTTTCTTGTCAAAAAGTTGCCATTTTGGAAAATGTTGTTGCAATTGAGCCAGGGAAACGAAAATCTGATGACAGAGAAATTTTGGCTTAGACGATATTTTGTGTTAATGAATTTTTTGCATATAAAAAAACACCATTGACGGTGTTTTTATTTTTGAAAAGTTTGTGCAAATGCCTCGGGAAAGAAAGATGAATGAGAATTTTGATGAGAACTTCCGTGTTGGTTTTGTGATTTTTCTGTTTTAGTGCTGTAATTTTCGATTTTTATCACGAAAATTTTTAATTAAAACAGAGGTTCGTCAAATGCTTCAGGCTTTTCAACTTCCAAGAGTTTCAACACTGTTGGTGCGATTGCTGTCAGAGACTTTCCTTTTTTGAGTTTTGCTTTTTTGTGCTTGTCGCTGACAAAAATCACTGGCACAGGGTTTGTGGTGTGTTTTGTCAGCTTGTTGCCGTCTTTGTCCATCATTTCTTCGGCGTTGCCGTGGTCTGCTGTGATGATGCAATCTCCGCCAACCATCAATGTTGCTAGGGCGACCGCATAGGCTTGTTTGTCGACACATTCAATTGCTTCTTTTGTTGCGTTGAAGTTGCCAGTGTGCCCAATCATGTCTGGGTTGGAATAGTTCACCAAAATGAAATCATATTTTTCCGATGCGATGGCTTCAAGCACATCTTGTGTGATTTCGTTTGCTCGCATTTTTGGATATTGTGAAAAATCCTTCACATTTATGCTGTCAATTAACTTGCGTTCTTCCCCTCTGTAAGGAAGTTCAATCCCACCATTGAAGAAGAAAGTGACATGGGCATATTTCGTTGTTTCTGCAATGTGAAATTGTGTTTTGC
Source organism: Clostridia bacterium (assembly GCA_017936585.1). GTDB lineage: Bacteria > Bacillota > Clostridia > Christensenellales > UBA1242 > Caccovivens. The sequence goes on along the minus strand of JAGBFI010000010.1, from coordinate 9,881 downwards.
CGGCTTTTGAAAGCGTGCTTGCAAGGTTGTCTTCCATAACTTTTGGGGGGTAGATTGTGTTAAGATGTTTGAGTTTGTCGGAATATTCAGTCATTGGTGTGAAAAGAAAATTGTTGAGTTTTTTTGTGTTAAATTCTTTGAAATTTTCATCTGTCAATGCAAAAGAGATTTCTCTTGCACGATCGGAGCGATAGTTGAAGAAAATCATGCTGTCATCATCTTGAATTTTTGCGTTTTCTTCGATGATTTGAGGTTCGATATATTCGTCATAAATTCCATTTTCATAGCTGCCCAAGACTGCCTCTTTTGCGGAGTTTGTTTTTTCTCCTTTGCCTTCCATAAGCATTTTGTATGCCTTTTCAACGCGTTCGTAGCGTTTCTCCCTGTCCATAGCATAAATTCTGCCAATCACGGTTGCAATTTTTGCGTTTGTTCCGGCAATTTTTTCTTCAATTTGTTCGATGAATTTCTCACCATCGCGAAAGCCTGTGTCACGACCATCCATGATCGCATGGATGTAAATGTTTTTGATGTCAAAATTCTTTGCAAGTTCCAAAATGGCATAGAGGTGAGAAAGCTGAGAGTGAACACCGCCATTTGACATAAGCCCCATGATGTGCAGGCTGCTTTTGTGCTTTTCTGCGTGCGTCATTGCCTTGAGAAGGGAGGAATTTTTGAAAAATTTGCCATTTTCAATCTCGCTGTCAATCAGTTTCAAATCCTGCAAAATTACTCTGCCACAGCCAAGTGTCAGATGTCCAACTTCGCTGTTTCCCATCACGCCTTTTGGCAAACCAACAGCTTCGCCACTGGCTTCAATCAGGGTGTGAGGATACATTTTTTTGAGTTTGTCAAGATATGGAGTTCCTTGGCTTTTGATTGCGTTGCCAAATTTTGTTTTATTTTCTCCAAAACCATCTAAGATTACAAGGGTGACCATATTTTCTCCTTATTTGCTTTAAGGATACAATTTTTCTTTAAAAAAAGCAAACAAACTCTTACAAAAATTGAAAGTTTTTAGTGCCGATTTTGGATATGTTCGTCAAAAAGACTGTCAGAGTTTTCACTTTTCCTCTCTTCGCCGTCAAGAAAACGCTCTTGTGGATCGAACTTGCGAGGCTCGCCTTGTACTTCAAAGAGCTCTTTGCTTGCTTCCACGCTGGCACGGGAGGGTTCGGCTGCAACATCTTGAGAGTTTTCCTCTTTTTTCTTTTTCTTGCGCCTTTCAAAAATTTTGAATGTGCCTTTGTTTGCAAGAGTTCGGATGAGAAGATAGATCGCTCCAGAGCCGAAAATGATGTATATTATTCGCGAAAAAATGCTGCCTTGAAAGCCGAAAAACCCGGCGATGAAGTCATATTGCAAAAGGCCTATTGAAAGCCAATTTATGCTGCCAATTATGGTGAGAATGAATGCAATAAGTGTGAACATTTAAATCTCCTTTTGATGTTTGTTTTTTCTTATTGTTTGAAAAATTTCAAAAAATACGCATCCAGTTTCAGGATATTTTCAGTTAAAAGAGGGATAATTATTGCAAAATTGAAAATTTAGTTGACTTTTTTGTGCGATTTGGACTAAAATAATAGAGTTAAGTCAAGAATTCAATTTTCAAAACATATATTGTTTGTAAATGTTGACTGCAAAAAGAGAATATTTCAACAAAAAGAAAGAAACTATTTATAGTTTGTTTTTTTTGAATATCTCAGTGCGGAAGGCTCGACAAGAAAAAGGAGTATGACAATGGAAAAACACTATTTGACACCAGAAGGAAAAGCACAACTTGAGGAAAAGTTGAATTATTATAAAACCGTGAAAAGACCTGACGTTGTGAAACGTATCGGAATTGCAAGAGAATTTGGCGATTTGTCTGAAAACTCTGAATACGATGCAGCGAAAGACGAACAGGCGCAAATTGAAGCTGAAATCACTGAAATGGAAAGTATTTTGCTAAACGCAGAAGTGATTGATAAGAAAAAAATCAACGCGGACATTGTGAATGTTGGCTGCAAAGTGAAGCTCTATGACGAAGACTTTGATGAAGAAGTTGAATATCGCATCACTGGCTCTTCTGAAAGTGACCCAAGAAACGGAATTATCAGCAATGTTTCTCCTGTTGGAAAGGCTCTTATTGGTCACAAAAAAGGCGACACAATTTCTGTCAAGACACCTGGTGGCACAACAATTTATAAACTCGTTTCAATTGAAGTTTGATTGAAAAACCATTTTGTTACGAAAATTTGTTGAAATTTTTGATATTGTATGCTATAATAAATTCGTCAGAAAAAAGTTTAAGGAACTTTTATTTATGTTTATTTATTCGTTAAAACTGTTTGGTTCTAATTGGGTTAAGGCTCTCAAATACTGTTTGTATTATCTTGTGATTTGGGGGATTTGTTTTGCCCTGCTTTTGCCTGCTCTTTTCGAATTTAAAGACATCATTTCTTCAAACTTTAACGCGATGGACGTTGCCGGCTCTTTGAGTGGAGTTTTTCAAGGTTCTGTTGGCGTGGGGATGCACAATGTTTTGATTGCTGCCGAAAGCATCTTGTTTGAAGCTTTTGCCGCAAATGTTGGGCTTGTTGTGTATGGACTGATTGTGATTTTCATCATTTTGCCATTTTTGATTAACGTTGGAAAATACGCTTTTTCTTCAATGCTTTATTCTTATATGACAAGCAAAAACAAAATTGGATTTTTCAGCGCACTTGTGAAGACCTTGAACAAATCTTTCCTCTATGCTCTTTGCAGAACATTCTATAACTTGATTGTTCTCGCTGCAATTTTCTTCTCAATTTATGGGTTGAGCACAATTGCTGACGCGTTCTTTATCGCTTACCTTTTGCCTGTTTGCACATTCGTTGTTTTGGTGCTTTTCTTCACACTCAATCAACTCACTGTGCTTGGCTGGATGCCTGCATTGATTGTTTTCGACTGCAACATTTTCTCTGCATACAAAAAGGGGTTGAAGGCTGTCAGAAGACACTTTTGGGCAACTTTTGGGGCAACCTCAGTCAATTTCATTTTGTTCTGGCTGATTGTGATGATTTTCGGCCTCTATGGAATGGTTGTTTTGATTCCTCTTATGACAACATTCTTGATTGTATACAACATGACAATCTTTTTCTCAAGTCAGGGAATGCGTTTCTATTACAACGAAAACAACATTTTGACGCCAAAAAAATTGGAAGAAGTGGACAACATCAACAAAACTGCATACATTCTGTAAGCAGATTTACATAACACATATTTGCAAGTGATTTTTTGCCGTTTTAGGGAATTCTGTTGCAAATTTGAATGTTTATGGCTTTCTCTTTGCATTTAAGCAGGGGGATTTTGCGCTTTTTTAGCGTTCTATTTTGATTTAATTTTATAAGGAGAAAAAATGAACAACAAACTTAAAATCACCTTTTTGGGCGGTGTGGGTGAAATCGGAAAAAATATGACCGCCTTTGAATATAACAATGAAATCATTGTTGTGGATGCTGGATTGACTTTTCCGGGTGATGATTTGCCAGGAATTGATGTTGTCATCCCAGACTTCACATATCTTTTGAACAATCGCGACAAAATCAAGGCTTTCATTTTGACACACGGACACGAGGACCACATTGGGGCGCTTCCTTTTGTTTTGGAACAAATCAAGGCTCCTGTTTATGGTTCAAAGCTGACGCTTGCGCTTGTTGATAACAAAATGAAAGAACATCCAAAGGTGTCTTACAAGGCAATCACTGTGAAGCCAAAGAATGTTTTGAAAATAGGGGCTTTCTCAGTGGAATTTATCAAAGTTTCACACTCAATCGCAGGAGCTCTTGCTCTTTGCATCAACACTCCTGTTGGAAATGTTGTGCACACTGGGGATTTTAAGATTGATTTCGAGCCCATTGACGGAGTTATGACTGATTTGCAACGTTTTGGCGAACTTGGAAAGAAGGGGGTCAACCTTTTGATGTGCGAAAGCACAAACGTTTGCAGAAGCGGCTATTCCATGAGCGAAAAGAGCGTTGGAAGAGCTCTTGACGAAATCTTCAAGGCACATCCAGACAACCATATTTTTGTGGCAACTTTTGCTTCAAACATTCACAGACTTCAACAAATTTTGAATTTGGCTGAAAAGTATGGCAGAAAGGTTGCTTTCACTGGAAGAAGCATGATCAACATCACTGATGTTGGCATGAAAATTGGGGAAATCACATTCAACAGAGAGAACATCATTGACATCGAAAAAATCGACAAATATGCAGATAAAGAGCTTCTTATTGTGACAACTGGAAGCCAAGGAGAACCTCTTTCTGCTTTGACAAGAATGGCATCTGGAGATTTCAAACAAATCAAAATTGGCGAGAACGACTTGATTGTGTTCTCTTCTTCTCCAATTCCTGGAAATGAAAAGAGCGTTTACAAAGTTATCAACGCGTTGTTCCAAAAGGGGGCGGACGTGATTTATGATGAACTTTCTGAGGTACACGCTTCTGGACACGCTTGCCAAGAGGAAATCAAAACAATTCACGCTTTGACAAAGCCAAAATTCTTTATGCCTATTCACGGTGAATATCGCCACCTTAAGATGCACAAGCAACTTGCCATGAACCTCGGAATGGACGAAAGAAACATCATTCTTCCAACCTTGGGTGCACAAGTTGAACTTTCTGCAAACTCAATCAAAAAGGTCGGCTTCACAACAGCTGGACAAAGATTGATTGACGGCTATGGAATTGGTGATATGGACAGCAACGTTTTGAAGGAAAGAAAAATGCTGTCTGAAGACGGAATTTGTGTTGTTGTTTTGACAATCAACAATGTTTCTGGCGAGGTTGCTGGCGACCCATTCATCATCACAAGAGGGGTTGTTTATCAAGACGAAGCGGAAGCGTTTGTTCAAGACACAAAAAACATGATTGTGGCATCTTTGAAAGAGCAAGACTTGCGTGGCTGTGAGCCTGCGGTGATTAAAAACACAATCAGAAGAAATGTGTCAAACTTCATTTTCAAAAGAACAAAGAGAAGACCTATGATTTTGACAATTGTCTTCTTGGCGTAAGGGCTTTTTATGAAGACAAAAGAACAATTTGTGGGTTATAAAAGGCACGAATATAATCCAATAATCAGAGCAAAAACTGAAGAACTTTTGGTTGAAACGCTCGAAAAGTTGAGGCCAAAAAGAATTTTGGAGATCGGAACTTTTATTGGCTATTCAGCGGCGCTTATGCTTGAAAAGTGCGATGAATGCCGTGTTGTAACGATTGAAAAAGACACTCAAAACGCTGAAGATGCAAAGACAAATTTGGTGGAATTTGGCGGGCGAGTGACGGTGAATTGTTGTGATGCGATGGAATTTTTGAAACAAGCGGCAGAGGAAAAGACTGAGAAATTTGATTTCATTTTTCTGGATGGGCCAAAGGGACAATATATCAGATATTTGCCATTTCTGAAACAGATTTTGATCGTTGGAGGAGTTCTTTTTGTTGACGATGTCTTGTTTTATGGGTTGGTGAACTCCGATGAAAAAATTGCTCACAAGCACCGCTCAATTGTCAACAACTTGAGAAAATTTTTGCAGGCGTTAAAAGAGGATGAGGGGTTTGAGACGACCACATATGACTTTGAGGACGGGGTGAGCGTCAGTTTGAAAATAAAATAAGAAAAAGCAAGGGGGGCTTTGCTTTTTTTTGTTGAAATATTGTCAAGATTTTGACGTTTGTTTCTTTATTGTTTTGTTGATGTTTGCCATGATTTGTCATCAAAATTTATCATTTTTATCGGATTTGTATCACGATTTATTGTAAGTTTTGTTAAAATTTTTGAAAATAGTGCGAAGGAACGAATGTGTTTATCCGGTGGAGAGGGCATATTTGTTGGGGATATTACTTGTTTTTAGTTGCAACTTTTGTCATTTTTTGCTAAAATAGTGCCATGGATTTTGAAGTTAAGATTATCGAATTTTTGCAAGCTGGCAGAAGTCCATTTTTTGATGCTGCCTTTCAGGTTATTTCGCAGATTGGCTCTGTTTTGGGAGTGCTTGCTCTCTGCGTTTTGCTGCTAATCTTCAGACGCAAGTTGCTGGGGTGGTATTTGTTCTCTTATGGATTTGTTTATCTTTTTGTCAACCTGCTGAAAGAGTGGGTGCAAAGACCTCGACCTTATAATGCGTTTGATTCGATTTCATACATCGGCGATGCGGTAATGGATTTCAGTTTTCCAAGCGGACACGTGGCGTGTGCAACAGCGATTGCAATCTTTTTGGGTTATTTCTTGTGGCAGCAATACAAGGGAAAGGGAATGAGGACGTTGATTGTGACGTTTTGCTCGGCGTTTGTTCTGTTGGTGGCGATTTCGAGGATGTATCTTGGAAAACACTACCTGACAGATGTACTTGCAGGTTTTGCAATTTCGGCGGTCATTTGCACGATTGGAATTGCTTTGATGAGGCTCTATGAGAAAAGTCGCGCAAAGAAAAAGAAGGAGAAAGCGAATGAGAATTAAAATGGAAATTGGAACAATGAATCAAACACAGCAACTTGCTGAGGCTTTTTCACATGTTCTGAAGCCAAAGACAATCGTTTTGCTCAAGGGCGATTTGGGCAGCGGCAAAACCACTTTCGTTAAGGCTGTTGTGGCGGCACTTGGCTGCAAAGACACGGTCACAAGCCCAACGTTCACACTCTTGAACACATACAATGCGGCATTTCCGATTTATCACTTTGATATGTACAGATTGGCGTCAGCTGAGGATGCTATGAATGTTGGTTTTATGGAATATTTCGACAAAAGCACATTGGATGGCGTTTGCTTTGTTGAGTGGCCAGAGAATGTTGAGGGGCTGATTAACGAGGTCGATTTTGTCGTTGAAATTCAAAAGAATGGTGACAACCACAGAACGATTATCATTGAGGAGGGAAAGTGATGCTTGCAATAAACACTGCCTTTATGACGGCAAATTTGGTCCTTAAAACGGAGGATAGAAAGGTTGTCATGAAAACACTCGATGCCAAAAGCAAACACTCTGAAAACGTGCTTAACACCATTGATTTGATGTGTGAAGAGGCACAGGTTGACATCATGGATGTTGACAAAGTGGCTGTTGTGACGGGACCAGGTTCATTTACGGGGCTTCGAATTGGTGTTGCGATTGCAAAAGCGCTTGGATGTGCCAATGAAAAACTGAAATTCATTTCCTTGTCATCTTTGGAACTTATGGCATATATAATAGCCAAAAGTGGCAAAAGAGAGCAGAATTTTGTTTGTGCAATCAACGCTCTTTCAAATTTGTTTTTTGTTGCTACATTTGACAAGAATGGAATAAAATTGGACGAAGAGAGAATCATAGATAAGCAACAATTTGAGGCGATTGATCTTCCAAGGTTTGCTTTTGCTGGAGACTTTCAAAATTGTCAAATGGATGAGGTTGATGTGAGCAGTGCGGACTTGTTGCAGTTTGCTGAACTCAAGGCTGAGGCGGGTGAATTTGTGAATTTGGAAGAGTTGTTGCCTAAATATTTGAGACTTTCTCAGGCGGAAGATAGCCTTTTGAAAAAAGTCAAAAAAGATGTCTAATTTAGTTGACAATAAATGTAAATGTATGTAGAATACGAAGCGTAAGGAGAATTTATGAGAAAACCAGTTTATGTTAGATGCCCAAGATGTGAACTTAACTATATTGAAAAGAAAGATAAACTTTGCAGCGTTTGCAAGGCAGAACTTTCAGCAAAGAAAGACGAATTTATTGGCGATTTGGATTTGGAACTTTGCCCAATTTGCAAAACAAACTACATTCAACCAGACGAAATTATGTGTGCAACTTGCCTCAAAGATCACCACAGTGAAGGTGAGGATGGCGCTGCTGATTGGGAAGATTACCTCAACCGTGACGAAGACGAAGTTGTTTATGATGATGAAGAAACAGGCGATATGGCATCAGTGACAGATGATCTTGACGATGATATGCTTGACGATGACGACCTCGATTCAGGAATTGGCTTTGATGACAGACTTGATGATGGCTCACTTGACGACCTTGATGACGATGATTTAGATGACGATTTTGGCGATGACTTCGATGATGACGAAGACGATGACGACCTTGATGATGAGGATGAAGACGAAGACGACGATGAAGATGATTTTTAATCATCTTTTTCTTTTAATAAAAAGTGGGGGAGGGGAAAATAAGCAACAAAAAAGATGCCAAATTTTGGCATCTTTTCTTTTATTTTGCAATCTTATTTTTTGGATTTTTTGTTTGAAGATTTGTCAGATTTCTTTTCTGCTTCCTCTTTTGCTTTGTCCATTTCTTTGTTTTTCTGCTTTGAGATTTTGGCAAGTTCTCTTTGCTTCATTTCTTCTTGAGCATAGATTTTTCTTTCCAAAGAGAGGAGATGTTCAGGGGAGTTGAGTTCTTCAATCTGTTTCTTCAAATTGTCAATCTTTTCTGAAATAACTGTACGTTTTTGAGCAAATTGTTTAAATTCGCGGTCAGTTTCTTTTGAAACTTTGCCTTTGTCTTTTGCACGAAGTTCAACAACTTTTTGTTTGTGTGCTGCTTCCAAGTTTTCGAGTTCTTTTTGGAACTTGTCAAGTGAACTTTGCACTTCAGAAACTTCAGCAGTTCTTTCTTTTGCAGCCTTAAGTTTGATTGCGTCAACATTGAGGCTTGTCTTTCTGTCATAAGATTCTTTTCTCTTCACTTCAATCTTCTTGATTTTGATTTTTCTCATGAAGTACCCGACAATTGCAATCACAATTGCAAGGGCGGTGATGAGTGTTGGAACAAGCAACCAGTCAAATCCTTGACCTTCGCTTGTAGGAGTTTCCTCTTCAGGGTCAGATTCTCCTTCACCATCATCTTCTGCATCAGATTTTTGTGCAACAAAGATAAGTTCTTCATCTTCATCAGATTCTTTCGCGCTGTTGTATTCATCCTCAGTGAGGTCATCTGCAAGTGCGATGTCATAAATTGCAACTGCACCCATTAAATCTTCGTCGCAAACAAGAGCGATGTAGAGTTGTGATGAGGTTGCTTCAGATGGGCTGATGTAGATTTTATATTCTTGATATTCATCGTTTGATTTGATTTCTGACATATAGTCAAAACCTGTCAAACCAACTGTTGCACCATAAGTGTATTCTTTGTCAGTATCAAGATTTGAATCGTTGAATTTTGTTTTAAGTTTGAATGAAAGTGTGTAATATTTTTCAGCTTCAAGGTCAAAATTGAACTTCGATGTCAATGTGTATGAACCTGAGCCTTGGCTTTGGATATAGAACACATTTTTTGATTCATCATTGTCACTCGCCTTTGCAATGTGGAAATGATTTGTTTCTTCGAAAGCATCGCTCTTGACAATTCCACCTGTGATGTCGTTGTTTCCGCTTGTCTTTTCTCCCTTGAATGCTGGAGTGTTGGCTGAATTCAAACTACTCAAATCGTCAGGAATGTTGTTTGTTGGGAGGTTGAGATAATAGTTTGTCATGTCAACAACGGATTTGTTGCTTGGAATTGCTTCGGTTGTGCTTGTGAGATAGAAATTGTCGAAATATGCAAATCCTCTCACTGGTGTGGTTGATGTGCCAAATTCAATTTCGATATAAGCATTTGTTGCACCCTTTTCAAGAGTTTTGATGTAAATTTCATAGTCTTTTTGCCAGCTTCCGCTTGTGCTGAGACCGTTTGCTCTGTAAAGTTCAAATCCGTCTTCGCCTTTGATGACAACATTGATGTTGGTGTTGTTTTCCGCTCCGGGCACAATTCCCAATGTTTTGAAATCAAATGACAATTTGTAAGTTGTGTTTGCAGTGAGAGCAAAATTGCTTCTTTTGAAGTCGTGATTGCTACCAATGGCGTGCCGGCTTTGTACGCTTATCAATGGTATGTGAATGGCAGCGCG
>JAGBFI010000009.1 GCA_017936585.1 Clostridia bacterium | reverse complement strand
CGAAATATTGGACTTCACCTTATAAGGATTATGGGCAAATAGGAGCGAATTTCTATCAGGACGCTCTTGAATATGTGACATATCTGTTTGTTTTGGGGTATGATTATTTGGATGCTGAGGGCAAAACCTCTGAATATGCCCCACTTTTTGACTTTGAAATTGAATATGATGTCAATGGTCTTGTGAAAGGGATGAAAGTTAACGGCTGGGAAAATTATGCAATCTCTGTTGAGGATTCTCTTGGCAGGGTGAAAGCGTTGTATCAAGAGCTCGGCAGTTATGTTGGGGTGACTGACAAAAACAAAGAACAACTTGCAAGATTTATCAAAGATGAGGTTCTTGGAGCAGCGGCATATAAGCAAAACAAATTTGCAGTTTCAAAGAATGACTATACGACTCTTGAAGGTGGCGGAGTTTCAACAATTCCTTCAAAAACGGAATTTGTGACATTCAATCGCAACTATGACAAAGTGATTGAAAATGTGATTGCTTATGCCTGCACGCAGGCTCCGATTGGTGTGGATGCTGAAGGTGCTGATGGAAAGTTGACTTTGGACAAGCCATATCTTGCGTCTGAAATTTCGGACTATGTTGGAGACTATTTCTTCATGTCGTATGAAGGCGAGGATGACAGCAACATGTTCCAATACATCGAGTCGGCGGAATATCAAAGCATGGTTCTTTATCCTCAGGATGTGGACATCAACAAGGCTATTGGAGATTTGTATTTGGCGTTTGAATATTATGATGACCCAGTTCCTGAAAAGAATTTGAAGTTTTTGCCAGAACTGACAATCAATGTCGGTTTCAGATATTTTGACCATACTGTTGGGGAATATACTGTTGACAAATATTGCACAAAAAAAATCAAGTATGGCAAAAATGGAACAATTCCAAACACAGATCCTGACGTGAATTGGGTGACCATGACTGACACAGACACAATCAATCCTGACATTGTGCTTGGCACCGATGTTGTGATAAAAACCAAATTTGACAACATGATTGGCGGCGGAGCAATCAATCCGTTTGTGAACCCTTTGATTCCTGATGTTGTGATTGGAGAAGAAAAAGCAACAATGCTCATAAATGGTTATTCAAATGCCAGAGAATATTATGAGCTTAATCCTTCAAGCACTGGATATGGCTTCTATGGAGCTTTGAATGGTGATATGTTTGTGGGTGACGAAGGTTGCGATTTCATTGAGGTTTATTTCGATGTGGTGAAAATTAAAGGCGAGACTGGTTGGAATTATAATTTCAAAGTTGGACTTTTGAATTTCTTGACGGCTGAATCAGTGTTTTAGGATGAGGGGCGGGAGCCCCAAGCGGAACGCTTGGAAAAAAAGACGCGCGGCAGCGAAGCGGAGGCTTCGAAGGTGGCGGGCTTTTTTTTATTTTTCTGCCCAAGGGCCCCGCAAAGCGGGGGCAGAAAAACGGCTTCCGCCCCCAAATTAGGTCTAGACAACAGCCGTCAAGTGTGCTATAATATCCGTGAGGAGAAAAATATGAACGCAGGAATTATCGTTGTTATAATTTTGGCAAGTTTACTTTTGATTTATGTTGTCACAATGCTTATTTTGATGCCATGTAAGGCATATTTCACAGCGCTCTTTTCTGGATGCTATATTTCAGCTTTCAAAGCCATCAGCATGAAAATGAGAAAACTTCCAGTGACAGAAATTGTTGAGGCATACATCTTGGCAAAGAAATCTCACACCGGCATGACGCTCTTTGATTTGGAACTTGTTTCAACAAGTGGCGGCCATCCTTTGAAAGTTGTTGAGGGTCTCAATAGTGCAAAAATGGCAAAACTGGACTTTGATTTTGAATTTGTGAAGGCGATTGATATATCTGGGAGAGATGTTTTGGAGGTTGTCAGGGAGTGCGTCAATCCAAAAATTATCGAACTTCCACTTATCACATCAGTCGCGCAAGACAACAGAGAGGTTAATGTGAAAATTTCATTGACCCTCAAAGTGAATTTGAAGAACTTTCTTCGTGGCGTAACGGATGAAACAATCTCTGCGCGTGCAACTGAGGCTGTTGTCACAAAAATTGCAAACACGCTTCAAGCCAGCATGCTTGTGGCTCGTCCGGAACTTTTGGATAAGTCCATTTTTGAGGCTGCAATTGATGACGACTCGAAATATGAGCTTGTGTCAGCAGACGTGATTCACATCGACCTTGGAAATGACAGAGGACTTTCAGCTGAAAAGGAACAAATTGAGAAGAGTAGAATTATTGCTGCGAATCAGCTTGAACATCGCCGCCTTCTTGCTGTTGCAGTTGAGCAGGAAATGAAAGCGAAAGCGGAAGAGATGAAACTCAAGGTCATTGAAAATGAGGCTGAGGTGCCAAAGGCGGTTGTCAAGGCCATTGAAGGCGGAAAAATTAAGGATGTAATGGACTATTATAAGTTGCAAAATTTGCAGGCGGACACTGAAATGAGAAGACATCTTATTGGCAAGAAGAACGATGAAGATTAAAGGAGCGAAAATCATGTATATGGCTATTTATTGCGTAGTTATTGCCTTGTTTTGCGGAGGATTTGTTGCGTTTTTTATTCTGAAAAACAACAAGGATAAAAAGCGTTATGACCAGCTCCGTGGAAGTGTTGAAATTCAAAAGAAGCCTGTTGAACTTAATGCTTCCGTTCCGGCTGATGAGGCTGTACAGCCAGTTGCTGAAATTCAATCTGAGCCTCAAAAGGTTGATGCCGAACTTGAAGATTTTGCGTTGGATGTCGGCGAGCAAGTTGAAAAGAAGAAGGAACTGAAGCCTCTGAAACTCAACCCGTTTGAGGCGGCAGAGGAACTTGCTGAAGCCGACGAAGACGAAATTGATGATGAGAATGATTTTGAAATTGATGACCAATTTGCGGAATATGAAGAGTTCTTGAAGAAAAGTATGCAAATGCATGAGGACGAGTTTGATGAAGATGAAGAGCTGGCTGATGAAGATGAAATTTCACGATTCGACCTCAATCAGTTGAACGGAAAGAGTGATGTTGAGATTGCAGAAATTCTCAAAAATCTTCCGCCAAAGATGCAGGAAATTATCATGACAAACATTCTTGGACGAAAGGATTTTGAAGACGAAGATTGATTTTCTTCGTCTTTTTCATTGTTTTCAATTCTTTTTGCTGTTGTACTTTCATACAATAGACATGAAGAATGCTGCATTTTTCATGAAGACATTGTTGTGTGGGTGAAAAATATGTTTAATTTTTTGAATGAAATTAAGGAAAATCTGAAAAATCCAAAAGGGTTTGAGTTGGGGAACTTCAACATAATCAACATTTCAGGGTATCTTTTGTATGTTGAGGGGCATTTGGGTCTTGTGACGCTTTCAAAGGAGTTGATTTCTTTCAAGGTGAAGAAGGCAGTTGTGGTGGTGGAAGGAAAAGACATGATTTTGTCTGAACTTTCTGACAACACAATCAAAATTTGTGGGCAAATCAAGAAGGTGGAACAAATTTGATGAAATGGAAAAATGAGACAAAATTTCATATCACTGGGCTGAATCAGGAAAAGCTTTTGAACGAATTATCAAAGAAAGTTGACCTCTCCGAAATTGAGAGAAATGCCAAGAATGACACAACATTCAAGTGTTCTTATTTTGAGCATAAGAAAGTGCTGAAAGTTTTAAAAAACAAAAATGTCAACTTGAAGGCTGTTGAGCACGAGGGGGTGGCGTTTAGGGTTAAGCAATTGCTTTCGTGTTATGGGCTGATTGCGGCAGTTGTGGTGATTTCTGTTCTTTATTTTTTGCAGAGTGGATTTGTGTTGCAATATGAGGTCAGCGGAGTGGACAGGCTTTCTGCCGAGGAAATTGTTGCGTTTGTCAAAACGGAAAACCCGTCCATGCGGACGATAATTGACACGGAAACGGTGGAATCAAGTTTGATGAGCGAGTTTGATGGCATAAGTTTTGTGTCGTGTATTGTTAAGGGGCAGACGCTGGTCATCAATATCAAGGAAAAGTTGATGCCGGACGAGATGTATGGTGAATTTAAGCCAATAGCGGCGAAAAAAGATGCCAAAATCACCGAAATCAACCTTATTTCTGGGACACTGAATGTGAAGGTAGGGGATGTCGTTCAGGCGGGAGACGAACTTGTGTCGCCTTACATGATTGACACATCTGGTAACCTCAAGAAGGTGGAAGCAAAAGCAGAAATCAAGGCGGAGGTTTACAACGAGGGCAGTGTCGACCACTATGAAACCTTCATTGAAGTCAATCGCACTGGGCGAACGGCTGTGCTAAGCGAAATCACCCTTTTTGGGCTTGAAATTTACAATTTCAAAGAGGAATTTGATTTTAAGATGTATGACGTTGAATTTGAGGAGACAAGCCTTGTCAAAAACCTCTTTTTGCCATTTAAAATGAAGAAAACTGTTGTCTATGAGCTCGCCGAAAATGTGGTTGAAAGCAAATTTGACGAAGTGAAAGAGGAATATATTGAAAAAGCGCGAAAAAAAGCGTTGGAAAATTGCGAAAACTGTGATACAATAAAGGATGAGTTCTACACGCTCCGCCACCTTGCTGGCGTGACGATTGTGAATTATTGCATCGTCACCGAAGAGGTGATAAGTGTGTGAAAATTGGGAGAAACAAATGACTGTTGAGGGAAAACTTTTTCCATATAAGAAGAAAATTGAACGACTTTTTGAGTGTGCACAAGAGGTCTTCAAAGAAGATTTTTCAAATGTCACAATTTCGCTTGGATTTGTCAGCGGTGATGAAATCAAGCGTTTAAATGCTGAATTTCGTCAAATTGACCGCGTGACTGATGTGCTTTCTTTTCCAAATTTGCAAAAGACTCCTGACCAAAAATTGAGCGAATTTACACCAGAAATTGAAGGTGAGAATCTTTTTTTGGGGGATGTTATAATTTGCAAAAAGGTGGCGAAAAAACAGGCGAAGGAATATGGACACAGCGTGAATCGTGAGATTTGCTTTTTGGCTTTGCATGGGCTTTTGCATCTTTTGGGGTATGACCATATTGAAAAGGATGATGAAAAATTGATGATGAAAACTGCTGAGGAAATTTTGAGTAGTTTTGGGGTGGCAAGATGAAGTGTGGGTATGTTGCTGTTTTGGGACAGCCTAACGCTGGCAAGAGCAGTTTGGTGAACTATCTTGTTGGAGAAGAGGTGGCAATTGTGTCTCACCGCAGACAAACAACAAGAAATTCCATTTTGGGTATTAAGAATGGAGATGGCTATCAAATTGTGTTTGTTGACACTCCTGGCATTCATCACAGCAAAAACAATCTAGACCGCTTCATGATGAAAAATGTGCGAAGTGCGATTGCAAGCGCTGATGTGGTGCTTTATTTGTTTGATGGAAGCAAGGAAATGGAGCAAGAAGAACTTGACTACATTGAAAATCTGAAAACAAAAACGGAAAATCTGATTTTGGTGCAAACAAAGATTGATAAAAAGCAATCGAAGCATTCTGTTGATGCTCTCAAAATTTCTGTTGAGACGGGGGAGAGTGTTGAAAAGTTGCTTGAGAAAATTGTTTCGCTGCTTCCAGAGGGTGACGCGATTTATGACGAGGAACTTTATACCGACAAAAGTGTTTCGTTCTTGATTTCGGAGAAAATTCGCGGATTTTTGCTTAACAACATTGACAAAGAAATTCCTCATGGGGTGGCGGTTGTTGTGACAAATTTTGATGAGAGTGAAAGTTTTGTTCAAATTGATGTTGACATCATTTGTGAAAGGGAGCAGCACAAAGGGATTATAATTGGAAAAGGTGGCGGCATGCTGAAAATGCTTGGACAAGAGGCGAGAAAATATGTTGAGGGCTTGCTTGGTGTGAAATGTATGTTGAAGCTGTTTGTTAAAGTTGACAAAGATTGGAGAAACAAAAATGTTCAAGATTATGGATATTAAAATTCGGTGACAACAAAAAAGACCTGTAAATTCAGGTCTTTTTTTATGTTTTTTATTACTTTTCAATTGAGTCTGTGTTGTATTGAAATCTCGTTTTTAAATACTTCTGATATTCAATTTCGTTTTTAAGTTCATTTTCTTTTTTTAAGGTTGCAAGAGATGTGACAAAACTTGCAAGTGCAGTTCCACAACCTATGTAGCTCCATGTTAAACTTTTTGCGGCGTCAGCAACAGCTTTGTCGTATGCTTTGAATTCTTCGTCAAACAAGTGGCTTTCTCTTGCAGATTGAAAAACCGTGTCTTTTGAAGTTGCTTTTGAAAGTAATTCAGTATACTTGGTTTTGTCAATCTCCCCATTTTCAAACTTGATTTCTGCGTCTGAAATCATTGCATGTTGTTTTTCAAGGAAATCTTCAGAAACAACATGTGAGGCGCAGATGTTTTCATACATTTCTTCCGCTTTGTCATCAACGACATAGTTGTTGATTCTGGAAGCAAATGTTCCAGCAATGCTGACGATTGCAAGCAAATTGGTGAATTTGATGAGACAATAGCCAATTTGTTTCTTTAAAATAGGTTTATTTTTCATTTTTGTTGTTTTTTTCTCCTTTCAGAAAGAGGCGTTTCTCCTCTTTTCTTGAAATTATTTTATCATAGATGATATGAATTGTCAATGGGGGTGGAATAGTTTTGAAAAATTGGAGCAAAATTGAATTAAGGAGGGGTTTATGATTATTGCAAATTTTGTTGCTTACATCTTGACAATTGTTGGTGCACTAAACTGGGGACTTGTTGGAATTTTTAATTTCAACCTTGTTGCTTGGATCTGTGGAGCTTATCGAAATGGCTGGGCGATTGCGATTTATGTGCTGATTATGCTTGCGGCAATATGGCTTATCATTTCGCCAATCATCTCAAGAGGGATGCTTGATCTTGGTTGCAAAAGCACGCAAGAAGACAAATAAGGGGGACTTCATTGAAGTCTCTTTTTTTTGTTTTTTTTGGCATATTTAGAATAGAAAATGATATAATTTAGTTTTATGTATTGAAATTCAATAAAATAAATTTGTTTTTCCAAAAAGTTGCAGTATTTTATAAGCTTTTTATATTATTTTATTGACAAAATTTATCATATTGTTTAAAATTAAGTCTAACAAGAGAGGGAAATATGAGTAACTTTCAAAAAAACTTAAAGGTTTTGGCAAACAAATACACTCAAAAATACATTGCTGAGCGCACTGGTTTTTCTCAGTCCAGCATCAACAACTACATCACAAAATCAAGTGAGCCGTCCATTCAGTTTCTGATTGCATTGAAAAATGCCTTCGGAATTTGTTTGGACGATTTTTTGTTTTCAGACATTGATGTGGAAAATGAAATTTCTTATGATAGATTTATCGGAAATTATATTGTTTATTATTACAACAACAACTCCTATAAGGGAGAGGTGCACGTGAATTTGTCAAACACGCTCAACTATGGAGTCATCAGCATTGTCAAGGAGCGTGACCTTGACAAAAATGTGGTGGTTTATGGCACCTTCTTAAGGTCGAGAGTGGACGCTGTGAAGCTTTTGAAAGAACTCAATGCGGCTGAACACAGAAGAGAAATTTTGGAGATTCATGAAAAATCAAACAACTTCTATAAGGGGGCAATCCTCAGCACCGACCAAAGCATTTTCATTGACTTATATAACAGCGTGAACGAGGACAAAACGTTTATGATTTTCAACAACCCTCCAAGTGTGTCGGAGTATCTTGGCGGCGTTGGAACAATCAACACTGTGGCTCGCGGAAGGGAGCACAACCCTTGCGTGCAGTTTATGATCATTTCAAAGAAGATTCTTGACAAGCCTGACGGAGAAATTTATGAGTGCTTAAAATTTGATGACTTCAGAGTGAATTTTGACTATGCAATCAAGGATATTATTGAACTTTTCAAGAGACTTTTTGTGGACAAGAACGAAATTTCGACAAGTTTGACCGAAAATCAGAAAATGGCGATTGTTCAAAACAAATTGGAATATCACTTCAACGAAATACTGGAGGCAAATGTTTTCAGATTTGCGAAGGTGTCAAACAAAGAAGATGACATGATTTACAAACTCATCAGGGAGGGTGTCGATGTTTGATGAAATTGATGAAAGATTTGAGTTGATTGCTCAGCAATTTTCACAAGATAGCAGTTCTGCCGACATGGTGAGAAAGGCATATCACACTGCAAGACACCTTCATCAAGATCAACGCAGAAAGGATGGACAGTTTTACATCTCGCATCCAGTTGAGGTTGCGTTGATTTTGGCAAACTTGGGCTTTGACGCTGATGTTGTCAGCGGGGCACTTCTTCATGATGTGGTTGAAGATTGCGACTGTGACCTTGAGACAATCAGAAAAGAATTTAACGACAACGTTGCCGAGATGGTGGATTGTGTGAGCGCCATTGACAAAGAAAAGTTTGTTTTTGACAAGGATGATTTGTTTGAAAACGAGAACTTTGAGAAGGCGGCGATTGAAGAGCAGTCATTCAAGAAACTTATTGCAATCGGGCGAAAAAATCCGCTTGGATTTTGTATTAAATTTGCCGACAGACTACACAACTTACGCACGATTGATTGTTTTCAATATGGCAAACAGCTTGAGAAGGTGAAGGAAACGGAAAAGTGGATTCTGCCAGTGGCAAGAATCCTTAATTCAGAATATTTTTTCAGGTCAATCACAAACGAGTGCTTCAAAATCAAGCACAAGTTTGACGGAAAAGAGTTTTTTGAACAATATGAAAACTATCACAAACTCAACGCCGAAAACATTGACAAACTGACAAGACGTTTGCAAGAAATTTTTGCAAACTCCTGCATAAATGAGGTCGAAGCCAAAAATGTGCGTGAATATAAAGTGTATGAAGACCTCAACAAGCTTGTGAAGACAATCAACATTTCACGAATTTCGCAGGGGCAGATTTTGAAGGTCACAAATTTCAACATATATCTTCTTTATAAGAATGGAAAATATAAAGATAACATAGTGGAAGTTTTGACCATCCTCAACAAAAATCTTGGAAGCGGCTTTAAGATTATTGATGCAAAAATCGGAAATTTCACCAAGAAACCATATTTTCAGGTGGAAGATGAATTTAAGAACAAATACAATTTCTATGTGATGTCGGTGGCTGACCATATTTTGCAAAGAAACGGCACTTTGGACGGGCAAAATGATGAACTTTTGGATGCTGACAACATCGACAATCTTGACGTGGAACTTATCAAAGTGAAAACGCGTTCGGGGGAGATTAAATATATTCCAAAGGGCAGCACGGCGCTTGACTTTGCTTTCAAAATTCACAAAGCGATTGGATTTGGATTTAAGTATGCAATCATCAACAGTTCAAAGACAAAGTGCCCGCCTTACACTAAACTTTTAGAAGGCGACCAAGTGGAAATTGTGATTGACAAAAGTG
This sequence comes from Clostridia bacterium, assembly GCA_017936585.1. Taxonomy (GTDB): domain Bacteria; phylum Bacillota; class Clostridia; order Christensenellales; family UBA1242; genus Caccovivens. The sequence continues at coordinate 12,419 of JAGBFI010000009.1, read as the reverse complement.
AAAAAGGTGAAATTTCAAACAACGCAGAACTCAAATGGTTGGCGTATGTGAATTCAGATTTTGCGAAGAAAGTTTTGATCAGACACTTCGAGAAATTGGGTTTTGCGGGCAAACATTCTTCATAATCATTTGGATTTGTTGAATTTTTGTTATATAATTAAGAAGGTAAAAAGCAAAGTTTGCTTAAGACAAAAAATAGGAGACAAAAATTATGACTGAAAACAAAAAACCTGTTTTTGTGACAGGTGACAGACCAACTGGAAGATTGCACTTGGGGCACCTTGTGGGCAGCCTTAGAACAAGAGTTGTAATGCAAGATTCCGGCAAATATGAAAGTTTCATTTTTATTGCTGATATGCAGGCGCTCACTGACAACGCGAAAAATCCTGAGAAAATTCAGGACAGCATTTTGCAAGTTGCGCTTGACTATCTCTCTGTCGGCGTTGATCCAAACAAAAGCACAGTGTTCATTCAATCGCAGGTTCCTCAGCTTTCTGAATTGACGATGATTTACATGAATTTGGTGACTCTTTCTCGCTTGCAGAGAAATCCAACAGTGAAGAAGGAAATTGAGGACAAGGGCTTTAAACAAAGCATTCCTGTCGGCTTTTTGTGCTATCCAATCAGCCAAACTGCTGACACAACAGCGTTCAATGCAAACCTCATTCCTGCTGGCGAAGACCAAAATCCAATCACTGAGCAAGGCAGAGAAATTGTGAGATCGTTCAATGCCATTTATGGTGATGTTCTGGTGGAATCAAACAATGTTTTGCCGGACAGAAAAGCCGCTTTGAGATTGCCAGGAATTGACGGCAAAGCAAAGATGAGTAAATCTATGAACAACTGCATCTATCTTTCAGACACAACCGAAGAGGTGCGTGCCAAAGTTATGAGCATGTTCACAGACCCAAATCACATCAAAATTGAAATGCCAGGCGACACCGAAAAGAATCCAGTTTTCATCTATTTGCGTGCACTTGCAACAGATGATGACATTCAACAATTCGAGCCAGAATTTGGAACTTTGGAAAACTTGGAAGCAAGATATCGCAAGGGTGGCGTTGGAGATGTGAGAATCAAAAAACTTCTGTTCAATGTGATTGAAAAAATCTTGACTCCAATCAGAGAGAAAAGAAAATATTATGAAGAGCATATTGATGAAGTGATTGACATTTTGGAGAAGGGTTGCGAAAAAGCAAGAGCGGTTGCACAAGAAACTGTCACAAAAGTTCGCAAGGCAATGGGTATTGAATATTTCCAAGATGACGCTCTTCGAAAATACAGCCTCAGAATGAAAAAGACAAATCAATAAAAAAACAAAAAAGGCAGAAAAAATCTGTCTTTTTTTTAATTTCTTCGCAATTTTTCGAATTTTTTGCATATGTCTACGCTTTTGATTGAAAAAAGAAGGAGGATTTATGTTATAATTCTTCTTGAAGAGAGGTGGTTGTGAAAAATCTTTTAAGTTGTTGCCTTGTTTGTGCGTATGCAGTTTTGATGAGTGTTGGGATGTTTGCATGCAGTGAGAAGGCTGATGACTGCGTGAAAATCGAATATGACAACTATATTTCATACACAAACTTATCATATGGAACACATGAGAGACACGAGATTGATTTGTGCTTGCCAAAGAATAAAACAGGCAAGATTGGGATGATTTTTATGATTCATGGGGGAGGCTGGGTTGCCGGAGATAAGTCTGGTTATGCTACGGATTTGGTGAATTGGTGTGAACAACAAGGATATGTTGCTGCAGCGATAAACTATCGCTATGCTTCTGAAAGCATTCATGTGGATGAACTTTTGGACGACATCAGTGCCTCGCTTGTGAAAATCAAAGAGGTGGCAAAGGAATATGAAATTGATGTGGACAAAATGCTTCTTACGGGTGGCTCTGCCGGCGGACATCTGTCTTTACTTTATGCTTACTCAAGAGCGGAGGAGGCGGCGATTAACCCTGCGGCAGTTGTCAGTTTTTGCGGGCCAACAGACTTGAATGACGAAAACTTCTTTTTGGAGGATTCCAATCTGGGAGCAGTGCTTGAGATGGCATGGAAAATTTCTGGGGAGAGATTCACAAGAGAAACGGTCTCACATGCGGTTGAGGCTCTTGCTCACGCATCACCAATTTCATATGTCAGCAATTCTTCCGTGCCAACAGTTATTTGCCATGGAACGATTGATGACCTAGTGCCATACAGCAATGCAACCATACTAAAAAACAAACTGGACGTCTATGGTGTTGAAAATGTGCTTGTACCATATCAAAACTCCGGACATGGCTTGGAAAACGACCCAACCGCCGCAGCCACAGCAAACAACCTGATGTCTGATTATGCCTTAAGATTTTTGGATTAAAAAACAGCCTTTAAGGCTGTTTTTATTGATTAGTTCATTAGAAATGGTTGCATATTTAAAAACTATTTATTTTTAAATAACTATCTTTCGCAAATGTTGGTGCCGAAGGTGGGAGTCGAACCCACATGAAGTTGCCCTCGCAAGATTTTGAGTCTTGTGCGTCTGCCATTCCGCCACTTCGGCATTTTTCTGTTTTTTTTGCAAGATTGATTAAGTCTTTCAACGTTAACGGCTATATTTTAGCACAAAAAATTCTGTTTGGCAAGCATTTTTTTGACAAATTATCATTTTTTTGGCTTGTGTTTTCATATTTTTAATATTCTTTCTTATGAATGCGGGATTTGTGATTGCTATGGAGATTGCTGAGGTGGTGTTGAGAGCAAGCAAAGTGATTTTTGTTTTAGCTGGAAATGAATTTGACTGGTTTTCAAATTTTTCTTGAAATTTTATTGCCTATTTGAGAAAAATGCGTTATAATTTAATCATAAAGTTTTGTTAAGGTATTGGAAAAATGATTTTTAAGAAATTTTTTAACAAAAACTCCACTTTGGTCGAGGAATTTGCTAAAGAGTTCGATGTTTTGCCTTCAACAATGTATTTAATTTTATCTCGTGGGTTTTCCACAAAGGAAGAAATTTCAAAATATTTGTCTACGGGAGAGCTCTTAGACCCTTTTCTTATCAAGGGAATGAAACAGCTCTGTGAGAGAATTACATTGGCAAAACAACTGGGCGACAGAGTGCTTATTTTTGGCGACTATGACGTTGATGGAGTTTCCGCAACAGCTATTATGCTGAAAACATTGAAAAAAATTGGCGTTGAAGCCGAATTCTATTTGCCTAACCGTTATGTTGACGGTTATGGTCTCACATGCGATACGATTGACAAGGTGGCAAAGCAGTTTTCTCCGGATTTGATTATCACGGTGGACTGCGGAATTTCTTGTGCAGAGGAAGTTGAATATGCAAAGTCAAAAGGGATTGAAATCATCGTCACGGACCACCATGAAATTCCTGAGAAACTGCCAGATACGTTGGTGTTAAATGCGAAGATTGATGGGCAAGAATATCCTTTCAGAGAACTTTGTGGGACGGGACTTGCTTACAAAATCAGCGAGGCAGTTCTTGGGCAGAAGAAAGCGGAAGAGTTTTTGCCTATTGCTGCCATTGCAACGATTGCAGACATCGTTTCGCTCACCGGAGAAAACAGAAACATTGTCAAGCGTGGCTTGAAATATTTTGACAAATTGCCTTACGGGCTCAAGGCGCTGTTTAAGGACAACAAAGTGTCTCTTTCTAATCCAAGTTCAACGGATATTGCCTTCAAGATTGCTCCCAAAATCAACTCTTCTGGAAGAATGGGGGACGCAAAAGATAGTCTGATGCTTTATCTGAGCGAAGACCCAGTGACTGTGCAGAAATATTTGGCAAAAATCAAAAATCACAATCAAAGAAGACAAGAACTTTCCGCGAAAGTTATGGAAGATTGTGAAAGAGCCATCAAAAAAATGGACCTTTCAAAGACAAGGGTGATTTGTTTGGCTTCAAAGAAGTGGGACCAAGGAATTTTGGGAATTGCGTGTGCAAGATTGGTGGAGGAATATAACAGGCCAGTCTTTCTGTTCTCTCATGTGGATGGCGTTTTGCACGGGTCTGGCAGAAGTATTGACGACATCAACATTCACGAACTTTTGTCATCACTTAAAGACATATTGGAAACTTTTGGCGGGCATACTATGGCCGCGGGGTTGACGCTTAAGAGAGAGAAATATGAAGAGTTTTGCACCCGAGTTAACGCGTTTGCTTTTGAAAAAGTGAATGAAAAAGTGTTTATTCCAATAAAATATTACGATATGGAAGTGAAAAGCGAGGATTTGAGCGAAAGATTTTTGCAAGAATTGACTCTTTTGGAGCCTTTTGGCTGCGACAACGCAAGACCACGCTTCAAAATTTCAATGGATGATGTTGAAATCACGCCAAGGAAATATTCTCCACTTCATTGTGACATCAAAATTGGTGATTTGAAACTTGTTTATTTCAACTTTGTGAAAAAATACAACGCTCTCAGGTTTTCCCGTTATAAGTCGTTTATTTTTGAATTTCAGGGTGTTGGCAAGGACGGAGTTGTTGGCGATTTTGACATGGGGAACTACATTGTCGAGAATGCACATCTATACACATATCCGATGCAATATCAGCAACTGCAATATCGCGGCAATCGTCCATCCAAGTTCTCATATTATCCAAAAGAGCAGTTGCTTCCGCTTGTGACAAGCATGGTTGACAGCGTGTTTGGAACGGCTTTTGTGGCTTATTCTGCCTATGATTTTGTGGCGTTTTCAAGGTCATATTCGAAAGAAAATATCTTCCACACTGGCATTTGCGACAAAGTTTGCACGGGTTATAACAGCTTGCTTTTGTCTCCTGTTGGAGTGGATTGGGCAAAAAATTTCAGTCGAATTGTTTTTCTTTCGCCATGCATGGATGAGGCGTTCATTGCACAACTCAACGAGGTTTCCCATGCGGAAATTTTCATTCCGATGGAGAAAGATTTTGACACGCAACGCTTCAAACAGCTTGACCTCTCACGCGAAACATTTGGAAGAATTTTCAAAATTCTTGCGGGACGCAGCTATGCAAAAACCTACAACATTTTTGATGTTTATGACCAAAAATTTAAGGGAAGGGTGAATTTTGACACATTCTATGTGGCGTATTTGGTGTTCAGAGAACTTGGGCTTATTGAGGTGTTGGAAGAGCCAATTTTTGAGGTTTATGAGGTAAAAAACTGTCGAAAAGCCTTGACAGAATCAACGCTTTATAATAAACTTTTATTAGTAAAAAAAGCTATGGAGAAGAAATGAAAAAACAAATCTTGGAAAAAATCTTAGAAAATTTTAAACTTTCCGAGAAAGAACAAAAACTTATTGATAAGATTTTGGTGGAAGAGATGAATCTGCCAAGGCTTTTGACGGTTATCAACACGATGATTGATTATCACATTCAAGACGAAGTGTTGGTGGCTTATGTTTTGTTTCAATTTTCCAAAGTAAACGAAAAAGAGGCAGGTGAATTAAAAACACAGCTTACTGAAAGTCAGCAAAAGTTGTTTGACATTTTCAAAATCCTAAAATCAGTGACAGACTTGACAAAAAGCGGCGAAGCGGAAGATATCAGATGCATGTTTGTGGCGATTTGTCAGGATATGAGAGTTGTTATCATCAAGTTTGCAACAATTTTGTATGACTTGAAATTGATCAAAAATCCGATGTCAGAAAGCGACCGCAATTTTGTTCAAATGGTCAGCGACATTTTTGCGCCTCTGGCGGAGCGTTTGGGACTGTCGCGTTTCAAAAACGAATTTGAGGACTCTTGTTTCGAACTTTTGGAGCCTCATGCGTTTGAAGAACTTAAAAACAACGCTCTCCTCAAGACTGAGGATAATCAAAAACAGATTGCCATCACAAAGGAAAAGTTGGAACAAATTCTGAGCGAGCTTGGCATTAAAGGTGAAATCCAATCGCGACAAAAGCACTTTTACAGTGTGTATAAGAAACTTGTCAAGAAAAACATCACGCTTGGAAAAATTTATGACCTTGTGGCCATGAGAGTGCTGGTGCCAACTGTGGAAGATTGCTATTCAGTTTTTGGCAAAATTCACGCGATTTACAAGCCAATGCAAGGCAGGGTGAAGGACTATATCGCCACACCAAAGCCAAACGGCTATCAAAGTTTGCACACAACAATCATTGCGGACAACAACAGACCGCTTGAAATTCAAATCAGAACATTTGAAATGCACAAACAGAGCGAATATGGTGTTGCTGCGCATTGGATTTATAAAGAAAAAGTTGGGCGCGCAAGAAACAAATTTGACCACAAATTGGCGTGGTTCAGACAGATGCTTGACAGCACAAATGACATGTCTTCAGAGGAGTTTTTGGAGACTTTGAAAGTGGATTTGTATGGAGAGTCAATATTCGTGCAAACGCCAAAGGGAAAGGTTATGGAATTTCCTCTTGGTGCAACAATCATCGATTTCGCATATGCAATTCACAGCGACATCGGAAATTCTTGCGTGGGCGGAAAGATAAACGGCAAAATTGTGCCAATCACAACAGAACTTTCAAACGGCGATGTTGTGGAAATTCTCACCAGTCAAAACAGCAAGGGTCCTTCAAGAGACTGGTTGCTGCATGTGAAGACCTCAAGTGCAAGGTCAAAAATCAGAAGTTTTTTCAAGAGTGAATTGAAAGAAGAGAATATCAAAATTGGAAAATCAATTTTGGAGCAAACCATCAAGGGACGCAATTTAAACATCACAAAGGAGCAGAAAGAAAACTTCCTTTTGGAGATTGTTGAAACATTGATGATTGATGACCTGGACAACCTCTATGCCGAACTTGGGGCTGGAAGCATGTCCGCAAACAACATTGTTGGAAGACTGGTGAATCTTTATAACAAAGAAAAGAGCATGCAAATCAAAAACAATGTCATCACTGTCAAAAAGAACAAGGACGGAATTTTGGTGGATGGTGACAGCGGGCTGATGGTGCGTTATGCAGGGTGTTGCACACCTGTCACAGGTGATGACATCATTGGTTATATATCGCGTGGACGTGGAGTGACAATTCACAGAGCGGGCTGCCAGAATTTGAAATATCTTGAGCCAGAGCGTTTGATTAAGGCGGAGTGGCAGGAGAATATGTATGCGGATTTTATTGCCAACATAAAGGTGCATGCGGACAACGAAAACGATGTTATCAATGCGCTCAACAACAGCGCACGCGAATTTAAAAACAAGCTTAGGGGCTTTGGCTATAAGGTCATAAAAGACGAACTTGTGTTTGATATTGCGGTGCAAATTTCAAACAAAGTGGAGCTTGAAAGTTTGATAAATTCAATCTCGAATGTCAAAAAAGTAAGAAAAGTGTATAGGAGTGAATGATGAAGATATTTTGCCAGAACGCAGAAGTCGAAAAGGATATGCAAGACCTTGTCAATCTTTTTTATGAAGAGGAAGACTGTTCTTTTTCTGTGGAACACAAATCGGCAAAAGAAGGACAAACCCTTATCAGTACAATTTTAATTGGAAGCGGCCCTGATGAGAAAAAATACATAAAAAATTTCATTCTTCCGGCGGATGTAGACGCACTTTTGGAAAAAAGCTTGACAAAAAGGCATTTCAAAAATCACTTATATGAGGTTTTGAGTGAAACTTCAAAAAAAGCGTTGCCTTGGGGTTCGCTGACGGGTGTTCGACCAACAAAATTTGCTCGCGATATGGTGGAACGCGGAGAAATTAAGCCGCATCTCATTTCTGAGGTTCTGGTGCGGGACTATCACGTTTCAAGCGAAAAAGCACGCTTGGTAGTGCAAATCCTGAAAAATCAGAAGTGTATCATCAAAAACGACAAATTGGTGGACTTATTCATCAACATTCCGGTCTGTCCAAGCCGCTGTAATTATTGCTCATTCATTTCAAGTGAACTTTCAAGAGTGCAGGACAAGCTTGAGACATATCTTGAGTGTGTGTTGAAAGAACTCGATGCCGCAAAGAAAATGATTGCGGAAAATTCATATATTGTCAGAACAATTTACATCGGCGGGGGCACGCCAACGGTGCTTTCTGCTGAACAATTGCAAAGATTGCTTTCTCAAATCAACTATCCAGTTGGTGAATTCACAGTTGAGTGCGGGCGTGCTGACACAATAACGCGTGAAAAACTGGAAGTTTTGAAGAAAAACGGCGTGACACGCATATCAATCAATCCGCAAACGTTCTGCGAGACAACGCTCAAACGCATTGGTAGAAAAACAACAAACAAGCAGGTACTTGACGCATATATGCTTGCAATGGAATATGATTTTGTCGTGAACATGGACATTATTGCAGGTTTGACTGGCGAGCGCCTTGGCATTTTCAAGCGTACAATAAACACGCTCTTGGAACTTTATCCTCAAAACATCACAGTGCACACACTTTCAATCAAAAATGCGGCACAAATATGTGGCGAGGAGGTGAAATTTAAGGACGAAATCCCAAAAATGGTGGATTTTGCGGAGAAAACATTGGTTGAAAACGGCTATAAGCCATATTATATGTATCGTCAAAAACACCAAATGGGCGGACTGGAGAATGTTGGCTATTATCGTGACGAAAATGTTTGTATATTCAACATTGACAGCATGGAGGACACATCATCCGTCATTGCCATAGGTGCAGGGGCGATTTCAAAACGCGTTTTCAATGTTGAAAATCGAATTGAAAGACAGCCAAATTGCAAGTTTATTGAAGATTACATCTCACGCATTGATGAGATGATAGAAAAAAAAGTGAAGTTTTTTTCATAAAGCTTCATTTTTTTATGAAAAAATTGCAAATGTGTTGACATAAATTTTTAAATATAGTAAAATGTGAGGGTATCTAGGGGTGTAGTTCATCGGTAGAATGAGAGTCTCCAAAACTCCAGAGGAGGGTTCGATTCCTTCCACCCCTGCCAACAAAGCACGCTTGCGTGTTTTTTTATTCAATTTTGGAGGTTTGTCATGACGGAAAGAATTGTCTCTGAGTTTATTGAAAGCAATGTTTTTGTTGTTTCAAAAGGAAACGAATGCGTGATTGTTGATGCCGCTGCAAACCTTTCTGAGGTCAAAAAGGTTGTGGGAGAAAAGAAGGTGTTTGGGGTGTTGTTGACGCATGGACACTATGACCACAGTCTGTATGCAAATGAATATGCAAAGGAATTTGGAACAAAAATTTTCGCAAGCGAGGCGATTGTGGAGTATCTCCAAAATCCAGATTATAATTACAGTGAAGGGCAATTCAAGCTTAACGACTTTTCAAATTTCCAATTCCTGAATGGGGAAGGAACTTTGAATTTGGGAGGCATGAAAGTTGATTTTTGTCAACTTGGTGGGCACAGCAAAAGTGACATCTGTTTTTTGTTTGATGGCGAAATTTTTGTTGGGGATGTTTTGATTGGAAGAGATATCGGCAGGCTTGACCTCCATGGCGGAAGCAAAAAAGAGATGAAAAACAGCCTTGAAAAATTTTTGAAAATGGACTATCAAATCATGCATTCTGGACATGGTGAGGACAACTCAAAAGAAGTTCAAGATAAGGTTGTGAAACTCTGGCTAAGGTTTCTTTCAAGATAAAAACAATCTTTCATTTTTATACCAAACTAAAAAATGAAAAATGTTTTATTTAAATGTGAGAATTAAAAAATAAATAAAAAATATATAAAAAACAATAAAAATGGGCTAAAAACCTATTTTTTTCATTTTTTTGATTTTTTATCTTTTTTTTAAATTTTAAAAAGATGAAAAAGTTATCAAAATTCACAGAGCCCTAATTTAAGGCTGGTTAAATGTTTGAATAAATTGATGGAAAACTATTTTTAAATATTTATTAATTAAAATTATCAATTTTTTTGATGTTTTTTAATTAAAAAATCAAATTTTTAATAAAAAAATGCATTTTTTGATTTAAAAACGCATTTTTGGTGTTTATTTTTTAATTTTTAAATTTTAACAAAATTATCTTTTTTGAAGACGTTTATCTTCACCTTCAAGATAAGTGGTGATTGAACTTTCACGGTCTGCAATTCGAGAGGTGATTCTTTCGTCATAGCGATTTTTTAAGTCGTCCATGTCAAGGTTGCTTGTGATGATTGTAGGCAACTTTTTCATCTTACGTTCGTTGATAATGAGATATAAATGTTCAAGGGTGACATTTTTGAAAAGAGGTTCTGTGCCAAGGTCATCAATAAACAAAATTTCAATGTCGATATAGCGATTCAAAATTTCTTCGTTGAAGGTTCGTGAAAATTCTTTGAAGTCTTGATTCATTTGATAGGCGGTGACAATCTTCACAACCTTTCCTCTTTCAATCAGTTCGTTTGCCATGCAACGGAGAAGATATGTTTTGCCGACACCCGTTGGGCCTGCAAGATAAATCAAATTTTTCTTGAAGTCGCTTTGACACCACTTTTGCATGAGTGCATAGTGTGGTTGCAGACTGCCGCATTTTTTCATCCCTTCTTCAAAAGATTCCAAATTTGAAAATCCGCTGTCCTCAAGCAGAACTTTTGAGATTTCTTTTTTCAAGCATTGGCACATCTCGCCATTTTTGAAACCGTTATCTTTACAAAGTTTACAGGCGTATGAAACTTTAACATCTTTCAATCCATGTTTTTCTTTAAGCTTTTCAATTTGTGTTTGGAAAGTTTTTTCTGCCGCTTCATCTTTCTTTTCGCCGTTGATTTCTTTCTTTGCGTTTTCAATCATGAGTTTTGTCAGTTGTTTGTTGACATTGACAAACTCTTCATCGGCGTAAAGGGGAGACATTTTCTCTTCAAACTCTCTTTCTGCTTGTCTTTTTCGTGTGTGAAGCACATTTTGCGCTTTTTTGATGATTTCTTGCTTCATAATCACACCTCAATTTCATCAATTGACTGGAAGAGGGCGTTCATTTCTTCCTTTGTGTAGCTTCTACCAGTCGAAAAATTGGATTTTTGCGCCTTTGGGGCAATAATGTCAAAGGATTTTTTTGCGTCATCAACAGTTTTGATGTTTTTATCGTGGAAAGTTGAGATTACGCTTGCAAGATATTGCATAGGCTGGTCTTTTCCGACAGCCAAAGTGCAGGCATAGGACAAAATATCCTCAGGCATTTGCCAAATCTCTGTCCAAACTTTGAATTTGTCGCGGTCGAACTGGTTGACATTGCGAGAAAGTCCGATGCTTTCAAGAATTTCCTTGATTTTCTTGTCAACAGAAAGCACGCCGTTGAAATATTCTTGCAAACTTTGCTCTGTCAGCACGCCCAGCTTGTGGAATTTGTTTAACACTTTGTTCATGCCCTCGAGGGTGCGGACGTTTGTTTTGAAGCAATAATTTGAAATTTCTTCCAACATTTTTTCGCTGAAACCAAGATTAAGCCATGGGAAGATGTATGTGTCCACAATTGGCTCAACATTTTCATAATAAAGTCCAAGATTTTTGGCAATTTTCTTGGCGATTTGATTGGATTTTGTCTTTTCCTCTTCATAAAGTTCAATTTCGCTGACTGAGAAGAGTTTTTGTGCGAAATATTTGTCCAAAAGAACATCCATTGCTTGGAAACTTGGTTTGTTTTTTGCCTTCATTTTCTTGGCAACTTGATTGAGAACCTCATCATCAAAGCCTTCTTCATTCCACTTTTGATAGAGAGCGCGTTCTTCGATGTTTGGAAGGCGTTTCATGCCCATCAATTTGCAGACATATTCCATACCCGTGCGTAGATTTTCGAATTCCAAAAGTCGATTTTCCACCTGTTTTGCAGTGGTGATTTTCTGATTTGCCCAATCTTTTGCGATGGTTGTGATGTAGGCATAGCCAACATTGTTCCCTTTGATGTTGACGCAATAGTTGATTATCATCAAAAGAGCTTCTTTCTCCATGTGGAGGCGCTCAATGACGTCATAATATTCGCGATATTCATTTGGAGTTATCATTCTGCCACACAAAATTTCTTGTGCTTGCGCGTTGAAACTTTCATATTTTTTGGCGTTATATTTTTTTGTGTTGTTGATGACATCGCTGATTGGCAAATAGCGCACTTCATATGGGATGACGTTGAGAATTTGCACCAAGCCTTGCTCTTGCCAATAGGCGTAGGCGTTTTCGATTTCTTCTTCGCTCATGTGAAGTTCTTGCGCGAAGTGTTCCAGCGTGTTGTCAGTGGCGTTTGAATCTTGACACTTATACAAACCATAAAGATACACCTTCACGTGGTTGGCGTCCGCGTATGGGAGATAGTTGTTTATGAAGATATTGTCGATTGCTGTGCTGTTGTTGGCCAGCATATCGATTGAATATTTGCAAAATGCCATATTGTCCTCCAAAGTTTTCCTTACAATCATAGCACAAATTTGTCGTTTTGACAAACTTTTTCGAAGAATGTTTTTGTGGACAGGCGAATATGATATCATATGAGAAAGTTATGGTTGTTTTTGTTGGTGTGGATTTGCTTGCCTTTTATGCTGTTTGGTTGCCAATGTGTGGAGCAGAAAAATT
>JAGBFI010000008.1 GCA_017936585.1 Clostridia bacterium | reverse complement strand
GTCAATTTTAAAGCAGTTTTTTCTGCGTTTTGGTGTGTTTTGGAGTTTTTTTTGAGGAGAAAGGGTTAAAAATATGGCGGAACGGAGAGATTGGTGGGGGGGGCGGAAGCTGTGTGCCAGCGGCACACACAAATTGCGGGACGCAATTTGCAGAATTTTCCCGCGAAGGGGAAATTCACGTCCCCCCTACTCCACGGTCACCGACTTTGCCAAATTCCTAGGCCTATCTGGATTAAACCCCAAAGCGGTTGAATATTCAAAAGCAAGTTGCTGCAAAGGCACAATTGAAACAATTGACATCAGTCGTTCATCCATTTTTGGCAAAACAATCTCGAAATCCACATGCAAATTATGTTTCATCTGCGACACAAGCAAAATTTTCCCACCTCGAGCCTTCACCTCCAGCATATTACTCTCCATCTTTTCCCTCAATTCCTCTTGAGTTGAAATTGCCACAACAAGCGTTTTATCATCCACCAATGCAAGCGAACCATGTTTCAACTCTCCAGCGGCAATCCCCAAGCAGTTCACATAAGCAATCTCTTTCAATTTAAGCGCCGCTTCCAAGCTGGTGACATAGTCCTGCCCACGCCCAATAAAGAAGATTTTTTTATATTTTAAAATCTCCTCCGAAAGTCCCATGTCAAAAGACTGTATCTGCCACTTGAAAACAAATTGCTTAAGCAACTCTTGTGGGAAATCGCCTGACAACCTACATGCCAAAATCAGCAATGTAAGCACCTGCGCCGTGTAAGCCTTTGTAGAAGCAACTGCAACCTCTTTCCCCGCATATGTTGGAATCACAAAATCAGCCAAACTATTGAGCGTGCAATAAGGCACGTTGGTCACACAAAGCACCTTACATCCTTTCTCTTTCACAAGTTTTGCACACGCGATTGTATCAGCAGTTTCCCCACTTTGACTGACAAAAACATAAAGACAGTTTTTTGGAAAGATCTTCGCCGCATATCTAAACTCGCTCGCCACGGACACCCTACATTTTTTCTCGCAAAAGCTTTCAAGATATCTCGCTCCAAGCAAACAGCTGTGATACGCCGTGCCACACGCCACAAAATGGAAAGTTTTAAATTTCTTTAGTTCCTCAACATTCACATCCTCAGCCAAAAACTTAAAAAACGTTCTTCGCAAAACAACAGGCTGCTCTTTGATTTCTTTCAGCATAAAATGGCTCTCTTGCAGATTCTCCTCTGGATAGTCAAATTCTTTGATTGTAATCTTCTCTTTTTCAATCCTTTCACCGCTTAAATCAAAAAACTCCACGTTTCCTTCACTCATCACTGCAAACTCCCCGTCATCAAGCGAAAAGCACTCGTCAAACCTCCCGCTGAACACTGAAATGTCGCTTGCAGCCATAACCTCATCCTTCGACACCGCCACCATCAGTGGACTAGCCTTTTTTGCAAGAAAAATCTGCTGGCAATCCTTGCACAAAACTGCAACAGCAAAACTCCCCTCCACTTTTTGACAAGCAGAAATCAGCCTTTGCAAAGCAGTCCCGTTTTGCCCCTCCACCAAGTTGACAAAAACCTCCGTGTCAGTCTGAGATTTCAATTCAACAGAAAGCCCTTTTTTGATCTGCTGATAATTTTCAATAATCCCGTTGTGCACCATGGCAAACTCGCCATTTTCAGAAATGTGTGGATGTGCGTTTTCCTCGCAAACGCCTCCATGAGTTGCCCACCTTGTGTGCCCAATCACGATGTTCGCATCAAAGACTTTCTCATCGCGCTTTTCCAGCATTTTCTCCAAATTTTTAATCTGCCCAACGCTTTTTATTATCTCAATTTCTTCTTTCAACAAAAAAGCAATACCGCTGGAGTCATATCCTCGATATTCCAACTTTTTCAGCCCATCAACAACTTTTTGAGTTTGATTTTTTCCTATTCCAGCACAAATTCCGCACATTATGTAAAGCTCCTTATCTTACATAATATGCAAAACGTACCCTATTTGATTAAGTAGGTCAGCATGATGTCGCTGTATCTTTTCTCATCCAAAACGTTAAATCCACACCCCTCAATTTTATCCTCTTTTGCATGCTCACACACAATAATTCCGTCCTCTGCAAGAAGATTTTTTTCAAAAATTTTCTGAAGGAGCGACTCATAAATCCCGCTTTTATATGGTGGGTCGATGATGACTAAATCAAAGGTCTGCTCGCACTTTTCCAAAAAGGTTGCAGCATCACATTTGACAACTTTTTGTTCGATCCCAAGGTTCTTCAAATTCTGTTTTGTCATTGAAACACTACGAAAATCTTTGTCAACAAAAACAACGCTTTCTGCCCCACGGCTGAGTGCTTCAATCCCCATTGCTCCAGTTCCGCAGCAAAGGTCCAGAACTCTCTTTCCCGGCAAAAAAAACTGCAACTTCACAAACAAAGCTTGCTTCACCTTGTCAGTTGTAGGTCTTATGTGTTTATAGTTATTTTCCAGCAGTTTTCTGCCCTTAAACTTCCCCGAATCAATTCTCATATGTGCATTTTAGCACAAACATCTCATTTTTGCAAACACCTCACACAAAAACTCGGCACAAAATTTATTCCAAACGCTCTCTTCCCTCAAAAAATTAAAATGACAGCGAAATCAAACTATGACAGTCTTTCCGCGAAAGTTAGAAAAAGAAGTCAACATCTCATAGGAGATAGTTCCGGCTTTCTCAGCCAGATACGCTGCGTCCTCCAAGACCACCACTTCATCGCCCGCGGCAACACTTTGGTCAACCTGCACAAAGAACGCATCCATGCAGATATTCCCAACGCAAGGATACGCTTTTCCATTGATTTTGACTTTAAATTTCCCGCTTAAAGATCTATGCAACCCGTCACCATATCCCACTGGCACCACGGCAAAATAACCACTATTCTTAACCCAAAACTTGTCTCCATAGCCCACAAATTCGCCCTTTTTGGCATAGAACACCTTGTTGACAAAAGATTTGATTTGCATAACCGGCTCCAAGTCCTTTTCTTCATACCCATACATCCCAATCCCAAGCCGGATTATGTCACACGGAAGATCATATTTCCAAATTCCACTGCCACCAAAACACAGCTCCACATCCTGCGAAATCTTGTTTGCCAAATGTTGAAATTTTTGATAGCACTTCAGCGTGAAATTCTTGTCTTCCGTCCGTGGAAAATGCGTGCAAATCGACTTCAATTTTATGTTGTTAAGTTGCAAAAATTCATCAATTGCCCTCAACGCAAGTTCACTTGAAGTCCCATATCTGTTCATTCCGCAGTTTATTTTCAGATGCACATCACAAAGCCCAATCCTGTGACACTGTTTAAGTTGTTCTTCATCCTCAACGATAACATCAAGTTGATGTTTCTTGCATTTCCCAAAATCAGACACCTTCGAGCAAATCAAAATTGGCTTCTGAGTCAGCTTTCGCAGAGCAACCCCCTCTTCAATGCTGACAACCCCAAAATATTCCACTTTGTCTTCAATCAACTCAACAATTTCCTTAAGTCCGTGCCCATAGGCATTCGACTTCACCATAGCACACACTTTTTTCCCTTCAAACTTTGCCAAATTGACAAATAAAGCCTCTTTTTTGATAATCTTCAAATTTTTCATATTATGATATACATAAATTTTCCCCAAAGTGTCACATTGACAATTTCCAACCTTATGACCTTTTTTAGAATATTTTGTCGAATAAATGACGGCATTTTTATGAATTTTTGGTTATTTTCTTGTAAAATCACCTTTAAGGAGGGAATTATGCGAGAACAAATTAAGTACACTCTTAGAATTGGAAAATCACTACATCAAAAACTCAATTATACAGCAAGTTTCAATGGTAGAAGCAAAAACAAAGAAATTGAAACAGCCATAAAAAGGTATATCAAAGACTTTGAATGCCTGCATGGTTGTATTGAAATAGACGAAAGTTTGGAAGAATAAAAAATAATATCTTAAAATTGATTGACAATAAAAAAAATGTGTTGTATAATACACATAGTTTTTTGTTGACCATAGAAAAAAACAAAAATTATTATGGATTGCTAGCTCAGTTG
>JAGBFI010000042.1 GCA_017936585.1 Clostridia bacterium | reverse complement strand
GCCTTTGGGGGCGACAATGCACCACAGGAGATTGTGGAAGGCGTTGTTTTGGCCTTGAAGCAAAACAAAGATTTGACCGTTGTTTTGACTGGTGATGAAAACAAAATCAAAGAAGTTTTGACTGGAAGAAATGAGAGAATTGAAATCGTGAACGCAAGCGAGGTGATTTCAAATGACGATTCTCCAACTTTGGCAATCAGACAAAAGAAGGACTCTTCGCTTGTGAGGGCGTTTGATTTGCTGAAAGAAAATGAGGATGTGGTTGGGCTTATTTCTGCGGGTAGCACTGGCGCAATTCTGACGGGAGCAATCATGAAGGTTGGCAGAATCAAAGGAATTTCGCGTCCTGCACTTTGTCCAATTTTGCCAACAGTCAAAGATGATAAAATGGTTATGATTTGTGACAGCGGGGCAAATGTTGACTGCAAATCGGAGCATTTGCAACATTTTGCGATTATGGCTTCGGCTTATTATTCGATTATGGCTGATGAGGAAAGTCCAAAAGTGGCTCTTCTCAACAATGGCGCGGAAGAACACAAAGGCAATGAACTTGTGAAAGAAACCTATCCGCTCATGAAAAAACTTCCTGTCAATTTTGTTGGAAATGTTGAGGCAAGAGACGTGATGTCTGGCGATGTTGATGTGATTGTGACGGACGGATTTGCTGGCAATGTGCTTCTTAAAAGCGTGGAAGGTGTTGCGGCAGGAATGTCAAAACTCATCAAAAAAGAAGCAAAGAAGAACTTTTTTGCATCAATTGGGGCTTTGATGATGGGCAAGTTCAAGGGAATTAAGGCAAAAATGGATGTCAACAAATATGGTGGAGCGCCACTCCTTGGCTGCAAAAAGCTTGTGGTGAAGGCTCACGGTTCGGCAAGGAGAGAGATTGTGTGCAACACAGTTTTGCAAGTTGCCAAGCTTCATGAGAAAAAGCTGATTGAAAAAATTGATCAAATGGTGCTTGAAATGACAAAAGTTGAGGCGGAAGCATGATTGAAGAGAAGATTGGATATAAGTTTCATGATTCAAAATTGCTTTCAAGGGCTTTGACACACCCTTCAAAATCAAAAAACAACTATCAACGTTTGGAGTTTTTGGGGGACAGCATTTTGAATTTTGTTGTTGGAGAATTTCTTTATAAAAACTCCGACAAACAAGAGGGTGAGTTGACCGTTTTGCGTTCGCATTTTGTGTCAGAGAAACACTTGTGTGAGTGTTTTGATGAGATGAACCTTGCGGAGTTTGTGATCACTGGCAAAAGTTTGCAAAATGAGTTGACGGCGGCAATCAAGGGCGATGTTGTTGAGGCAGTTATTGCGGCGATGTATTTGGATGGCGGGCTTGAGCAGGTGAAAAAGTTTGTGATTGACAAACTTCACATTGAGGAATTTTCAACCGCTGAGGATGACAATTATAAGTCTCAGTTGCAAGAGCTTATTCAGGCAAATTTCAAGTGTGCGATGAAATATGAAACAATAAAAGCTGAAAGCGGATTTGAGGCAAAGTTCTTCATGGACGAGGACTTGATTGCAACTGGATATGGCAAAGACAAGACAAGTGCGGAACAAAATTGTGCATTTGTGGCACTTAGGAAATTGTTTGAAGAGTAGTTGTTTTAAAATAATAAAACTTCAACTCTTGAGACAATTTTGACTTTTTAAACAAAAAGAAGAAGGATAAAAGGTATGTATTTTAAGAAAATTGAAATGATTGGCTTCAAGTCATTTGCGGACAGAACTGTCATTGAATTCAATGGTGGATTCACTGCAATCGTTGGACCAAATGGATGTGGAAAAAGTAACGTTTCTGATGCCATCAGATGGGTGCTTGGTGAACAAAGTGCCAAGTCTCTTCGTGGTGATAACATGCAGGACGTCATCTTCAAGGGAACAGAAAAGAGAAAGAGTTTGTCTTATTGTGAAGTCACACTGACTTTTGACAACACTGACAGATTTTTCAACATCGCTTATGACGAACTTTCCATCACAAGAAAACTTTATCGTTCCGGCGAAAGTGAATATCAAATCAACAAAAATACTTGCAGATTGCGTGATATCACGGACATCTTGTTTGACAGCGGAATCGGCAAGAACGGATATTCTGTTATCGGACAGGGTAAGGTCAGCGAAATTGTGGATGAAAAGCCTGAAGAGCGCCGCACTATGTTTGAGGAAGCTGCCGGAATTGCGAAATTTAAGTCAAGAAAGGATGAGGCGGAAAGAAAACTCGAGCGCACACGAGACAATCTTGTGAGAATTGATGACATCCGCGGCGAAATTGAACGCCAGATGGGGCCGCTTAAAAAGCAAGCTGAGGACGCAAAGAAATATTTGGAATATAAAGGGCAGCTTAAAGATTTGGAAGTGAATGCCTATGTTTTTCAATATGAAAATGCCAGTGTTGTGAAGGAACAAATTAAGGCAAAAATGCAGGCGATTGAAGAAGAATTGTTTGCAAGACAGACCGACCTCGAACGCATCACAAAAGAATACGGTGAGGAGATGGACAGGCTGACTGCCTATGACAAGAAGATTGCCGATTTGAATGACGAACTTTTGCGTCTTACTGTTGAACTTGAAAAACAAGAGGGGGAAACAAAGGTCATCAGAGAACGTGTGAACTACACTCAAAAAGAAAACGACCGCATCAACTTGGATATCACAAATGCCAAGGTTGTTGTTGAAACTTGTAAAGAGCAAGAAGGCGTGAAAAACGAAGAAAAATGCACTTTGGAAGAGCGTTTGGGAATTCTCAATTCAACATATGAAAACCTTTCAAATGAACATTTGAAGATTGTTGACGAAATGTCTTTGAGTGAAACTGAGGCGGGGCAATCCCAACAAAAAATTATCGAAACTTTGGGGTCTCTTTCTGACGTGAAGAGCAGTGTTTCAAGACTTGAAGCCGAAAAGACTTTGCTTTTGCAAAACAAAGAAAATTTGGAAAAGAACCTTGTTGAGGTGGAATATAAGCTTGAAACCTTGCAAAAGCATCACAAAACAAGCACTGATCTCATTGAAGGTTCTGAAAAGGAATTTGAGAAAATTAAGGCTGAGGCAGAAGATTTGTCTGGCAGAATTTTTGTTGCAACACGTGACATTGCTGAGCTTGAAACTGAAAAAGCAAACTTGACAACTCAAGTAAAGGTCTATGAAAACAGAAAGAAACTTTTGACTGAAATGCAGGCCGAATATGAGGGTTATGCTCACAGTGTGCGCAAGATTTTGAAGGAAAGCGAAAGAAATGCGGCTGTCAAGAACAAAATGGTGGGAGTGCTTGCTTCTTTGATTACAGTTCCAGCAAAATATGAAACTGCAATTGAAGTTGCTCTTGGAAACGCCGTTCAAAACATTGTCACATATGACGAAGATGACGCGAAAGGGTTGATTTCTTATTTGAAGGAAAACCAGTTTGGACGTGCAACATTTCTTCCAATTTCAAGCATGAAAAGAAGAGATATGGATGAGCGCACTGTTGCTGGCAAGAAGGGCGTTTTTGGCGTTGCAAGCAAACTTATTTCTTACGATAAGAAAATTGGCAATGTTATCAGCAATTTACTTGGCGGGACGGTTATTGTTGACACATTGGCAACAGCTGTTGACCTTGCTCGTGACAACAGATTCTCATTCAAAATTGTCACGCTTGAAGGCGATGTTGTCAGCACTCAAGGGGCAATGACTGGTGGAAGCAAGAAGAGTGAGGCGGTCAACCTTATTTCACGTCAAAGAGAAATTGAAACTTTGACTGAGGAAATTGAAAACCTCAACCTCAGAGAGTATGAACTCAAAAACAAGATTGACTATTTCAAGGCTGATTTGAACGGCTCTAAGAACGCTGAAAAACAAATTTTCGAGCAGAAGAATGAGCTTGAGATTAAACTTGCCAAAGAACACGAGAAAATGGAAGCTTTGAACAAGGATTTGGCGGAACTTTTGGACGAGAAGAAGATGTTCGAAATGGAAAAAGCGACCGTTGAAAACAAACTTAAACTTATTGAAAGCGACCTTTCTCAAACAAATATGGTGCAAAATGCACTCAGCGGAAACAAAGAAGACGCCGACCTTTTGGTTAAGCAAAAACAAGAGCACTATAATCAAATTCGTGCAAAGCGTGATGAGATTGTTGCCAACATGACAACTGTGAAGGTTGACATTGCTTCCTGTGAAGAAAAATTGAAGGGGTTGAACGATGATTTGGAGCGTTTGTTGCTTGAAAAAGACAGACAACTTTCAAACATCGAGGCATTGACATCACATTTGCAAGAAAACGAGAAGTTTATTGCAAGTGCGGAAGAGATGATTAGGGTGCAAATTGAAAACGCGAAACCATCTCTTGCAAAAGACAACTTGCAACGCATTCGCAAGGAAAGAGAAAATCTTGAAAACAGCAAGATTGCCATTTCTTCCAACATCAAAAAGCTGGATGATGATAAAACAACAACAATGGAAGAGATTGCAAAGGTCAATGACAAGAAATATCGCGAAGACGCGAACTTGGCGAAGGTTGACACTGAGCTTGAGGCTATGCAAGAGCGTATTTATGAGGAATACAGCTTGACCTACTCTGGGTGCTTGGAATTTAGACGTCCTGACTTTGAAATCAAGGAAGCTTTGATTGCAATCAATAAGTTGAAGAAGGATATTTCTGCACTTGGCTATGTCAATGTTCATGCCATCGAGGATGTTTCAACTTTGCTTGAAAGATACAACGACATGACGACTCAGGCGGATGATCTCAAGAAAGCTGAAGAAGATTTGGTGAAAATCATCAAGGATTTGTCAGGCGAAATGCTTACAAAATTTAATGACGAATTCCAAAAAATTAACGACAGCTTTAAGGTTGTGTTCAGAGAGTTGTTCGGCGGCGGAAACGCGAGATTGGAACTTACTGAAGCGGAAGATCCACTTGAAGCAGGAGTCGAAATTATGGTTCAACTTCCAGGAAAAGCGGCAAACAAATTGTCTCTTTTGAGTGGTGGTGAAAAAACTTTGACAGCAATCGCTTTGTTGTTTGCAATTTTGAGATTGAAGCCATTGCCATTTTCACTTTTGGACGAAATTGAGGCTGCTTTGGACGATGCGAACATTGAAAGATTTGCGATGTATCTCAAGAAATTGTCTCAAACAACGCAATTCATTGTCATCACACACAGAAAGCCAACAATGGAACTTTCTGACAGTTTGTACGGCGTGACTATGGAAGAAAAGGGTGTTTCTAAGATTGTTTCTGTTAAACTTGCAGACGCAATCAAGCAAGTTGAGCAAGAGGCTTAAGAGCGAAAGAAGAAGTTTGAGTTTGATTTTTCTTGTTGAACGAAAGGCCGATACAACAATAGAGTGTAAGAGAGAAAAAAAGAAAAACTTGAATAAAGCAAATTGAAACAAATGCTTTAAAAAAGGGGAAAATATGGGACTTTTCAAAAAAATTGGAAGTGCTTTGAAGAAAACAAAAGATGCGTTTAATCGAAAGATTGATGCTCTTTTAAGTCATGGTGAGGTGGATGACGAGTTGTTTGATGACTTGACTGACATCCTCATTTCTTGTGACATTGGTGTGAGCACTTCAATGGAAATTATGGAAGAGTTGCGTGAAGAGTGCCACAAAAGGAAAATTCGCAAGGCGGAAGATGTGAAAGTTGTTCTTAAGGAAAGCATTGCAAATATGTTTGAAAGTGCTCCTAAGATTGAAATTCAATATCCCGCCATCATCACAATTATTGGTGTGAATGGGGTTGGAAAAACAACAACAATTGGAAAACTTGCCAACTATTTCAAAAACCAAAAGAAGAGTGTGACGCTTGTTGCGGGGGACACGTTCCGTGCGGCGGCTTCGTCTCAGCTGAATGAGTGGGCAGATCGCTCTAAGACGAGAATTATCAAGCACGCTGAGGGGGCAGATGCGGCGGCAGTTGTGTTTGACGGAATTGCAAGTGCGAAAGCAAACAAGACGGATGTGCTTCTTGTGGACACTGCTGGGAGACTTCACACAAAAACAAATCTTATGGCTGAGCTGAAGAAGATTGATAAGATTATTGACAGGGAATATCCTGATGCAAACAAATATAATTTCATCGTGCTTGATGCAACAACTGGTCAGAATGCTTTGATGCAAATCAATGCCTTTGCAGAATATTGTCAGATTGATGGAATTGTGCTCACGAAGCTTGACGGAACTGCAAAAGGCGGGGTGATTATTGCCATTGAAAAAGAATATTCACTGCCTGTTGTGTTTGTTGGAATAGGTGAGGCAATTGATGATTTAGACATGTTCAATGCACAAGATTATGTTGATGAGCTTTTCTAAATATTTGGTGTTACGCATTGCATACTACACAATATATTGTGTGTTATGTCATAATTTAAAACTAAAGGAATGAAGAATGAAAAAGAAAATGTTGAGCGGAAAAGTTGCTGTAATTTCTGGAGCTAACAGTGGAATTGGGCTTGCCATTGCAAAGAGACTTAAAGATGAAAATGTGAAAGTTTATGATGTGTCAAGGACGCTGATTGAAAACCCAATTTTTGAAAAAAGCTTTGTGTGCGACATCTCTGACAGCGTGAGACTTCAAGAGGTGACTGAAGAAATTGTGAGGGCGGAAGGGAAGATTGATTTTCTGTTTTGCAATGCTGGTTTTGGAATTGGCGGAAAGGTTGAAAATGCTTCACTTGAGTCGATTGATAAAATTTTCAGTGTCAATTTGGCTGCTCACATTAAAATGACAAAACTTTTTCTTCCATACATAAAGGAAGGCGGGAAAATCATCTTTTCGGGCTCGCTTGCAACAATTATTCCTCTTCCTTATCAGGCTTGTTACAGTGCAAGCAAGGCGGGAATTGAAATTTTTAGCAGAGCACTTGCGACAGAAGTTCGTGACAGAAAAATCAAGGTGACAACATTTATGCCTTGCGATGTCAGCACAAATTTCACGGCGGCTCGCGTTGTTGAAACTGGTGAAGACCAAAAAGAAAAGAACGGAATTGCAAATGCTGAGAAATCAGAACGAAACGGAGCAACGCCTGACTATATTGCAAAAAGAGTTTTGAAAATTGTCAAAAAGAAAAATCCTCCTCTTCGTGTTGCTATGGGGAGTGTTGGGTTTGGGCTCACGGGCAAGCTTATTTCGTTTTTGGTGCGCATTGTGCCAACAAAATTCTTGAATTTTCTTGTTAGAAAAATTTATATTTGATTTGCTGCTTCTTTTTTTGAGATTTTATTGGGAAATTATGAGCAAGGTGGACAACTGAGATGTTGCCCATTTTTCTTTTTTAGGCAAAATTCGACAACTTTCAGCATATGAATTGCATGTAGGAGTTTTTTGTATGGTTCTTGAGAGTTTTGCATATTTTTTGAGCCGAATTTGTCTTTTTTCAAATTATGTCAACACCGCGCAGGGGTTCCCAAAGCCTCTTTCGATTGAGGAAGAACAGGCTGAATTTGAAAAAATGAAAAGAGGGGACAAAAAGGCGCGCGAGAAACTGATTACTCACAACCTGAGACTGGTGGCGCACATTGTGAAAAAGTATACCTATTCGCTTGAGGCAGACGATTTGCTTTCGGTTGGAACGATTGGCCTTATCAAGGCGATTGATTCGTTTGACTACACAAAAAAAGTGCAACTTTCGACATATGCGGCGAGGTGTATTAATAATGAGATTTTGATGCTTATTCGTGCAAATAAAAAACACAAAAATGTGATTTCCATCAACAGCCTGACTTGTAATGGCGATGATGACAAAGATTTGGAGCTTAAAGATGTTTTGGCCGCCGATGACGAGGAAGTTTTTGTGCAAGTTGAAAGCAATATCATGATGCAAAAGATTAAGAAAATCATTGCTGAAAAACTCAATGAAAGAGAACAAACTGTTGTCAAGCTTCGATATGGAATTGATTGCCAAAGAGCTTTGACACAAAAGGAAGTGTCGCAAGTTTTGGGGATTTCGAGATCTTATATCTCGCGAATTGAGAACAAGACTTTGAAAATTATCAAGGATGAATTTGACAAGGCGGAGACGAAAGAAAAAAAACTTAAAAATTTTTAAAAAATTTTCTTCAATTTGCTTGACAGAATTTTTCGTTAAATTTAATATAAAATTAAGATAGTTATTTATATATAAATAAAGTGCAGGGGTGAGCATATGGAAAAAAGTGAGTTCTATGATATTGTTGGAAAATTGATTATTCCATTGTTCACGGGCTCACATCTTATCGGCGAAGAGGAGTCAACGTCCAGAGATTTGGAAGTTGCTTTCGGGCGTGGGAACACGATTTTGCTTAAGCCTTCCAAGTTGGATGATTATCGTCTTATTTTGAAGCGTGGACAAGCGTTTAAGTCTTTTGAAGTCAATCTTATTCGTGAGATTATCCACGAAATTAACGAGATT
>JAGBFI010000007.1 GCA_017936585.1 Clostridia bacterium | reverse complement strand
TGCATTTTCAATCACACCATCATCAGTGATTTTCAAATACATCTTCATGATATCTCCACAAGCAGCATTTCCCACTTGTCCAATCGCGTTTGCTCCGTGCATCCCTCCTGCATTTCGAGGATTTTGAAATCTATCAATAACAACTTTGCTATACATAATTAAAACCTCCCTGCTTGAATTGGCGAAATTGCCCTAAGTTTTGCTACGACCTTTTGAATTTCATCAACAACATAATCAACGTCCATTTTTGAGATGTTTGTGCCAAATGAAATTCGGATTGAGCCTTGTGCAATCTCATCTGGAATTCCCATTGCTTTCAAAACGTGTGATGGAAGCAACGATTTCGATGTGCACGCTGATGCTGTTGAAACGCAGATTCCTGACAAATCCAAAAGCATCAAAATTGATTCCCCTTCAATTCCGTAGAATGAAAGGTTTAAGATTGCGTTTGATTTTTGATGTGGATGCCCATTTACTTGGAAATAATCCACTTTTTCTGTGAGTTTTTCAAGGAAATATTCCCTGATTGACTTAAGTTTTTTGTTGTTTACAATTTGATTTCTGACAGCGATTTCAACTGCTTTTCCGAAACCAGCGATGCCAGGAACGTTCTCTGTGCCGGCACGTTTACCTCTTTCTTGGTTGTTACCGCCGAAGAGAATTGGGTCAATTCTCACTCCGTTTTTCACGTAAAGCGCGCCAACACCCTTAGGTCCATGAATTTTGTGCGAAGACATTGAAAGCAAATCGATTTCCATGTCTTGAACGTCAATTTTGACATGTCCGATGGCTTGAACCGCGTCTGTATGAAAATAAATGCCATAGTCGTGAGCAATTTTTGCAATTGCTTTGATGTTTTGAATTGTTCCAACTTCGTTGTTGACTGTCATGATTGAAATCAAAGTTGTGTCTTTTCTGATTGCATGCAGAAGTTCTGGCAAACTTACAAGACCGTTTGAGTCAACTGGCAAATATGTCACCTCAAAGCCCTCTCTTTCGAGTTGTTCACAAGCGTGCAAAATTGCATGGTGTTCAATTTGGCTTGTGATGATATGTTTTCCTTTGTTGGCATTTGCCCTTGCAACCCCCAAAATCGCCCAGTTGTCAGATTCAGTTCCGCCATTTGTGAAATAGATTTCATTTGCCTTATTGGCGTTGATGGCTTCTTTGATTCTGTCTCTTGCTCTGTCAACAATCGCCATCGCTTCTCTTCCGTAGCTATGTAAAGAGCCCGCATTGCCATAAATTGTGTTGAAACAAGGCATCATTTCGTGCAAAACCTCGTTTGAAACATATGTGGTTGAAGCGTTATCCAAATAGATTTTTCTTTCCATATTTTTTCCTTTTAATATTTGTTTTTCAAACAAATTTGATATCATAGTTACATTTTATCACCAATGAAAATCAATGTCAATACATAAATTTGCGAATTTGTGTATTTTGTTTTAAATTAAATGGAATTAAATGTGTTTTTCAATCATTTGAACAACATCTTCCTGCATCATGAGCCCCACATGCTTGTCTTTCTGTTCGCCATTGACAAACAAAACAAGCGTTGGAATACTCATAATTCCAAAGTTGCGAGCTGTTTTTTCGCTTTCGTCGACATCAAGTTTATAAATTGTCGCTTTTGATCCGACTTTTGCTTGGACTTCTTCCAAAATTGGAGTCATCATTCTGCAAGGTCCGCACCAAGTTGCGAAAAAATCAACCAAAACAACCCCATTTTTGGTTTTTTCTGAGAAATTTTTGTCGTTGATAATTTCCATATATTTTCTCCTTTTCAGTGGTTAACTAAGCAGCTTTTCAATCACATAAGCGGAAATCACACAGCCGCACATTGCTGGATAGTATGAAATGCTGCCAATCACCTTCTCATCATGTTTGATGGTTTGTTCTGTTGAAGTTGCCACAGGCAAAGCCGAGATTCCTCTTTCGCGCAGTTTTTTGCGCATAACTTTTGCTAATCCATCATTGAAAGTTTTGAAAATGTCCGTCACAATAAAATTTGGAATGCCAACTCTGTTGCCTGAACCCATTGCTGACACAATTTTGATGTTGTTTGTGACGCAATATGTAATAAGTTCCACTTTGTCTTGCACGCTGTCAATGGCGTCAACGACAAAATCGAAAGATTCATCAAATATTTTTGCCAGATTTTCGACTGTTAATCTCTCGCTGACGATTTTTACATTACATTTTGGATTAATTTCATGAATTTGTGATGCCATAACCTCAGTTTTGAGTTTGCCAACTGTGTTTATGTTTGCAACAAATTGCCTGTTTATGTTTGTTTCGTCAACAACATCAAAGTCAACAAGAGTAAAATTTCCAATCCCAGCTCTTGCAAGCATTGTTGTTGCTGCACCACCAACACCGCCAACACCAATTATTGCAACGCGTGCTTTTTCCAGTTTTTGTACGCCAATTTCACCAATCAGCACTTTTGTTCTGTCATTCCACATAACAATCCTCTTCGCAATATATTGAGGTGTTGTGCCGCACAATAATTGCATAACACAACAATATATAGATTTGTTCGATTATAAAACATACTTTTTCAAATCGTAGTTTTTCTTTTTGTCCTTAAACACATTCACAACATAGTTTCTGTCAATGTTGATGTCAAGCATTGGGTGTTCTCCTGTGGCGTTGTATGAAATGTCTTCCAAAACTTGCTCCATGATTGTGTGAAGTCTTCTTGCCCCCAAGTCCTCGTTTGTTTCATTTTCTCTTTCTGCCATCTCGGCGATTTCGTCAAGCGCGTCATCAGTGAACACGAGATTGATGTTGTCAACCTTAAGCAAATTCGAATATTGAACAGTCACCGCATTTTTTGGAGTTGACAAAATCTTCTTGAAATCTTCCTTTGTCAGACTTTCAAGGTTAACTCTGATTGGGAAACGACCTTGAAGCTCAGGAATCATGTCTTCCATGTTTGCAACATGGAAAGCTCCCGCTGCGATGAACAAAATGAAATCAGTTTTAACATTGCCATATTTTGTTGGCACGGTGCTGCCTTCAACGATTGGAAGGATATCTCTTTGCACGCCTTCTCTTGAAACATCAGCGCTGTTTGTTGCTTGGCTTTTGCCGATGATTTTGTCGATTTCGTCAATAAAGATGATTCCGTGTTCTTCAGCCAATGTGATTGCTTCTTCATTGACGTTGTCCATATCAATGATTTTGTCGCTCTCTTCCTGCAAAAGAACTTCTCTTGCATGGCGAACAGTCATTTTCTTTTTCTTGTGTTTTGGAGGATTGAGCCCGTCAAACATTGAGCCAAGATTGATTTCACTTCCGCCTAAAGACATCATTGGCTTTGGAGCTTCAAGAACAACAACCTCGATTGTCTCGTCCTCACACTTGCCGCTGTGAAGCTCCTCAAAAAGTGCGTCACGGTTGACATCAACCATTGTCACTCGTCTGTTTTGGAAAAGCGCATCAACAATTTTGTTTTCAACTATTGGCAAAACTTTGTTTTCAACTTCTTTCTTTTTGTTGTCCTTCACCATTCTGACAGCAACTTCAACAAGGTCTCTGACCATGCTTTCAACATCGCGGCCAACATAGCCAACTTCGGTGTATTTTGTTGCTTCAACCTTCACAAAAGGACACCCAACAAGTTTGGCAAGACGGCGAGCAATTTCAGTTTTTCCAACACCGGTAGGCCCACTCATCACAATGTTTTTCGGAGTGATTTCGCTGCGTTCTTCTGGTGGAAGCATGCTGCGTCTGTAGCGATTTCTCAATGCAACAGCCACCGCTTTTTTTGCTTTGGTTTGTCCAACGATATATTTGTCAAGTTGGGCAACTATTTCTTTTGGTGTAAAATTCATATTTGTTCTCCTTTCCAAAAATTAAAATCGAAATTAAATTAAAACTAAATTAAGTTAAAAATGGAATTAAAGTTCTTCAACGATGATGTTGTCGTTTGTGAAAACACAAATTTCGCTGGCAATCTTGAGGGCCTTGTATGCAATGTCCTTTGCGCTGTCGTTTGTGTTTTGAATGAGCGCCTTTGCAGCAGCCAATGCATAATTTCCGCCAGAGCCAATCGCACACACTCCATCTTGAGGCTCAATCACATTTCCTGCCCCATCCACAATCAAAACAGACTTGTTGTCAGCCACAATCATCATGGCCTCAAGTTGTCTTCTTGCCTTATCATTTCTCCAAGTGTCGGCCAATTCAACGGCACTGCGCATCAAATTCCCTGCGAACTTGTTGAGCATCGCTTCAAAACGTTCGCTCAAAGAAAAAGCGTCTGCAACAGAGCCGGCAAAACCAATCACAACATTGTTGTTGTAAATTCTGCGAACCTTTTTTGCGTTATTCTTGAAGATGATGCTGTTTTGCATTGTGACTTGTCCGTCACCTGCAACCGCAATTTTTCCATCTTTTTTGACAGCACAAATGGTTGTCCCTCTGAACATATTATCCATAAAAATTTCTCCTTATTTCACGTCTTCTCTTGAAGGGGTTTTATGTTTTTATACCCCTACTAATGATTATAACATATTTTAAATTGGAATAACATAATTTTTAGCAACATTTTTGCAAAAATTCTGTAAAAATTTTGTAAATATGAGCTGTTATGCTCCAATAAGACATAAATTCTAAACGCAGGCTTAAAATTCCAGCTAAAAAAAATGAATTGGAAAAAGATAATGTTCTTCCAATTCATTCTGTCTTATTTTATTTTTCTCAGTCTTCTCAGATGTTTTTGTTTTTCCAAATTTTTCAATTCTCTCAATTATCTTAAATGTCTTAATTTTTCAAAACTCTTAGTTTTTCTCATCAAAATTTGTTTCCGCCTGAACTTCAGTTTTGAAATCACATGATGAGCATCTGATCAATTTACTGCCTTTCTTGACCAAATATTTCCCGCAATTTGGACAAAGGTCGCCTGTTGGAGCATCCCAGCTCATAAAGTTGCAGCCGCTTCTGTCTTCGCACGCAAAGAAGGTTTTTCCTCTTTTTGTTTTGAGTGCAAAAACATTTTTTCCACAATTTGGACATTTTCCAACAGCTTTCTTCTCTGGTGCTTCGAATGGTTTGACATTTTTGCACTTAGGAAAGTTTGAACAGCCCAAAAACTTGCCATAGCGTCCTTCACGCAACAACATTTTGTGTCCACAAAGTTCGCAAACTTCTTCAGTTTCAACTGGTGCTGATTTCATGGTCACGCTGCTTGCATCGGCATTCTTCAAAAGCCCCTTAAAGCCGTTCCAGAAACTGTCAACAACGCTTTGCCATTCATCTTTGTTTTCTGCGATGTCATCCAAACGATTTTCCATGTGAGCAGTGAACTTCACATTGATGACTCCACTGAAGAATTTGTCAAGGTATTCGATGATTTTGCGTCCAAGCTCCGTTGGTACAAGGCTTTTTCCGTCTTTTGTGCAATAGCTTCTTGCTGTCAAAATGGTGATTGTCGCTGCATATGTAGCTGGACGACCAATCCCCTTTTCTTCCATGGCTTTCACAAGGCTGGCTTCAGTAAATCTTGCCGGCGGTTTTGTGAATTTTTGCTCTTCTTTGATTTCAAAGACTTCCAAAATTTCGTTTTCTGAAAGTTGAGGAAGTTTCCCAGAATCTTGTTTTTCTTTGTCCTCCTCAGTGAATTCTTTGTAAACTGCTGTGAAGCCGGCAAATTCCAAAGTTTTCCCAGACGCTTTGAATGTGTAGTCATTCGCCTTGATTGTCACGTTGACATTTGAATATTGAGCTTCGCTCATCTGGCTGGCGATAAAGCGCTCATAAATCAGTTTATAAAGACGATAGTTGTCTTTGCTGAGGCTGTCTTTCACCATGTCTGGAGTCATTTGCATTGAAATTGGTCTGATTGCTTCGTGCGCGTCTTGAGCGTTTTTCTTGCTTGCATAGATGTTTGGCTTTTCTGGAATGTAATCCTTGCCATATTTCTGCACAACGAAGTCTCGGCAAGCGTTTTGTGCTTCAACCGACACACGAGTGGAGTCAGTTCTGATGTAAGTGATGAGCGCAAGTTTGCCCTCTCCCTTGATTTCAACCCCTTCATAAAGTTCTTGAGCAGCCATGGTTGTTTTCTTCAAACTCATGCCAAGCTTGTTGAGAGCATCCTGCTGCATTGTGCTGGTTGTGAATGGTGCTGGAGCGTGTGATTTTGTGTTTGACTTTTTGATGTTTTCAACAACAAAATCCGCTTCTTTAAGGTCTGCGAGAACTTTGTCAGCTTCTTCACGATTCGAGATTTTGATTTTCTTTGTTTTATGGTTTGTCAGCGCTGATTTAAACTTGATTTTGTTCTTTTCGTGCTGAGCAGTCACAGTCCAATATTCTTCCTTTTGGAAGTTTTCAATTTCGATTTCTCTTTCGACAACAAGTTTCAAAGCGACAGATTGCACTCTTCCCGCAGAAAGTTTTGGCGCAATTTTCTTTGACAAAATTGGTGAAAGTTTGTAACCCACAATCCTGTCCATCACTCTTCTTGCCTGCTGAGCGTTGACAAGGTTGAGGTCGATGGCGCGAGGCTCTTCCAACGCCTTGACAACAGCTTTCTTTGAAATTTCGTTGAACTGAATGCGGCACTTGTCGTTTGGATCAAGTCCCAAAACGTGTGCCACGTGCCAAGAAATAGCCTCCCCTTCTCTATCCGGGTCGGTTGCGATCAAAACTTCATCTGCTGCTGCGGCTTTTCTTTTCAGGTCCGCAATGAGCGACTTTTTGTCTGGATTAATTTCATAGTGAGGTTCATAATTATTGTTCAGGTCAATGGAGAATGATTTTGCTGGCAGGTCACGAATATGCCCTTTTGTGGCAAAAACTTCATAGCCATTTCCCAAATATTTTTTCAAAGTATCCCTTTTTGCTGGGGCTTCAATTACAACAAGTTTCAAAATGAAAACTCCTTTATTTTTGTTTTAACAGGTTTAATTTTGTGGCCTTTAAAGCACTTAGATGAGGGCATATGTCTGCGCCGGCAACTTTCTTATTAAACCACGAATTTCCAAAGTTGTCAAACAACTGTTCAAAATATTGACAGGAATTTTGGAATTTTCTGCCAAATAGTCAAAATCGCGCTCCTCATCTTCGAGAAGTTCAATAATTTTCTGCTCGTCAAATGAGAGAGCAAGTACCTTTTTCTCTTTTGCCTTAGTCTTGAAGCCATAAAATTCAATGATGTCGTCTGGGCTTAAAGCAACCTCAGCCTGTGCTGTTTTTATTATATGATTTGTCAGTTCACTTTTGCTGTTGGTGACATTGCCAGGAACAGCAAAAACATCCCTGCCATATTCAAGAGCAAACTCTTTTGTGTGAATTGTGCCGCTTTTGAAGCCGGCTTCAGTGATCAAAATGCCCTTACATACCCCTGCAACAATTCGATTTCTGCGAGGAAAGGTGTATTTCTTTGCAACAAAAGATGGTGGATATTCGGACAAAAGCAAACCCTTGTCAGCAATTTCTTTTGCGAGAGCGCCGTTTGTGGCTGGATATATGTGATTGAAACCGCTGCCAATGATGGCAACAGTTTTCCCTCCAGCCTCAAGTGCCCTTTGTGAGCAATCTCGTCCACCCCATAGCAAAGCCCGCTGACAATCACAAAGCCACTTTCAGCAAGTTTCTTTGCAAACTTTTCTGTCACAAGTTTGCCATAGTTGCTTGGCATGCGCGTGCCAACAATTCCAATGCAGGTTTCATCCAAAAGTGAAAGGTCTCCTTTTGCATACAAAATCAAAGGTTTTTCAGGAAGGTCAGCCAAAGATTTTGGATATTTCTCTGAAAAAATCGTGATGATTTGAATTCCACTTTTTTGCATATTTTCAATGGCGCTATCAAGCGCTCTGCTGTCATGGTTTTTTGCCAATTTCAAAACTTCGTCCTTTGAAAGGATGCCTTCTTTATTTTCCAAAATTTTGCTTATTGAAAAACTTTCAAGTTCATCCAAAAGCATTTCTTGCTTTTTGTTTGAAATTTCTTGCATTGACATAAAAACCAAAAATCTATCAACTTCTGAAATCAATTTAAACTCCAATTTTTGAAATTTGAATAACAATTATTGTATGGTCAGATTTATGAAACATTTAAAAAATTTCAAAGAAATAACCGTTGTTATTGCCTCAATTGTGGCTTTGGTCACAAGAAAAATATATGGGAATTTGTTCTTTAAATGTTCCAATATTTTCTGTCAAGCCCGCGATATGAAATCGCCTCTGCGATGTGTTGAATTTGAATGTTCTCTTCTCCTTCAAGGTCGGCAATTGTGCGTGCCACTTTCAAAATGCGGTCGTGTGCTCTTGCGCTGAGTTTGAGATTTGTGAATGCCTGCTCCATCAAAAGTTGACATTCTTTTGAAAGCGGACAAAACTTCTTCATTTGAGGAACAGACATCTTTGCATTTGAGAAAGTTTTGCTGTTTTTGAAGCGTTCAAGTTGGCGTTCTCTTGCCTTGTCAACGCGAACCTTAATACTGGCAGAGCTTTCCTCTTTTTCGGCGGTGTTGAGCTCTGAATAAGAGATGTTGTCAACTTCAACTTGAATGTCAATTCTGTCCATGATTGGCCCAGAGATTTTTGAAAGATATTTATGTATTTGAACTGGCGAGCATTTGCATTCGCGATCCTTTGAGCCATAATTTCCGCATGGACATGGATTCATACTGGCAATCAATGTGAAATTGGATGGGTATGTGATTGTTTGCATTGCTCTCGCAACAGTGATTGTTCCATCTTCAAGTGGCTGTCTCAATGTTTCAATCAAGTGACGCGAATATTCTGGAAACTCATCCAAATAAAGCACCCCATTGTGTGCCAAGCTGATTTCGCCAGGCTTGCTGTGATTGCCCCCACCCGTCAAACTGATTGTTGTTGCAGTGTGGTGAGGTGTTCGAAATGGCCTTTCAGTGATGATACCTTGCTTAAGATCAAGTTCCCCAGCAACAGAATGGATTTTTGTCACTTCAAGAGCTTCTTCAAAGGTCAAATCTGGCAAGATTCCAGAGAAACATTTTGCAAGCATGCTTTTTCCGCTGCCCGGAGGCCCAATCATAAGCACATTGTGTCCACCAGCTGCAGCAATCTCAAGGGCACGTTTCGCCGCCTTTTGCCCCTTGACATTCTCGAAATCAAGCTTGTTTACGGTACGCTTTGAAACCTCTTCAAAGGTTTTTGTTTGCAATTTTTCAATTGGGATGTCTGCCGTTTCATTCAAAAAAGCAACAACTTCACGGAGTGAGCGGAGAGCATAAATTTCAACGCCATCAATGAAGCGAGCTTCCTCTTCGTTTTCTTTTGGGATGATGAATTGCTTGAAGCCCATCGAACGTGCGCTGATAAGCATTGGCAAAATTCCTTTCACCTTCTTCACAGAGCCGTCCAGCGAAAGTTCACCAACAAAAATGAAATCTTTATATTTTTTCTTTGTGATTTGTTCTGATGCGGTCAAAACCCCAACCGCAATTCCAAGGTCATAAATTGGCCCCTCTTTTTTGATGTCAGCCGGTGCGAGATTGATTGTGTAGTGTTTCACAGGATAGTCAAATCCTGAATTTCGAATGGCAGATTTCACTCTGTCTTTTGCTTCCTTCACGGCAGTGTCGCCAAGCCCCACAATTTCAAAGTGAGGAACGCCGCCAACCATGTCGGTTTCGATATTCAACAAAAAGCCTTCAATGCCAGTCAATCCAAAACTTTTAACTTTTGATAACATACTCACCTTCTTAAAAATATTCCTTTCAATTATATCAAAAATCGGATGCATTTCAAAGCGATTTAACCTACATATCAAAATAATAATCAAAAATGTCGAATGCAACAGAAAAAGAAAAAAATCGAAACAAAAAAATGAAGTCAAGGGGGCAAAATCAAAACATGAAAACAACAAAAGAAGTCGAAACGGACAATGAAATTTAAACAAACGCGAAAAAAAAAGCAGATTCAAAAACCTGCCTTTTAGATGTGATAATAAATCATTCCAATCAAAAACGCCACCGCAACTGCAAAGCAGAACAAAATCATTGCCCATTTCACAATTTTTTCTTTAATCATCATGCGGTTAAATTCTTTTCTGAAAACTGCAATGTTTTCGTCATAAAACTCGCTTGTTATCCCCGCATCATTCACTTTGTGGGCTTTGTGTATCTTAAATTTTTCTTCAAGTTCATTTTTATATTCGGTGAAATAAAGATAGATAAGCCAAACGCCCCAAAACATTGAGAGCAGAAAAAGGCAAGCAAGCACAAAATACACAAAGCCTGCCCAAAATCTATTCAAGACTGTAAACAAAACTGTGAAGACAAGTGCAACGACAGTTGTTATCAATGGTATTTTTGACATTTTCCCCTCTGTTCAAGTTGACATTTTCAAGTTAACTTTTGAAATGTATTCAAATTAAAGCATCGCAAAGATATAAATTACAACAATCACGACAGTTGCAACAATCCAGCAAATCAGCCACCAAACATTGTGTTTGTTCCAGCCACTGCCTCTTTTACGCATTGTCCAATAGAAGCCAAGCCAAATTGCGATGATGTAAGCCAAACTTTCGCCAATCGCTTGAAAAGCACGTTCAAGCTCAAGATTATGGTCTTTGAAAATCAATCTCAAAATCAATGCAATTGCAATGAAAATGATTGCAAAA
The DNA here is from genome assembly GCA_017936585.1 of Clostridia bacterium. Lineage (GTDB taxonomy): Bacteria > Bacillota > Clostridia > Christensenellales > UBA1242 > Caccovivens. Next base: position 10,144 of record JAGBFI010000007.1, on the reverse strand, counting down.
TATGCAAGACAGTCCAAGATTTTTGTTGACGACCAGCTTCTTGAGGTTTTCTGTTTTTTTTGTTTCTCTGGCATACCAAGCCCCCTGTTTTTCTTTATTCTAAAATTTCACATTTTGATTATAATTTCAGATTTAAAAAGTAACACTCTGTCAGCTTATTTTGCAGTTTCTGTGAATCTGCTTTCTCTGATGACGTTGACTTTGATTTGTCCTGGATATTGCATTTCGTTTTAAATCTTTGCAGCAATTTCTTTTGCCATAAACATTGCCTGGCTGTCATTGATTTGCTCTGGCTTCACAATGATTCTCACTTCTCTGCCCGCTTGAACAGCGAAAGATTTGTCAACTCCGGCAAAACCATTTGCAATTTCTTCAAGTTGTTGCAGACGTTTGATGTAGTTTTCAAAGCTGTCTCTTCTTGCGCCAGGTCTTGAACTTGAAATTGCGTCAGCAACCTGCACGATAACCGCTTCGATTGACTTGAATTCAACATTGAAGTGGTGAGCCTCGATGCAGTGAATCACAGCTTCGTTCTCGCCACACTTCTTTGCAAGTTCAACACCAATTTGAACATGAGTGCCTTCCAATTCGTGGTCAAGCGCTTTGCCGATATCGTGCAAAAGACCGCCACGCTTTGCAACCTTCACATTTGCACCCATTTCACTTGCAAGAAGTCCTGCAATGATTGATGTTTCAATCGAGTGTTTCAAAACATTTTGGCCATAACTTGTGCGATATTTAAGTCTGCCCAAAGTCTTCACAAGTTCTGGGTTCAAATTGAAAATTCCAGTTTCGTTGCAAGCATCATCACCCGCTTGTTTGATGATTTTGTCAACTTCTTTTTGCATTTTTTCAACAATTTCTTCAACGCGTGTTGGGTGAATTCTACCATCAGAAATAAGTTTTTCCAAAGACAGTCTTGCCACCTCACGTCTGATTGGGTCAAATCCAGAAATTGTGATTGTTTCTGGAGTGTCATCAACAATAAGTTCCACGCCAGTCACGGCTTCAATCGCACGGATATTTCTTCCTTCGCGGCCAATAATTCTTCCTTTCATTTCGTCATTTGGAAGAGCCACAACAGAAACTGTCATTTCGCTGACTGTTTCAGTTGCGCAACGTTGCAAAGCCTGTCCAATGATTTCGCGAGCTTTCTTTTCGCCCTCTTCTCTTGCATCGTCTTCAATTTTCTTGACAATCACAGAGGCTTCCTTTTGAGCTTCGTTTCTCATTTCAGCAACAAGCATGTCCTTTGCTTCTTGCTTTGAAAGTTTTGCAACTTTCTCAAGTTCGTCCAAAATTTGAGCTTTGATTTGCTCTTCTTCTTGCTTCAATTTGTCAAGATTTTCACGGAGCACTTCCAAGTTTTTCTTTCCCTCTTCAAGTTGCTCACTTCTCTTGTCCAAAGCAAGTTCTTTCTTCTCAAGATGTTCTTCTCTTTGATTCAAACGTTCTTCAAGCTTAACCGCTTCCAAACGTCTTTCCTTCACCTCTTGTTCAACTTCATCTTTAAGTTTTTGAGATTGCTCTTTTGTTTCCAAAATTGCTTCTTTCTTTATTGTCTTTGCTTCTGCATACGCATCTTCAATAATCTTAATTGCATTAGATTTATTTTTTTGCAGTTTTTTACTGCTGTAAAATTTATATATCAACAGCCCAGCGCCAAGCCCCACAATGAAGAGGACGACTGATATAACAGATACGATAGCAGGAGAGACATTTAACAAAATACCTTCCATTGCTATTCCCCTTTTAAAGTGTTTTGCCTTTCTCGACGAAAAATAAAAGACAAACCAACTCATGATTTAGTTTACCCTTTTTTGTTCCCTTTGTCAAACAAAATATTAAAGAAAATTTTGATATAATAATATAACTTACAAGCAATCGGATTTCAAAGCGAAACAGCCACCTAAACTTTGATGCAAACTTCGCCAACATTTTCGATTTGAATGTATTTTCATAAAAAATCATGTCGATTTAAAGTCGAATTTGAAATCTGTTTCGACTTCTGAAAAAGAAGTTTAGGCGTTTTGTCCGGCAATTGCCCCATCACTGCATGCTGTGACAATTTGTTTCAAAACATTTGCGCGAACATCTCCCACAGAATAAACATCTTTGATGGAAGTCTCCATGTTTTCGTTTGTTATGATAAATCCCTTTTCATCTTTCAGCACACCAGCAAAGATGTCCGTCAGAGCTTTTTTGCCAAGCTCCACAAACAAAGCAGCGGTTTTGATTGTTTTTTCTTCTTCAGCAACTTTAAAAAGAACTTTTTCGAGGAAATTCTCTCCTTCAACTCCTGTTATGACAGCATTTGAGATGATTTTAATTTTGCTGTTCTTGTTGTGGGCTGCATAAAGAGACATATCCTCGCTATCAAGCACCGTCACGTGCGAGCATATTTCAGCAAGCTCCATCGCCCCTTTGATTCCGCTCCCATTTTTGCTGGCAACGCAAACATTTTTGCCCTTAAAGAAATTGGCATCGCACACAACGCAGTAGCTCACCCCGCTTCCCAAAAACTTATCTTCTCCCACGCCGAGAGAAACACTTGAAAGCCCTGTCGCAATGATCACGCTTTTTGCTTTATATGTATCGCTCTTGCCGAAAATCACCTTTTCAGCGGTTGATAAGTCAACAGAAACAACAGAATCTCGAAGAACAGGAATGTCCAAATCCCTAATTTGATTGGCAAACATCTGACTTAAAGTAAAGCCATCAATCTCTGTTTGAGATGGGAAATTTTCAATTTTATTCAGCGAAAGAACTTGCCCGCCAAGAGCAAACTTCTCAATAATTGCAACTTTTTTCCCTCTGCGTTTGGCATAGACCGCCGCAGTCATTCCCGCAACGCCTCCGCCAACAATCAAAACATCATAAATCTTTTCCATGTGGATATTATATCACATTTGTTGCAAAAAAAACAAATAAAAAAACCGCCTATTTAAAAAGCGGTTATTTTTCAAGAGTTTGTTTCTTTTTTTCAACTATCTTCAAACTTTTATCAATTTTTTTAAGTGCTTCATCATGATGTGAAAACCAAAGTTTTGAAAAATATTGATCGTTCATAATATTCCTCTTAGGTAAAAACTTCATGTTTTTGTGTAAATACATCAGTTTCTTATCGTCTTCTTCAAGCTGCATCATACTTATTCTTTCATAGAGTTTGACATCATAAAGCCAATAAAAGTCTTCTTTTTTCATCGCAATATTGTTTGTGAAATCATAACACCAAACACTGCCATCGCTTTCTTCTTCCTCAATCCAAGAATGCAAAAATTTACAGTCTTTTGTCACTGTAGCAATTGTCCCCGTGGCAATTGCTTTATTTTTCCCCTCCAAGCGATAAATAAGCATATGTGATTTTTCATGACATTTATGATAACGTTCTGTTGTTAAAATTTCAGGTTCCTTCTCAATTAATGCTGGAAAAACATAGGTCATTCTTTGGGCAACAATCTCTCGATCTTTAATCTTCAATGTCAACTTGTTGCGGTCAGAGTATGTAACATCAAACAGTTTTTTTCGATAAGCAGACTTAAGGCTTTTTATGTATTCATCAATTGCTTCGTTTTGTGTTTCATCAAGAGTAAAATTCGACACCAGAAATTGTATGTCATCCTTAAAGTTGTTTGTTCTTGGAAACGGACCGACAGCAAGCATAAAAAACAGAAATCCTTTGATTTTATTCCCTCTAAAAGACTTGCGATAAAGTTTCTCCCTAATGGAAGAAATGTTATCAGGAACCATAAATCTCCATTTCAAAGAAGGGAGCGAAAAACCATACCTCCTGAAAACTTTTGCTGCGTTTTTTAAAATAGATTTCTTCATTCTAACCTCATAGATTTATTTTATCACTTTCTGTTTGAAAAGTCAATATCGTCCCGTTTCTCTTGAACAAGAGTATAGACCAAACAACACGGGATTTCAAAGCAAAATCAAATCTTGAATAAGGTCCTTAATTTAAATAACGGCGTTTAAACAATTTAAACGAAATAAAAAAAAGAGAACCGAAGCTCTCTTTCATTTTCTTAGTTGTTATCAGCTGATTTAACTTTTGCTGCCTTGCCTGTGAGGTCTCTAACATAATAGAGTTTTGCTCTTCTTGGCTTACCCTTTCTCACCACTTCGATTGAAGCGATTTTTGGTGAATGAATAGGGAAAGATTTTTCAACACCAACACCATAAGACATTTTTCTTACAGTGAAAGTTTCTCTGATTCCACCATTCTTTCTGGCAATAACAACGCCTTCAAAAGCTTGAATTCTTTCTTTGTCGCCTTCCTTGATTTTTACATTGACTTTGACTGTATCGCCAATTCCAAATTCAGGGATGCTTTCCTTCATGCCTTCTCTTTCAAGTTGATCAATAATAGTTGCCATGACTTATCTCCTTTTTTCAGATTTTCGACATGATGCTCATAAAGCCAATTCTCCAGCGGAACATCCGAAGTCTTTGTTATTATAACACAACCTTTCACACAAAAACAAGTGTTTTGCCATAAAAAAATAAAATTTTTAAAGAAACTATAGCCTAAAAAATAAAAAAGTGCTTTTGGCACTCTTAAGCGCAATATTAAAACGCATTTTCAACATGATTTATGCTGTCACCAACAATTTCAATAATATCAAATCTGACATCCGCCTCTGATTTTTTCTTATTCATCAGATAAAATTCGGCAACGCATCTGATTTTCTGTTGTTTTCGCCAATCAACCGCCTCAATTGGACGACCATAGGCAAGCGTGGAGCGGTTTTTGACCTCAACAAACACAATGACACCCTTATAGAGTGCAATTATGTCAATTTCGCCAAATTTTGTCTTGAAATTCGTTTGGACGATTTTGTAACCTTTTGAACGAAGAAAGTCAGTTGCCGAAAGTTCTCCGACCAACCCTTCAGCTTTGTTTTTCACCTTTGTGAAGTCTATTTCATCCCAACTTTTCATAATTGACCTCTAGTCCAACATCAACTTGCCAAGTCTGCCTTTGCGAAAATCATCAATCACACTTTTGGCAGTTCTTTCAAGATCAACCTCTCCGCCGTTTGAAACAAATTTGCGGAATGCTGCAATTTCTTCCAAGGTCTTTGCTCCGCCATAACGCTTTTCAAGCGCCTCAGGATAGGTCTTTTCAAGCAAGGCAAGGAACTCCATTGAAAGCTCAACAAAATCCAAAATCTCGTCTCTGACAGAGCCGACATACGCCAATTTCTTGGCAACATCTTGATTTTCGATGTTTGGATAGAGCGTGCCGGGAGTATCATAAATTTCAATGCAGTCTCCAACTGAAAGCCACTGTCCACGCTTTGTCACTCCAGCACGATCGCCAGTTATTGTTTTTGCTTTTTTGCAAAGGTTGTTCACCAAAGTGCTTTTGCCGCAGTTTGGAATACCTACCACCATTGATCTGATTGTTGCTTTGACCCCCTTTGCCTTGTATCGGTCAATTTTTTCTTGAGCAAGCCTTTTGATTTTGCTTAGAATCACATCACTTTTCCCTGAAAGTGTGCTGTTGAACAAAACATAGTCGCTCTTTGCTGATTTGAATTTGGGCAGAATTGCTTTGATTTTGCTTTCGTCCGCCATGTCAATCTTGTTAAAAACATACAAAACAGGTTTGTTTTGAGTGATGGTGTCAAGTGTTGGATTGATTGAAGAAAGTGGAATGCGTGCGTCAAGAATATAAGTGACAACGTCAACCTTTTTCAGGTTTTCACTTATATCTCTCAGCGCTTTATACATATGCCCAGGAAACCAATTTATCTTCATAATACCTCAACATGTTGTGTATTATGTCATGCATACCACACAACAACTATTGTTTTTTGTTTCTAATCAAATCTGCTCGACGCTCTTTTGTTCTTTGCAAACTTTGCTCCATTTTCCACTTGTCAACCTCGGCATGATTGCCAGAAACAAGCACATGTGGAACAGAAAGCCCCATAAATTCTTGTGGTCTTGTGTATTGAGGATATTCCAAAAGTCCGTTTGAAAAACTTTCGTTTTCAAGACTTTCTTTTGCAATCACCCCATCCACAAAACGAGAAATACAGTCAATCATCACCATTGCTGGCAATTCACCGCCGGTAAGAACATAGTCCCCTATTGAAATTTGTTCGATTGGAAACAGCTCAAAAATGCGTTCATCCACACCTTCATAGTGCCCGCACACAAAAATTAAGTGTTCATTTTTTGAAAGTTCTTCCGCTTTTTCAGCAGAAAACACGCTCCCAACCGGAGCAGGGAAAATGATTTTCGTTTTCTCTTTTTCTTGATAAACAGATGAAATAGCGTCAAACAAAGGCTGCACAGTCATAAGCATGCCTGCGCCTCCACCAAAAGGATAGTCGTCACACTTTTTGTGTTTATCCTTTGAAAAATCGCGAATGTTCACAATGTTAAATTCCAAAATGCCTGTTTCTTCCGCTCTCGACAAAATGCTAGTCTTGAGTGGAGAAAAAGCCTCTGGAAACAATGTCAAAATGTCAATTTTCACTCTTGATTCACCTTTGCTCCGTCATATTCTGCTCTGATTGCATAGATTCTTCTGTCAGCAACCTTGAAGATCGCCTTCTTGAAAGGCACCTCATACAGATGTTCGTCCTCTTTGATAATCAAAATGTCATCAAAGCCATAATCTGTCACGCCCATAATTTGTCCAACAAGCTCACCATTTTCGTCAAGGATTTGCGTTCCAACAAGGTCAGAAATCAAAAAGTCGTCAACCGCAAGTTTATCAAATTCTTCTTTTGTGATGTAAACTTTTCTGTTGCGATATTTCTCCGCCGTGTTTCTGTCCGGAATTTCCTCAAACAACACATAGGCATATCCAAGACGAAAGGTTGCCGTTTTGTGTGGGCTTGGTTTTTTGTCAATGTAAAGTGCGTGTTTGCCATTAAAAATCGCAGGAATATCAATTGAAGGAAGAATTTTCACTTCCCCCTTGATACCCTGCGGTTTTATGATTTTTCCAACGTAAACAAACTCCATCTTAGTCCTCAAATTTCACAAAAACTTTCTTGTGTGTTCTTGCGCCAATTGATTTCATGATTGTTCTCACGCTGGTTGCAGTTTTTCCGTTTTTACCGATAACTTTGCCAATGTCGCCCTCAGCAACTTTGACTGTGTATTCGATTGTTTTGTCGTCTTCTTGTTTTTCAACTTTGACGCTTTCTTCGTCTTCCACCAAAGCCTTAACAAGAAATGTCAACAACTCGTCCATAAGTCCTCCTTTGGATGATTAGTCTTTTTTTTCTGTGCTGATCACGCCGCTCTTAACCAAAATTGATTTTGCGGTTTCAGTTGGAGTTGCGCCATCTCTAAGCCATTTTGCAGCTTTTTCATTGTCAATCTTAATCTCAGCAGGATTTGTGAGAGGATTGTATGTTCCCAAAAGGTCGATGTATTTTCCATCTCTTGGACTTCTTGCGTCTGCAACAACCACACGGTAGAAAGGTGATTTCTTATCTCCCATTCTTGTAAGTCTAATTTTAACAGCCATTTTCGTTCTCCTTTTAATAATTTTCGTTCTTTTGTTTGCAGGAAAAGCTGATTTGCAGTTTCCCCACATTTTTGCAAGTTTTTGCTTGCTATATATAAATCAAAACCTCTCAGTTTTGAGATATATCAATTAAAACAGCCCCCTGAAGCCTTTTCTGCCTTTCATCATCTTCATCATCTCTTTTGATTGCTCAAATTGTTTGAGAAGTGAATTGACTTGCTGAATTGATGTTCCGCTGCCTTCAGCAATGCGTTTTCTGCGGCTCGCTTTGATGATATCTGGATTCAAACGCTCCTCACGAGTCATGCTTTGAATGATTGCTTTGTTGATAAGCAGTTGTCTTTCGTCAATTGTCACGCCTTTCATCTTTGAAGATAGGCCCGGAATCATGCTGATGATGTCTTGAAGACTTCCCATTTTCTTCAAACTTTCCATTTGAGTGAGGTAATCTTCAAAAGTAAAAGAGTTTTCACGGAGTTTTGCCTCCATTTTCTTCGCTTCCTCTTCGGTCACGGCTTCTTGTGCTTTTTCAATGAGTGAAAGCACATCGCCCATTCCCAAGATTCTGCTTGCAATGCGGTCTGGATGGAAAGGTTCCAAATCGCCAATCTTTTCGCCTACACCAGAAAATTTGATTGGCTTTCCAGTGATTGCCTTGATTGAGAGTGCCGCACCGCCACGAGTGTCGCCGTCAAGTTTTGTCAGAACAACGCCGGAAATGTCCAAGTCATTGTTGAAACTTTCAGCAATTGTCACCGCATCTTGTCCGGTCATTGCGTCAACAACAAGCAAGATTTCATGTGGGTTGACTTCCTTTTTGACATCCTTAAGCTCGTCCATCAACTCTTGATTGATGTGAAGACGTCCAGCTGTGTCGATGATGACAGTGTCAAAACCTTGTTTTCTTGCATGCTCAAGAGCTTGTTTTGCAGTTTTGACAGGGTTTTGAGTTCCACGCTCAAACACCTCAGCTCCAGCGGTTTTGCCGACAACCTGAAGTTGGTTGATGGCAGCAGGTCTGTATATATCGCACGCCACAAGAAGAGGTTTTTTGCCGCTTTTCTTGAGGTGATATGCAAGTTTGCCGCACATTGTTGTTTTTCCGGCACCTTGAAGACCGCACATCATGATGACAGTTGGTGGATTTGAAGCAATTGCGAGTTTTTGATTGTCAGATGAAATCAACGTTGTCAGTTCATCTTTGACAATTTTGATGACCATTTGCCCTGGTGTGAGGCTTTTCATAACATCTTCGCCAAGTGCTTTTTCGCTTACACTTGCAACAAACTTTTTGGCAACCAAATAGTTTACGTCAGCTTCCAAAAGGGCAATTCGAACTTCCCTCATCGCCTCTTTGATTTCAAGTTCGGTGAGTTTTCCCCTCTTTGTGAGTTTGGAAAATATATGATTAAATTTTTCTGATAAAGATGAAAACAATGCCATTTAGATTTCCTTTAAAATTTCTTCGACTTTTTCTTTTATCTCGCCGCTTGTTTCGGCTTGCAATTTCATAAGTTTTTGTTTGAGATTTTCAGTTTTTACGCAAACACCAAGAATTTGCTCATATTCCTTCAATTTCTGGCACGATTTGTCAACTGCATCAAGCACCGCCTGTCTTGAAATGCTACGCTCCTTTGCAATTTCCGCAAGGGTCATGTTAAATTGAAAATAGTCTGTCATGATTTTTTGTCTGTCGTTGCTCAGAAGCCCGCCGTAGACTTCAAAAAGTCTTCCAAACTGAACAAAATCTTGCAATTCAATTTTTGACATCTCAAACCTCTTTGTCAAGTTAAATCACTTTACGTTTTTGATTATAGCACAACATTTTTCCTTTTGCAACTGTTTTTTAAGAATTTTTAAAAATTTATGGTATCAAATTTGAAATTATTGTGTTTGAAAGGTGATAGAAAACTGGATTTAGAAATAGTCTATCTCCCTCCTGACGCAAAATGTCTTGCAAAATATAGTCCTCATAAAAAGAATTATGCGTTATGTCATAGCCAAGAGTTTCAACGGTTGACAAGTCAACTCCAAGATTGCATCTCAATCCAAGCATGATAAGTTCCTCAATTTCCTCAGTTTTGGAAAGATTCTCTTCGGTCTTTTTTCCTGTTGAATATTCGGCAACAGTTCCAGCATTTTCAAGGCGTTTTCCTTCAACAAATGTATGTGCGGATAGGCCGAAACCTAAATATTCCCCGCGCGCCCAATAGTTGAGATTATGCTTGCTTTCATAGGAAGGAAAAGCGAAATTGCTTATCTCATATCTCTCCATCCCCTTGTCCTGAAGATAGGAAGAAAGTTTGTTGAATGTCGCGATTGTTTGCTCATCGTCAAGCGGGATATATTTGCCACCTTTCACCATTCGCCCAAGCTCAGTGTTATCATAGACCTCCAAAAGATAACATGAGATGTGTTTAATACCCAAAGAGAGAATTTCGCTGGCATAGCGGCACAAATCTTTCGCATTTTGGTTTTCAAGTCCAATGATGAAATCACATGAAACATTGTCAAACAGCTTTCGGGCAAGCTTAATCTTTTGCAGTGCGGTCTTTTTGTCATGCAGACGACCAATTTTTTTCAGTGCTTTGTCATCCAAGGTTTGAACGCCTATGCTCAGCCTGTTGACACGAAGCCCCTTCC
>JAGBFI010000041.1 GCA_017936585.1 Clostridia bacterium | reverse complement strand
GATTATGCCAAGTATTGTTCTATAAAATCTAACGGGGGTGTGAAAGTTGAACCACGTTTTACAACTAGTCAGAGATATTCTAGAAAGTGAGAAAATGTCTGCTGAAATGCAATTACAATTAAACAAGATTTGTGAACTTGAAGATACTTTTGTTAAAGGTTTTTCAAAAGACAAATGGAAAGAATACTTTAATTTAGACATAGAAAAAGGTCAACTTCATAACCTTGAAATTGACCGTGTGATTGAGATAACTTATAAAATATGTAAGGAAATTTTTAGTAATTAATTTTCTAACTGTAATATAAAGTTTAAATTAATTTTAATTTGTTCAATTTCAAATGTAAACTTCTTTTTATCCTTTAGCTTATCAATATCTTTTATTTTAAGTATGCTGTCATCATAAACTAGCATTTGTTGATTTATCAACTCATGAGCAAGTTCACGACTTATTCCCATCTTTTGTAGTGTTATCATAGTAGCATCCATAGTTCCATATTCAAGATAGTCCAGAATATTAATTCCTAAACTTATGCTTTTTATTTGCTCATATAGTTTAATAAACTTCTTTACATAATTACTAATTGAATACTTAATTATTTGCTCAATATCTTCAAGAATGTTATTTATAATTCTATTTTTTTGCTCTTTAGATCCTATATATGATTCAGTCCTCCTCTCTATATTATTCCAAATTTCTCCCGTTCTTGAATGATGATCTAGTTCTGTATATATGATTTGACTTAATCTTCGCCCCATTACCCAACTAGTAATTAATCCTGCGTAATAGCTTAGACTTCCGCGATTGCCGATTCCGTCTTTTGATTCAAAGGTTTCCCAATTAAATGCTGTGAAAAGTTGGATCAAGAAATCAAGTATAGCGATTCTATTTTGATTAAAAATCTCTCTTTTCACTCTTTCATTTTCAGAAAATTCTTTCGGAATCTCATATAATTGGGGTAATTTTATTGCATCATTCATTATGAAGTTTTTGACATTCTCAATTGTCTCGGGAGTGAATATCAAATCAGAAATATCTTTAAGATTTGTTGTTATAGGAACTTTCCCCGCATCTATATATTTTTGAATATCATTTTGGTATGCTTTGTATATAAATGAATCTTCCGCATTATTTATAATGCTTTCTAGCACCAAATTTCTATACATTACAAAATTTTGTAATTTTGAATAAGTTTCACCCCTTGATTTTATTAGTTGAAAATTATTATTAAACAGTGATGGGACTAAAGTTGTTTTTCTGTTTTCTACATATGGGTTTAAGCTCTCTTTATCTGGTATCTTTGTTAGAAAGTCCTCATAATAATCTATTGAATTTGGATCGGTTAAATTTAATAAAAAGCAATTTCCCCACAGACTATATTTTATTCGCCCTGCGCGTCCAATTAAATTTTTAAAATCTAGCGGTTTCATAATATTTGTACTTTTTTTATGTGATAATACAAAAATATTTACAGCAGGTAAATTAACCCCCTCTAAAAGAGTTGATGTGCAAAAAACGATTTTTATTATTCCATCTTTAACCAGTTTTTCAATGGTCTTTCTTATCTCTGAAGGCATTATCCCCATATGGAAGGCAATTCTTTTCCTTAATAAAGGAATCAAATAATAAGACTCATGGATTTCGCTTTTTATAAAGTTTATAAAATCTTCTATGGCTTTATCATTGTCATCGTGAACATCCTCAATGTATTGAGCAAATTTATTTGCATAGGATATTACATCACCTTTGGATTTGCTATATACAATCGTTGGGCCATTTTGTAATTGTTCGTGTAGATACTTTTGCCATTCTTTTTTATTTATACCCAATTCAACAAATTTATTATCTAATTTATTATAGATTGAACATTTCCCAGTATTGACATCAATTGTGAATTGTTTTTGAACAACTGGAGAAAATTCGAATTTGTTCGAACATGATAATTCCTTTTTATTTTGAAGATAAGATACATCTATCAATTTAAGTAATTCTTCTGGATTCTCAGCATAAGGAGATGAGAAAAAGATTTTTAATAATGGGTATTTTTTGTTAAAAATGCTAATTAGTTTATAATATAATGGAGCACGATCATCTCCCTCATAAATTTTTTGTGCTTCATCAATAAATAAAATATCTAATTTATCAATTAACTCTTCATTAAGTGATTGCAACATCCTTTCTGGCGTAAATAGTAAAATTTTATTCTTATCTCGAAACAGTTGTAACTGTGCTGGTATACTTATAATCATATAATTATTGCTTTTAATAAAGCTTTCCAATTCGTTAAGCAGATCCTCTTCCACTTCATTGATAAGAGCTTTTGTGGGTAATATAATGGCTATATTTTTGTTATGACTAGTTTCTTGTAATAGGTTTAACTTTATGAAGTTTTTTATAATAAATGTTTTGCCCATTGATGTTGGTGCTGAAAAGCTATAATATTGATTATCTTGCATGCTGTCAATAGCCAACTTCTGATCGTCAAAAAAGTATAGGCCATTAGTATTTGGAATTCTATTTAACTGCTTCTTAATGTCACTAGCGATATTGTAATAGAAATCGTTTACAACAAGGCTTGAGTTCGGGTCTTTTTCTGATGCGATATAATTAGATACAGAGTTATGAACTATTTTTGCATAGCAATTTATTTCTTCCTGTGTGCTTTCATCATAATTTAGTTTTATTTTATCTAACATAGAAACGATTTCTTGAGATAAATTTCTATGATAACTTATTTTTTTTGTTACATTAGACTTTGAAAAAACATTGGCAAATTTTAATAAATCTCTGATCTCTTCCGTTGTCAATGCAATTGTTTCGTTTTTAATATTAAAAATTGAACATCCAAATTGAAAAGTTAACTTATTGTAAATTTCATGAAAGTAACTGCTTCTTTCTGCTTCATCAAGTATTATATCGCCGTAAGTTAGTTGCATAAATCTACCCCCAATACTTCTTTCATAATGTTGTGTTTATCTACTACAGCATTATTAAAAGGTAATACAAAGATATAGAAATCGCTAGCCCTAGGTAATTCCATTTCCTTAATTTTTGTTGCTAAGTTCCTTCTTAGGTTCCGAATATCATATTTTATTTTTTCATCAACCAAATCTTTTGGACTTCTCGTTCCATCAATCATTATACCACTAAAAGTATATCCAAGAAACATAGCGAAAGCATCTTCTGTTTCCATTTTACAATTTGCAGGTCTATAACGCGGAATTATAATAGATTTTAAAAACTCTATTGTATCATTATCTTCAACTACTTCATTTAATATCGAATCATCCAACAAACTTAAGTCGGTTGATTTATTACCATAGCTTGTTTTCAAAGATATAAAAGCTTCTCGAAGTGCATCAGAAAGCTTATCCTCAATTTTAGATTCTCCATAAATCAACTGAAATGCGGAATATGTTTCATATTTCTTCAAATAAAAATGTACACCATCAAAACCATGAGCGTATGTGTTATTATTTGTTTTTAACTCCATTTTTGATAAAAGTTTATTCGCTTTTTGGAAACCTTCCAAAAATACATATAATAACATTTCTCCGAGTTCACCGCCAGATCCATAATTCTTTTTTTCAATTGCATCCTTAGATATCTTTACAAATTTATCTATTGCATCTCTCGCAGATAAAACTTGTTCTCCTTTTTTCTCGTATTCTAAAACCTTTTTTCGGTTAAAAACGTAATTTGCAACATTGTTTTTAAGTAGGCGATATAATGCTTCATAGTCAAAGTGATCTTTATTGTAATTTAAAGCAAAAATTCTTACAAAGTGATCTGCTTTATTTTCCGTTGAAATATTAAATTCATCAATCAGTCTAAAACAATCTAAGGCATTTGCTGCAGTGTTTAGTGTATTAGAAAAAATCTCTGTTAATTTTTGTTCCATGTTAACCTCTAAACTAATTATAGCATAATTCATTATAAATTTGAAGGTTTTACTAAAAAATTATTCTAAAACACTAAAGTGCACCCAAACTGCAAAACTAGGCAAAAGTGCACCAAATCGTCACCGCAGTTTTGGGTAGGTTTGATTAAAAGTTAGAAAAGATAGTCAATTTAATTGAGATTTCCTGTCAAATTGACTATAATTTTTATAATAATTAATAAAATTGGTGTTAGAAATGATATTTTAATGATTTTCTATTGCTCCTAAGGCTTTGTTCTGGGTTCGAGTCCCGGTGGGGTCACCAGATTTCATTTTTTCATCTGAGGAAATTAAAATTGGTAGATACAACATAAAGTGCATCTACCAATTTCTTGTTTTTTTTAAGTGTTATTGTCAATAATCTTTCATTTTTCTTCTTCCTTCATTTGCTTTTCAACTTCATAAGCATATTGAGATTTTGAAGTTCCCCAAATCAATAATAGCGCAACACCTGCACCAGCAGTTATAATAAGCATAGATTTTAATCCCATATCCAACTTGGATGTTTCCCTTTAAGGGCCTTCCGATATATTTTCGTTTTCTTCTTGATAAGAGAGGTTTTCTTGGTGTTGAGGGGTGATGTTGGATTGATTCGTCTCACTCCTATATTTTTGTAGGCCATCAGGGATGCTTGCAAAGATATATAAAGTTCAAAGTGCATATCCTAATAAATTTACGCCTGCAATTATTTCAAGTATGCCATCAGCAATGGCATGTCCAGTCCTTTTTTTCATGCTTATAATATCTCGTATGGTTTATTTTTCATGTTTTGGCGTAAAAGCAAAGAAATTTGTTTGTTACATGTGAAAGAAATAACTTTTTAGAAAAAAATGAATAAATATGCAAAAATTGTTTGATTTATTCAATTTGTTATGTTAAAATGCTTTTGGAAGTGAAAATTGAGCAAGATTTTTGAGCTTCAATTGGAGCTCGTGGGGATTATTCATTGTTGCTTAGCTTCCCTCTTTTGTTACGGTTTTGCATCGCTTTTGGTTGTGGTGCTTATTGTAATAATTGAATATCACAATCAAAAGGAGAAAGTATGAGTTTCTTGTATTTATTTGACCTGTTAGACTTCGATGCCAACGGCAATGTTGCGGCTGGAAAGAGTGTAAGTTTGGAAGAATCTCGCTCTAATTATCTTTATCTTCTTTCAAAATATAATCAAGCGTTTTTGCAAGAGGAAAAGGTGGCAGTGCCTCAATTTTTCAAGGAAGAACTTTCTTCTGTTCTCAGTTCTGTTGAGAAGGGTGGCGATTTTGCAAAGGCGAAGAAGCAGGTGCTTTCAAACTGCCTTTCAAAGGTGCAAAAGTGTGCTGAAGGAAGCGACAAAACTCTGATTTTGGCGTTGAATGACCAAGTGTCAGTAAGTGACAAAAACTTTGCAGATAAGGTTGGAAATGAAACAAACAACCTGAAACTTGAATACATAATCACAATCTTCTCAGGAAAGGTTTTTGACAACATTTGCTCTTTGCAGGCGCAGGCTGCGACAAAGGAAAACAAAAGCAAACTTTTTAAGGAAGTCATCAAATATAACAGTCTTGTTTCAAGCGCAAGCAAGGTGAGAGAAAATAAAGCAGCGATGGAAGAGGTAGCAGCTAAAGTTTCTTGAAGAAAAAACAAAAATTTTTGCCCAAATGCTTGACAAAATACATCAAAATATATAAAATATAATCGTCTTTTGTTTCGAAGGACGATTTTTTGTTGTTAGCCCCAATGAAAACGACCCTTTGAAATTTGTTGGACGCAAACCTTACTGGCAAAGGTTTGAAGAGAATTAAAGAAAAAATTTTATGGGAGAAAATAATGAAAACTTACATGGCAAACCCAGTCACAGTTGAAAGAAAATGGTATGTTGTTGACGCAGCAAACATGCCACTTGGACGCTTGGCAAGCCAAGTTGCAGACATCTTGACTGGAAAAAATAAGACAATCTACACTCCACACGTTGACACAGGAGATTTCGTGGTTGTGATCAATTCTGACAAAGTTGTTTTGACAGGAAAGAAACTTGAACAAAAGAAAATGCGTTGGCACACAGGTTACATTGGTGGACTCAAAGAAGTTGACTATGGAACATTGATGGCAAAAAATTCTGACAAGGCTGTTTGGAAGGCTGTCAAAGGAATGCTTCCAAAAACAAGCTTGGGAAGAAAGCAAATCACAAGATTGCACGTATATAAAGATGCTGAGCACAAACAACAAGCTCAAAATCCAGAAGTGGTGACTTTAAAAGGAGCGATTGAATAATGGCTGAGAAGAAACAAAATAAAGCTGGTTGCATCATCGCAACAGGAAGAAGAAAAAAATCAATTGCAAGAGTGCGCATGTGTGCAGGAAGCGGAAAGATTGAAATCAACGGAAGAGACATTGAAGAATATCTTCAAAGAGACACTCTTATTTTGATTGCAAAACAACCACTTGCTCTCACAGAAACAGCAAGTAAATATGACATTTCTGTCAACGTTGAAGGTGGCGGAATTTCTGGTCAAGCTGGTGCAATCTGCCACGGTATTGCAAGGGCTCTTGACAAAGCAAATGAAACATATCACAAAGAACTTAAAGACGCTGGCTTCCTTACTCGTGACCCAAGAATGAAGGAAAGAAAGAAATACGGTCTCAAGAAAGCAAGAAAAGCATCACAGTTCTCAAAGAGATAATTGTTGCAATTTCAAAAAGAAGGTTTTGTCCCTTCTTTTTTTTGTTGGAAAAGAGAATTGACCTGCAAGCTTTTTTGGGGGATTTTTTTGCTTGCAAAAGGGAGAATAAGTGGGCTTTGAGAGGAGTTTTTGAAGCTTTTTGCAGTTGTGGAAAGTCAGTGTTTGAAACTGCTGCCAAGATTATTGTTTTTTTACGATTGTTGAAGAGGAAGTTTGTTCTTTATGTTCGGCAAAAATTTTATGTTTTGTCAATTTTTTTGGAAAAATTGTTTGCGAAGAAGGTTTTTTATGTGCTATAATTTTTGTACCTTAAGGAGGGGGAAAATATGAAAAAATTTAACAAAATTTGTGCTGGATTTTTGATGTGTGGACTTCTTGCTTCGGGAGGACTTCTTGCTGGTTGTTTTGGCGGTGGTGGAGACACAGAACCACTTGAGACAACAACTGATGTCTATGCTTTTGCGGGAGCTTCGGCGGGAATTTTGGCCCAGAATGAGGAATTTGTTGCTGGGGCGAGCAGTGTCTCTGCGAGCAGCGTTTTTGGGGCTACACCGCTTGATGACATAAAATCAAAAATTCAAGCAGCAATTTCTGGTACGATGGATGAATATATGAATCTTTTTGATAGTGTTGTGGGAGATTCGAAACCTGTCGAAACATCAAAAGTTGAAAGCGATAAGGCTGGATATGCTCACAAGCTTTCAATCAAAACCAATTCGTTGAATGGGGAGACAACAGTTGAACTTTATTACAATGAGACGGCAAAAACCTCTGAAACTGAAGTGGAGAATTCTGACGAATTTGAAACTGCAACAAGACTCAATGGTTTGATTATTGTGAATGACAATGAGGAAAAACCACTCTATTTCACTGGCGCGAAAGAGGTTGAAATTGAAGGGAATGAGGTTGAAGTTGAGGTTGAGTTTGCTGTTTCTCTCACTGAAAACGACACTGAAAACAAGATTGTGTTTAAACAAGCCCATGAGACTGAAAATGGTGTGACGGATGAGGAATATGTCTATGAGATTTATCTCGGTGGAACAAAAATCACCGAATTTGCTTTTGACATGGAGAAAAATTCAAATGGCAAAGTTGAATTGGAATATGAGCAACAAATTGCCGGCGTTTCAATTAAGTTTGACATTGAGAAGACCTCTGACAACTCTTTCACAATCAAAACAAACAATTTCTCAGAAATTGATGGTGTGGATTTGGAACTTTCTATTGTTGTGACAAAGAAGGATAATGGCGATGGCTCATTCAGTTATGTTTACACAATCCCTGCACTTTTGAACTTCTCATTTGAAGGTTCAGCAAAATAAGCTTTGTTGTGGTTAAAGAAAAACGACAAACAAAAAAGCACCAAATTCGGTGCTTTTTTATTTCAAAAACGAGAGATTTGAATTTTATTGAACTTCATTAATTTTGCGATTTCATTTGCTGTTTTCTTCTTTAAACAGGGCTATAAGCGTGGAACTTCGGTTACGGCGGTGGCGGTTGGATAAATTGGCAGGTCTTGGAAGCCTGGGCATGCACTTGTTGCTGGCGCTTGCTTGCATGGTGGCAGAGTTGGATAGCCGAATGATGGCACAAGAACGTCAACCACACTTGTCACTTTGATGATGATTTGAATGCAGCCTGTCACTGTGAATACATTTGGAGATGTGAAGGTTCCGATTTGGCTTGAGAAAGTTCCTGTTGCGGTGATGTCAATTGGAGAGAGAGCAGGCTGAGGAACAAACAAAATGGCGGATTTGTTGACTGTGACGGTTGTTAAAGCACTGCCTGTGGTGCCATTGGCGTCACGATAGGTCACGGTTACGGGAATGGTCAGGGTGAAGCTGACATTGGCATAGTTTGGGCAGTTTTCCAGTCGGTCAACAACAAGGTCGCTTATCACGGCAGGTGAGCCGGAAGTGTTCTCAGCGGAGATGAATGTCAGCGGCAAAACGGGGTTTTCGGGATTGAAATCAGACACTTGCAAAATGATTCCTTGCTCGGTTGTTGAGCAGACGCAAGCGTCAAAGACTTTTGTTGTTTCAATCAAAATTTTTTCGCATATCCCCTGTGTTGGATTTCCGCAGATTGGTCCCGGCCTGTTTGGATTGTTGTTATTGATGTAAAAAGACATATTTTTCCTCCTTAAAATTCATACTTTAATATATATGATAGGGCGAAAAAAAATGTTTATGACGGGGGAATTTTTGATTTAAACCCTTGATTTTGACAAGGTGAGGTGTTATAATAGCCGAATATTCAAAACAAGGAGATGGAAATGAAAAAAGAATGGAATTATGCAAACTATGTTGTCACAGAGGAGACAAAAGGACTTGAAAACGCAATTATTGCTCTTGCAAAATTGGAATTGGAGAAGAAAGTTAGAGGCGAAAGTGTGGCAATTGAAAACAAGATTGCAGAAGCAAAGAATGCGGTTAAGAAAGAACTTGAAAGAAAACATGACGAAGCAATCGTTAAACTTTTGGCTGACAGAAGAAAAACTTTCAGCCAAGCTGGAAAACTTGCAAGAGAACAAAGGGATGAGAAAAGAGAAAAAACTTTGCACGCACAACTTGTTTCAACTGAATATGCAGAAAAAGTGGTGAAAGAACTCAAGACAATATTTGTAAAATAAGACATAAAAAGATTGAAATATAAACAAGAAAAAAGAATAAAGCTTCGGCTTTATTTTTTTTCTAATATGTCATCCAAATTGCACGAGAGATACTTGCAGATTTCGATAAGAGTGGATAGTTTTGGGGTGGCACCATGATTCCAACGCGAGAAATTTGTTCTTGAAATGCCAACAGCTTTACATAATTTTGATTGGCTTATGCCGCTGGAGTTGAGTAAGGCGGAAATTTTTGAATATAAATTGGGTTGTGTGGGGCTGTATCTTTTAAATTTATTTTCTGATGTATTTCCGATGATGTAATCAATGGAGACTGACAGATAATTTGCGATTGCAATGATGTTTGAAAGTGAGGGTGCCGTGTCTTTAAAATTATAAAAAGTGTTTTTAGTTAAAACGCCATCATTCTCTAAGTCTTTGATGGATTTGTTTCTCTCTTGCAAAACATCTGAAATTAAATCATAGAAATTTGTCATATGCACCGTTTCTCTTAAAACTTATTTTGATTTTAGAAAATAATTAACAAAAAAACTTGATTTTAGCACTAACGGTGCAGCATTATGTATATAGGAGGAAAAGATGAAATCTAAAATCAAAAACATTATTAGAGCTTTTTCGGGTGAGGAGTCCAGAAATCCTTGTGAGACATACATGAAGTATATTTTATTAGAAAAAGAATTATATAAAGAATTAAACGGCTGTCAAAAATTAAAATTAATTGAATGTGAGAAAAATTGGTGGCTATATTTCATGAGTGGCTATATTTCATAAAAAGAGAGGAAAGGTTAATAGAATTTGTCTTGGAAAATCACGACTTATTCTAGAAAGTTTCAGTGATAAAAAAAATTTTTAAAAAGTTGGCAATATTTGTTGACTTTTTTTTTGTAACTGCATATAATAGTGCTAGCACTTAAAAGTCGAGAGTGCTAGCAAACTTTATAAAAGGTTTAAAATTATGGAACTCTCCGAAAGAAAAATTAAGATTTTAAATATTGCTGTTGAAGAGTTTATCAAAGATTCCGCTCCAATCACAAGCGGGTCTGTGAAAGACAGAACATCTTTGGATGTTTCCACTGCAACACTTCGTGCAGAGCTCAATGCGTTGGAGGCTATGGGTTTTCTGAAACAGCTTCACACTTCGGGCGGACGCGTCCCAACCGCACAAGGTTATCGCTTCTATGTTGAAAATCTTTTGAGAAACATCAAAGCGACAAACAGTGAGTTGGAAGGAGTGAGACAACTGATTGAAAACAGAACTCAAAGTCTTGACCAAATTGTTGCCGGCATTGCGAAAATCATCAGCAAGGCGACAAACTATCCAACAGTTGTGCTTGTTAATGGCGTTGAAAACTTGGTTTTGCAAGAATTTAAGATTGTGCCACTTTTGGGAGATAAATGCATGGTGTTGATTGGCACAAACTATGGCTACATCACTGAGCAAATGGACATTTGTGCAACGGCTCAGAACTGTGAAGATGCTTCAAGCTATCTGACCAAATATTTCAAAGGCGAAACTGTTGGTTTTATGATGGACAACATCGTGCAGTTCAAAAAGGGCATGAGCGGAGAAATTGAAGCCTTCCAAAGTGTTGTTGACAATGTGATTTTGGGACTTTCAAGACTGAACAAACAAAAACTTTTGAATGTTCAAGCTGAGGGCGTTGTTGAACTGGTTGAAGAAAACTCCAAAGATGCCAAGAAAGTTTTAAAAACCATAAATAATGAAGAACAACTTATTCAAGTGCTTGACAGTGACGAAAAAGACATCTCTGCAGTGATTGCCGAGGACGGGGAAGAAGCTTGTTCTTGTGTGAAAGCACCAATCATTGTTGGAGGGAACAAACTTGCATCAATTGGTGTGTTTGGACCTCAAAAAATGGACTATTTAAGCATTGCATCGGCGCTTAAAGTGGTGGTGGATGAACTGTCAAAGGAGAAGGAGAATAAATGAAAGAAGAAAAGAAGAAAAAGAAATTTGAAGAAGCTTGCGAGTGTGGCGAAGAATGTCACTGCGGTGACGACTGCCAATGTGGAGATGAGTGCCACTGCGGTGATTGCGGCTGTGAAGAACATGAATGCACATGTGGGGATGACTGCAACTGTGAAGAAGGCGGCGAAGATTGTGGATGCCACGGCAAACATAATCACAACTACGAACATAACTGCGGCTGCGGACACAATCATGAGGCAGAACAATATCTTCTGATGGCTCAAAGAATGCAAGCAGATTTTGAAAACTATCGCAAACGTGTGGCAGAGCAACTTGACTTTCAACGTCAAGAGGGCGTGAAGAGCGTGATTGAAGTGTTTTTGCCATGTTTGGACGCTTTCAAGGAAGCAAAAAGAACTGTCAGTGATGAAAACATGCTTACAGGAATAAACATGATTGAAAACAAAATTTTGGAGGCACTCAAAACTTTGAATGTTGAAAAAATTGAGGCAATCGGAAAAACATTCGACCCACATCTTCACAACGTGATTGCACTTATGCATGAGGAAGACAAGGAAAACGACATCATCGTGGACGAATATCAAGCGGGATGGACGTTGAATGGAAAGGTTATCAGATATTCAAAAGTTATTGTAAACAAAAAAGGAGAATAAAAAAATGAGCAAAATTATTGGTATTGACTTGGGAACAACAAACTCTTGCGTGGCTGTTATGGAAGGCGGAAAGCCAACAGTTATCGCAAACGCTGAAGGCGACAGAACAACACCTTCAGTTGTGGCTTACACAAAGGAAGGAGAAAGGTTGGTTGGTAAGGTTGCAAAAAGACAGGCTGTCATCAACCATGAAAATACAATCATTTCAATCAAAAGAGAAATGGGAACAAACTTTAAGGCAAAATTGAACGACAAGGAATATTCTCCACAAGAGATTTCTGCCATGATTTTGTCAAAGCTTAAAGCGGACGCAGAAGCATATCTTGGCGGACCTGTGACACAAGCAGTCATCACAGTGCCTGCATATTTCAACGACAGTCAACGTCAAGCAACAAAGGATGCAGGAAAAATTGCTGGATTGGAAGTTTTGAGAATCATCAACGAGCCAACAGCGGCAGCTCTTGCTTATGGACTTGACAAGGGCGAAAACAACAACCAAAAGATTTTGGTTTATGACCTTGGCGGCGGAACATTTGACGTTTCAATTTTGGAAATTGGAGACAACGTTTTTGAAGTTTTGTCAACAAACGGAAACACACGTCTTGGCGGAGATGACTTCGACAACCGTATCATTGATTTCTTGGTTGAAGAATTTAAGAGCAAAAATGGAGGAATGGATTTGTCAAAAGACAAACTTGCAATGCAAAGACTTAAGGACGAAGCTGAAAAGACAAAAATTGACCTCTCTTCAAAACTTGTTGTCAATGTTTCAATTCCATTTATCACAGCTGATGCGAACGGTCCAAAACACTTGGAATGCGAAATTTCAAGAGCAAAATTTGATGCCATCACTGAAGATTTGGTGAAAGAAACAACAGAATGCTGCAAACGAGCTCTTGCTGACGCAAAACTCACAACAGGACAAATTGACAAAGTTATCCTTGTTGGTGGCTCAACACGTATTCCAGCCGTTGTGGAAGCGGTTAAGAACTTCACAGGAAAAGAACCATTCAAGGGAATCAATCCAGACGAATGCGTTGCCGTGGGCGCTGCAATTCAAGCTGGCGTGCTTGCTGGAGATGTTAAGGACGTGCTTCTTTTGGATGTAACTCCACTTTCACTTGGAATTGAAACTTTGGGCGGAGTGTTCACAAAACTTATTGAAAGAAACACAACAATCCCAACAAAGAAATCTCAAATTTTCTCAACAGCTGCTGACAATCAACCAGGCGTTGACATCCATGTGCTTCAAGGCGAAAGAGAATTTGCTGCTCAAAACAAAACTCTTGGAAGATTCCAACTTTCAGACATTCCACCAGCACCAAGAGGTGTGCCACAAATTGAAGTGACATTCGACATTGACGCAAACGGAATTGTGAAGGTTTCTGCAAAAGACCTTGGCACAAACAAAGAACAAAACATCACAATTACAGCATCTTCAAACCTTAAGGAAGAAGACATCCAAGCTGCAATCAAAGAAGCTGAGGCTCATGCTGAAGAAGACAAGAAGAGAAAAGAATTTGTTGAAACAAAAAATCAAGCTGACAACATGATTTACTCTCTTGAGAAAATGCTGAAAGAAAATGGCGACAAACTTTCTGAAGAAGACAAAAAGCGTCTTGAAGATGCAATTGCAAAAGCAAAAACAGATTTTGAAAGCACAGATGTTGAAGTTTTGAAGAAGGGATTGGAAGAACTTACTCAAGTTTCAAACGAAGTATTCACAAAGATGTATCAAAATGCAAATCCAAACGGAGCTGCAGGTGCAGGTGATGCTGGAAACGCTGGCGCAGGCGACAAGAAAGATGATGGAGATCCAGAAGTAGTAATTGACTAACTTTTCTATGTTAGAAAAGTTACAAAAGAAACCGAGGGGGTTCGATTCCCCTCGGACTCCCGCAAACGACTTACTTTGAGAAAGTAAGCAAATCAAACTTGAATTTTTGTGTCATTTTTAGAAAAAGAGTTCAAGTGTTTGTTTTTGCAAAAATTTTACAAAGTAAAATTCAAGCACTTATTCTTCATTTTCTGGGAAATAGCAAACAAGAGAGAACAAAAAGAGTCTTGTTCTCTTCAAATTATGATGAATAATATAAAAATCAGCGTTTAAGGGGGAGCGTTATTATAAGATAAAATAAAGGAAAAAGTCGATGGCGAATAAAGATTATTATGAAATTTTGGGAGTGAGCAAAACTGCGGATGCGGACGAAATCAAAAGTGCATATCGCCGTTTGGCAAAAAAATATCATCCCGATTTGAACAAAACGCCAGAAGCAGCCGAAAAGTTTAAGGAAATCAACGAAGCCTACGAGGTTTTGGGAGACGATAAAAAACGTTCAAACTATGACCAATATGGCTCTGCAGACGGTCCACAATTTGGTGGCGGCGGAGCCGGTGGCTTTGGCGATTTCTTTGGCGGTGGTGGCTTCGGAGGTTTCAGCGACATCTTCAGCGACATCTTTTCTGCGTTTGGCGGCGGTGGTCGTTCCGGAAGAGTTCAGGAGCGTGGAGATGACATCAATGTGGCGATGAAACTCACGTTTGATGAAGCAGTTTTTGGCGTTGAGAAAATCATATCTTTCAACCGCATTGAAACTTGTCAGAAGTGTTCTGGCACGGGCGCCAAGAATGGAAGAGATTTCACCACTTGTCCGGACTGTAAGGGCGCGGGCAGAGTGAGAATGCAGCAGCAAACAATGTTTGGAACAACCATACGTGAGGGAGCTTGTCCTCGTTGCGGCGGCACTGGAAAAATGATTAAGGAAAAGTGCGAAGAATGCAACGGGAAGGGATGCAAAAAAGCTCAGGCTCAAGTGCGTGTGAAGGTTCCTGCCGGAATTGATGACGGACAAACAATCCGCATGAGAGGCGAAGGAAATGGTGCTGCAAGCTCTCAAGGGGTGAGCGGTGACCTCAACATCAAAATCTCCGTTGGAGCACATCCAATTTTCAAGCGTGTTGGCTCTGATTTGAGTTTTGACATGTATGTTCCATTCACAACTTGCTTGCTTGGTGGAAAGGTTGAAATTCCTCTCACGAAGGGAAAGATGTCACTGGAAATCAAGCCAGGCACGCTCAGCGGAACGGTTATGCGTGTGAAAGGAAAGGGTATTAAGATGCTCAATCGTGAAGCTTATGGAGACATTTTGGTGACAATCAAAAGTGAACCTCCAAAGAACCTTTCAAGAAAGGCAAAAGACCTCTTGAAAGAGATTGAGAACGAGTTTGACGAGAATGACTATCCAAAATTCAAAGAAATTAACAACAAAATGAAAGGACTTTAAGATTTTAAAGTCTTTTTTTGTATAAATATTTGCTTTTTAATTCGATTTTGGTGTATGATAATCAAAAAGGGGGCTTTATGCGTAGATTTTTCGGAAGAGAAGTTAAAGGAAATGTTGTGATTGAAGACGAGGAATTCAATCATCTTAAGAATGTTTTGAGAATGAATGTTGGGGACGAACTTGTTGTTTGTCTTGGCGATGAAAATGAGACTTTCTGCCAAATTGAAGAAATTGGCAAAAAGTCAGCAAAATGCAAGGTTATCGGAAGTCAAAAGTGCGAAGGAAATCCAAAGAAGAATATTGTACTTTTCCAAGCCATCACAAAGAAAGAAAAATTTGAATTTATCGTTCAAAAAGCGACAGAAATTGGAATTTCAAAAATTGTTCCATTTGTCAGCGAACACGTGATTGCAAAAGTTACAGAAAACAAAATGGAGAGACTCAAGTCAATTGCGATGAACGCCTGCAAGCAATGTGAACGTTCAATCATGCCAGAAATTGCAAAATGTGTGAAAGTGAATGATGTCTTGGAGGCTTTCAAAGATTTTGATATTGTTTTGTTTGCAAATGAACGCACTGACAAAGGCGAAAAACTTTCAAAACTTGACAAATATAAAAACATCGCCATCATCGTAGGAAGTGAGGGGGGATTTTCACAAAAAGAAAAAGAAAAGTTTGTTGAAGCGGGTGCAACTTCAATCAGTTTGGGCAAAAGAATTTATAGATGCGAAACAGCATCCTGCGTTATGATGGGGCTTGTTTCAGTGTTGAGCGGGAACTGATGAAAATTGCTATTTTAACACTTGGATGTAAGGTTAATCAATATGAGAGCGATGCTCTCATTTTTGAATTAGAGAACCGTGGTTTTGAAACCACAAACAAACTGGAAGAAGCGGATGCCTACATCATCAACACCTGCGCGGTGACAAACGAGGCGGAAAAGAAAAGTCGTCAGATGATTGAGCGTGCACGGAAATTCAACAAGGATGCAAAAATTTACATCATGGGCTGTGCCAGCCAAAACAGACCGGTGCAGTTTGAGGGGCACGGCGTGACGATGCTGTTTGGAACGGCAAGCAAAAAGAAACTATTGGACGAGCTTGAAAAGGAAGGTCAGCACATATATGACCTGCCAAAGGAATATGAAGATGACCTTCTTGCAAAGCAAACCTTGACGAGGGCGTACATCAAAATTCAGGATGGGTGCGACAAGTTTTGCACCTACTGCGTCATTCCATATCTTCGCGGCCGCAGCAGGTCGAGGTCGATTGACAGCATTGTTGCAGAGGTGGAGAAATTGCCTGAAACAGTCAAAGAAATTGTGCTTGTTGGCATTGACGTTGCAGACTTTAAGGTGAAAGGGGAAATGGGGCTTGGCGTTTTGCTCGAAAGATTGGACGGCTTTGGCAAACGCTTGAGACTTTCGTCTATGGAAGACAACATCATCACGGAAGAGTTTATGCAAACGCTTGCTGGGCTAAAAAATTTCTGCCCACATTTCCATTTATCGCTTCAAAGTGGGTGTGACAATGTTTTGAAAAAGATGAACAGAAAATACACCACAGCGGAGTTTGAAAAGAGTATAAAACTCATCAGAAAATATTTCCCACTTGCGGGCGTCACAACAGACATCATTGTTGGCTTTCCAACTGAAACTGAGGAAGATTTTGAAGAGACGCTTGCTTTTGTGGAGCGCGTCAAATTTGCACAATTGCACATTTTTCCATATTCAAAGCGAGACGGCACGGCGGCATCAAAGCTTTATAAAGACCTCTCTGGGGAAATCAAGAGTGACCGCTTGAAGCGATTGAAAACTCTTGGCAAAAAACTGAAGGAAGAGTTTATCTTTCAAAACAAAATGGGCGAAGTTTTGATTGAAGAGAGAAATGGCGACTTCTTTGAGGGGTACACGAAAAACTACATCAAATGCTATTATTCCGGCGAGGCGGAAGTTGGTGAAATTGTCACGTTGAAACTTTCAGAGTTGTTCAAAGATGGCGCAAAATGCCAAAAATAAGGGCAAAAAACGAAAAATTGCATATTGACTTTGTGGTGTTTGTTTGATACAATTGTTCCATAGGGGAGAAAATTGTGGAAAATTATATAACAATTGGAAAACTTGACATCGAAATCAAGAACATCACCAAGAAAACAGGTTCAAAGGGATTGATGTCAGCATTGGTGGCAAATCGTCAACTTTCAATCTTGAAGCCTGAAGAGGTCAAGAAAAAGTTCGAGAAAGGCGCTGTTTGGCTTATCAGCGACCCAGAGTCATCAAAAAGATATTTTGTCTACCTCGACAAAAGTGGAATGAGCCCACTTTCACAGGTGCATTTCTATGATCAAAATGGGGAACTTGCATTTACATATCCCTGGAATGGAGAAGTGAACAAAAACGGAAGCATAAACTATCATCCTTTTCTTGTCGAAAACGAACAACTTTTGAAATCAATTGATGTTTTTGCAACACCAGCAGGAAAGATTGTTGTCAGATCCACATCTGAGATTGTTGTAAGTTATTTCCTTGGGGCGTACAAAAAAGAAGAAACTGAGACCTCAATTTTTGAGTGTCGTGATGGCAAAGTGAAGCATTTGTTTTTTGTGGACACGGGAAGATATAAAAAATATCCAAACAAAGAAATTGTTGATGATGTTGGCTTTCTGAAAGAAGATGTTTTTGAAACAGTTTTCAAAGAGCAAGACAGATTTTTAAATTTCACAGAAAAAGATATGTTGGTGCTTTAATTTACTTTTGGCACGAACTTTGTGGTGCTAAACAGTTGACAAAAAAAATATAATATGATATCATACGCAAAGAATTTACAACTTGAAAGGTGGTGAGAAGGTTGACAACAGTTAAGGTTGGCGAGAACGAATCTCTTGAAAGCGCTCTTAAAAGATTTAAAAGAAAATGCCAAAAAGACGGCATCATCGGAGATATAAGAAAGAAAGAAGCTTATGACAAGCCAAGCGTTGCAAAGAAGAAGAAAAGCGAACAAGCAAGAAAACGCGCAAGAAAAAGAGGCTAATTAAAAACAAAAAAAAGACAGTCAAATTCGGGCTGTTTTTTTGTTGTCTTTTTGTTTTTTTTGTCCAACATCATAGATGTGAAGTCTTTTTGATGCACGTTTGATATAATTACACTGAAAACAATCAAATGAGAGGGTGCTTTATAAAAATTGAGGATTTTCTGTTGCAAAATTTTTCTGACATGAAGATGGAAATATCGGAGAAAAAATTATATCAAAAATTCGCTCTGAAAGCTGACAAATTTTTTGATGATTTTGGGTAAAAAAAGAAAAAAGTTCGATGAACTTTTTTGGATTACAACAGAAATTCATTCTCTTGAAATGAAGAGGCTTGTAAAGATGGCCTTAGATGTTTTGAGGGGGTTCTTTTCTTGCTGAAGAACTGAGATTTTGTTTGTCTGTTTTGCTAAATCATTTTGACAAAAGAAACAAGTGTGATATAATTTTGGCATGAGCGAATATGATTTGTCAACCTTAAATGAAGAGCAAAAAGTTGCTTTGGAGCAAACTGAGGGTGTGGTTTTGGTGACTGCCGGAGCGGGCAGTGGCAAGACCAGACTTTTGACGCATAGAATTTGCTATCTCATCAATGAGCTTGGCATTTCTCCTTACAACATTCTTGCCATCACTTTCACAAACAAAGCAACAAACGAAATGAAAGACAGAGTGGCAAAAATGTGCGACCGAGGTGTTTGGATTTCCACCTTTCACAGCATGTGTGTGAGAATTTTGAGGGAATATATTGGGGTGCTGGATGGTTATTCAAAAAACTTCACCATCATTTCTGAGGCGGATAGGGACAAAATCATCAAGGACTTGCTGAAAAAACATGCGCTTGAGGATGATGAAAAAGACAAAGTCTGCGATCATCTTGAAAATATCAAAAACAAGGGGCTGGATTTTGACGAATATTTCACTGCCCTTTCTGAATTCGACAAAAACAAAAATTTGAGGATGTATCAACAGGTGTGCGAGGAGTATGAGGAATATCTCAAGAAAAACAACTCTCTCGACTTTGACGACCTGCTGAACAAAACTCTGTTTTTATTTCATAACTATGAGGACATTCTGTACCACTATGCAAACAGATTTCAATACATCTTGGTGGATGAATTTCAAGACACAAACCTCGTGCAATACAAACTTATCAAGTTGCTTGCAAGCGTACATGGAAATTTGTTTGTTGTTGGCGATGAGGACCAATGTATCTATTCTTGGCGCGGAGCGAATTTTCACAACATTTTCAATCTGAAAAACGATTTCGAAAATGTGAAGGTGTTTAAGCTTGAAAGGAACTATCGTTCGACACGAAACATCTTGAATTTGGCAAACAATGTCATTCAAAACAACAAAGAACGCTTGGACAAAAACCTTTGGACGGACAAAGAAGAAGGTGTGGGGCCGGTGGTCTACACGGCGTTTGACGAGCGTGACGAGGCGATGTTTGTTGCAAAAACAATCGAAGATTTACGTTGTGAAGGGTTTTCTTATGACGACTTTGCGGTGCTTATGCGTGTGAATGCTCTTTCGCGTCCTTTGGAAGATGGATTGATGGCGTTCCAAATTCCATACAGGCTCTATGGCGGATTCAAGTTTTATGAGCGCGCGGAAATTCGCATGATTTTGTCCTATCTTTCCATTTTTGTCAATCCCAAAGATGAAATTTCACTTCTCAAAATCATCAACTTTCCAAAGCGTGGAATTGGCGAAGTTGCAATCAAAAATTTGCAGGATGAAGCGGGTGATGCCATGCTGTTGGAATATCTTTTGTGCGACAAGTTTAAGTTTTCAAAATATTATGGCAAACTTGAAAAATTTGTCGAAATGACAAAGAAACTTCGTGGCGAGTTGGATGTGCTTTCGCTGCACGATTTTGTAAAGAAGGTTGTCGCTGGCTTCGGAATTGATGTTGCCTATGCTGGAAAGGACGAAGAAAGCATTGACAAGCTTGGAAACATTGACAGCTTGCTTTCTGGCGTGTTGGAATATCAAAACGACAACGAGGGAGCGACTCTTTCGGACTATTTGGCGGAGGTTATGCTTAAATCCGACACCGACCAAATTCAAGAGGACGGAGTTGTCACTCTTTCAACAATCCACTCTGTGAAGGGGTTGGAATATAAAGTTGTGTTTGTGGTTGGCTTAGAGGAAGGAATTTTTCCGCTTTCAAGGGCAACTTTTTCAAGTTCTGAAATGGAAGAAGAGCGAAGGCTTATGTATGTTGCCATCACACGCGCGGAAGAGAGGATTTATCTTTGCCACACGGCGAAGCGTTTTATGTATGGCAAAAGCAATTTTCAAACTGCCAGCAGATTTTTGGGTGAGCTTGGCATTGTTGACAAAAAACGCACAAAAATTGTTTCAAACGATTTTGTTCAAGCGGAAAAAAGCGAAGTGTTTGACAGTGGGCTTCAAATTGGAGACAGAGTTTCTCATCCGCGTTTTGGAGAGGGCGTTGTTGTCAACATTTCTGATGACGGGCTTGTGGGAGACATTCAGTTTGAGGATGTTGGCACAAAGAGCTTGATGCTCAACATGGCGAAACTTGAAAAAGTGGAGGCGGACAATGAATAAACATGAAAGAATGAAACAGCTTGTTGATGAGATTTTAATGCATAATCGGAACTATTATGAACTCGACAATCCAACAATCAGTGACAAGGAGTATGACAAACTCTATGACGAACTTGTTGACCTTGAAAAAGAACTGGGCATCATTCTTCCAAATTCTCCAACTCAGCGTGTGGGTGGGGATGTTTTGGAAAAATTTGTCAAGAAAAAACATCAAGTAAGGCTATATTCCATGAACAAAGTGCGCTCGTTTGGCGAGCTTGAAGACTTTTTCGCAGACATGGAAAAATTTCAAAAAGATGCGACCTTCTCCGTGGAATATAAATTTGACGGATTGACCATTGTGACGGAATATTTGGACGGTAAATATGTTGGCGCAACAACACGCGGAAACGGTGAAATTGGCGAAGATGTGTCGCTGCAGGTGAGGACAATCAAAAGCGTTCCGCTTGAAATCCCTTTCAAGGGGCATTTGCTTTTGCAAGGCGAAGGAATGATGACAAATTCAAGCTTCAAGCGCTATAACAAAACTGCTTCAGAGCCACTCAAAAATCCACGCAATGGTGTGGCGGGGGCAGTTCGAAATCTTGATCCAAAAGAGACATCAAAAAGGCAGCTGGACTATTTTTGCTATTCCGTGCTTTTGTGCGAAGGGAAAAAGTTTAAAACTCAGCAGGAAATGAATGAGTTTATCAAAGAAAACGGCTTCAAAACGGGCGACTTTTTCAAGATTGTGAAAACCGAAAAAGAGGCGGAAAAGATAATTAATGAAATCGACAAGGTGAAAAACGATTTGGACATCATGATTGATGGGCTTGTGATTAAACTGAATGAAGTTGAGCAGCGTGAAGAAGTGGGCTACACAAACAAATTCCCAAAATGGGCGAGAGCTTACAAATTTGAAGCGGAGGAAGTCTCCACAATGCTGAACGAAGTGGTGTGGCAGGTTGGGCGAACTGGAAAAGTGTCGCCTACGGCAATTCTGGAACCAGTTGAACTTGCCGGAGCAACAATTTCGCGTGCGACCTTAAACAACATTGAGGATATTCGAAAGAAAAATGTCTTCATCAAGAGCAGAGTGTTCATCCGCCGCTCAAACGAGGTGATTCCGGAGGTGTTGGGGCTCGCTGAGAAATATGACTTCTCAGAAAAAATTGATGAGCCAAAAACATGCCCATGTTGTGGCAACGTTCTTGAGAAAAAAGGTCCGCTTGTGTTCTGTCGAAATCACGACAACTGCAAGGAACAAATTGTCAGCCGACTTGTGCATTTTGTCAGCCGTGAGGCGTTCAACATTGAGGGGCTTTCCGAGATGACAATCATTCAGTTTTATGACGAACTGAATCTTCGTCATTTTTATGAGCTTTTCCACCTCACAAAAGAGCAGCTTATTGCGCTTGACAAATTCAAAGACAAAAAGGCGGAAAACATTCTTTCAAGCCTTCAAAAAAGCAAAAAGATTGAATTTTACAGGTTTTTGTTCTCCCTTGGTATATGCGAAGTGGGTATCAAAACTGCTAAAGATCTTGCAAAAACTTTCCCAGATTTGCAAGCAATCAAAACTGCGACATTCGAGCAAATTATTTCTGTTCCAGATGTTGGGGAAATTATTGCACAAAACATCATTGACTATTTCCAAGATGAGGACAATTTGAAGGAGATTGACTCTTTGCTTGCGGTTGGAGTGGAAATTTTCAATGACAACACAACAAAGTCAAATATCTTTGAAGGGATGACCTTTGTTTTGACTGGAACATTGCCAAACTATTCGCGTTCAGACATGACAAAACTGATTGAAGAGAATGGCGGGAAATGTGCTTCTTCTGTTTCGAAAAACACAACCTATGTGATTGCCGGCGAAGAAGCGGGCAGCAAGCTTGAAAAAGCGAAGACTCTTGGCGTGGGAATTTTGTCGGAGCAAGAATTTTTCGACAAATTTCTTGTTGAAAGATGAAAAAGGTGATATAATAATTTTATAGGAGAAAATCATGGATAAATGCCCAATTTGCAAAGAACCTCTTTCAATGGAAATGTTGCCAGTAGGCACAGAGCCGGGAGATACAAAGAAAAAGCTTAAAGCAGGCTACATTTTGCCTCAAGTCATCAACTATGCTCTTGACCAAGCACTCAGAACAGAGATTGCTTCAGGCAGAAGTTTATATCTCACTTGCAACAACGCAGAGTGCCCATGTTGCTGGAAGCCGTCAAATCCAAAATATTTCAAGAAAGGGGCATTGACACCTTCTCTTGTGGGAGATTCAACTGGTGTTCAGTTGACATTTTTGCAGGGGCAATATCGAAAGAAGAAAAAGAAGAAAGGATTGTTTGGAAGATAAAATCAAAAAACAGCAAATTTGCTGTTTTTTTGATAATCCTACTTTGAAAATATATAAAAAACTCTTGACAACGAATGACGAAATGTTTATAATACAGAATGTGTTTCGTTGTCGGAAACAGTGCTTTGTAACAAAAGCATAAACAAACAACAGGTGGCAAGCTGATTTAAAGCGATTTAGTTTCAGCATAGTTTGGCAATTGCCAGACGACAGGACAAAGGGAAACAAACCCCACCGATTTGAAAGTGTTGTCTTTCAAAGTCACATTTGTGATTGTGTTGTTCATGTTTGAATTAAAAAGCATTTTTCATGGCACGAATCCGTTCGTGTCATTTTTTATGAGACAAATCCCATTCATGATTTAAAACTGAAAATCTTGTTTAAAAGGAGAAAAAGATGCCTACATTTAACCAATTGCTCAGAAATGGAAGAAAAACTTTCGAAAAGAAAAAGAAATCTCCACTTTTGGATGAATGTCCTCAAAAAAGAGGTGTGTGCTTGTCAGTTAGAACTGCAACACCTAAGAAGCCAAACTCAGCTCTTCGTAAGATTGCCAGAGTGAAACTTTCAAATGGACAAGAAGGAACTTGCTACATCCCAGGAATTGGACACAACTTGCAAGAACACAGTGTTGTGCTTGTTCGTGGCGGACGTGTTAAGGACCTTCCAGGTGTGCGTTATCACATCGTTCGTGGAACACTTGATACTGCTGGCGTTGCCAACAGAAAACAAAGCCGTTCTAAGTATGGCGCAAAGAAGCCAAAAGCGGGCAAGTAATCTGCGCTGATGGCTCGTTTTCGGGTGAATCCGAAAAATATCGCTGCTGCTGAGATGAAAAATTTTGGCAAAAGCGGATGAATTAAAAAAAATGCAAATGGCTTTCAAAGTCAAATTTAACAAAAGGAGTAAAATCATGCCAAGAAGAAATAGTGCGGTAAAAAAAGATGTTTTGCCAGATCCAATTTACAACAGCAAAGTTGTAACAAAACTTATCAACCAAGTTATGTTGAGCGGCAAAAAAGGTCTTGCACAAAGAATTGTTTATGGTTCTTTTGACATCATCAAAGAAAAGACAAGTTTGGAAGGCCTCGATGTTTGCCTTACAGCTATTGAAAATGTTAAACCTTTGCTTGAAACAAAAGGACGTAGGGTTGGTGGTGCAACATATCAAGTTCCTATGGAAATCCGTCCAGAAAGAAGACAAACTCTTGCTATTCGTTGGATTGTAAACAACGCAAGAAAGAGAAGCGGTGAAAGAAATATGGACGAAAAACTCGCTGGAGAACTTATCGACGCATACAACAACACTGGTGCATCAATCAAAAAGCGGGATGAAATGCACAGAATGGCTGAAGCTAATAAGGCTTTTGCACACTATAAATGGTAAAACTGCGCTTTGGGCTCGTTTTTGTGCAAGCCCGAAAAGCATCGCTTTGACGCTTGTTTTTCCATTTTGCGGCCAGACGTAATTCGCACTTCGTTGGCGAATTAGACGCAACTCTATTGCTAAGCAGGAAATTCTAAGACAATTTGTTTTTAGGGGAACTGTGAAGCAAGAAGATTGAGGATGAAATTTAAGACAATTAAATTTGATTTTCAGAGAAATTTTGATTTTGAAATTAGTTTTTCTGGAAACGGGGGAATAAAAAAAGAAAATTGCTGTGTTTCTTGAGTTTAACCCTTTGTGGATGTTGGAATTTTTTGGTGAGAATGCTGTGCTCGGAAAAAATCAAAAACGCTGAAAAATTGATTTAAAAATCAGAAAAATACTTAAAAACGAAAGGTTTTTGTTTGTTTTCCTTAAAAAATAGACAAATTTAAAAAGGAGAAAATTTTATGGCTACAAACCTTGAAATGACCAGAAACGTTGGTATCATGGCTCACATCGATGCTGGTAAGACAACAACAACTGAAAGAATTTTGTATTACACCGGCAAAACTCATAAAATCGGTGAAGTTCATGATGGTGGTGCAACAATGGACTGGATGGCTCAAGAACAAGAAAGAGGTATCACAATCACTTCTGCTTGTACAACTTGCTTCTGGAAAAATCACAAGATTAACATCATTGACACACCTGGACACGTTGACTTCACTGTTGAAGTTGAACGTTCATTGAAAGTGCTTGATGGCGCTGTGTTGGTTTTGTCTGCTCGTGACAAAGTTCAACCTCAAACAGAAACTGTTTGGCGTCAATCAACAAAATACAAAGTTCCAACAATCATCTATGTCAATAAAATGGATAGAGATGCTGCCGATTTCTTTGGCTGCGTTGAATCAATCAAAGCTAGATTGAAAACAAATCCAATGCCAATTCAAATGCCTGTTGGTGAAGCTGACACTTTCAGCGGAATCATTGACCTTATGACATTGAAGCTGAAATCTATAAAGATGACATGGGAACTCAAATTGAAATCACTGAAATCCCAGAGGAATACAAAGCTAAGGCTCAACAACTTCATGACGAACTCGTTGAAAAGATTGTTGAAACTGATGACGCTTTACTTGAAAGATTCTTTGAAGGTGACGAAATTTCAATTGACGAACTCAAAGTTGCTTTGAGAAAAGCTACAATTTCAAGAGCTATCGTTCCAGTTCTTTGTGGTTCTTCATACAAAAACAAGGGCGTGCAAATGTTGTTGGATGCTATGGTTGATTTCCTTCCATCTCCACTCGACATTGACCACATCCAAGGCATGAATCCTGACACAGAATAAATGGAAACAAGAGCTCCAAGCGAAGACGCTCCATTTGCTGGTCTTGCATTTAAGATTATGACAGACCCATTTGTTGGTCGTCTTGCATTCTTCAGAGTTTACTCTGGAAAACTTGTCGCCGGATCTTATGTTTACAACTCAAACAAAGGAAACAAAGAAAGAGTTGGTCGTTTGATTCGTATGCACTCAAACCAAAGAGAAGAAATCAAAGAGGTTGGCGCTGGTGACATCGCTGCGATTGTTGGACTTAAGGACACAATCACAGGTGAAACACTTTGTGACGAAAAACAACCAATCGTTTTGGAAAGCATGGATTTCCCAGAACCAGTTATTAAGGTTGCTATTGAACCTAAGACAAAGTTGATGCAAGAAAAGATGGTGCTTGCACTTGTTAAGCTTGCAGAAGAAGACCCAACTTTCAAAACTTACACAGACCAAGAAACAGGTCAAACAATCATCGCTGGTATGGGTGAACTTCACCTTGAAATCATTGTTGACAGACTTCTTCGTGAATTTAAAGTTGAAGCAAATGTCGGCAAACCTCAAGTTGCTTACAAAGAAACAATCAGAAAAGCAACAAGAGCAGAAGGAAAGTTTGTTCGTCAAAGTGGTGGTAAGGGACAATATGGTCACTGCGTGATCGACATTGAACCTCTCGAACCAGGCTCAGGCTATGTGTTTGAAGACAAGACTGTTGGTGGATCAATTCCAAAAGAATACATCCAACCAGTTAACAATGGTATTGCTGAAGCAAGTAAGACTGGTGTTATTGCCGGATATGAAACTGTTGACTTCAAAGTTACAGTTATTGATGGTTCTTACCACGAAGTCGACTCTTCAGAAATGGCATTTAAGATTGCCGGCTCTATGGCATTCAAAGAAGGTGCTTTGAAGGCAGACCCTGTTCTTCTTGAACCTATCATGAAAGTTCAAGTTGAAGCTCCAGACGAATATTTGGGAACCGTTATGGGCAACCTCACATCTCGTCGTGGAATTTTGACTGGAAACGAAACAAAACCAGGCGTTCAAGTTGTTAACGCTGAAGTTCCTCTTGGAGAAATGTTCGGATATGCAACTGACCTTCGTTCTCAAACACAAGGTCGCGGAACTTTCACAATGGAATTCTTGAAATATAACGAAGTTCCAAGAAATATTGCTGAAACAATCGTTGGACAAAGAAAAAAGCAAGCATAAGGGCAAAAATTGTCTGATATTTCCGGGAATCTAGGAAAAACTTGCAAAATTTTTGAATAATTGTTTAAAATTATTTTGACATTTTAAAATTATATGCTAAAATAGCAACGTAAACCAAAAAAGGAGAATTTTATAAAATGGCTACAGAAAAATTTGATAGATCAAAACCACACGTTAACGTTGGTACAATCGGCCACGTTGACCACGGTAAAACAACTTTGACAGCTGCCATCACAATGTGCAGTGCTGCAAAGGGTTTGGCTGAACAAATGAGATACGACCAAATCGATAAAGCCCCAGAAGAAAAGGCTAGAGGTATCACGATCAACACATCTCACGTTGAATACCAAACAAGCAAGCGTCACTACGCTCACGTTGACTGCCCAGGACACGCAGACTACGTTAAAAACATGATCACAGGTGCTGCTCAAATGGACGGCGCAATCCTTGTTGTTGCTTCAACAGATGGTCCAATGCCTCAAACAAGAGAACATATCCTTCTTGCAAGACAGGTTGGCGTTCCATACATCACTGTTTTCATGAACAAAACAGATCAAGTTGATGATCCAGAACTTCTTGAACTCGTTGAAATGGAAATCAGAGAACTTTTGAGCGAATATGGCTTCCCAGGAGACACAACTCCAATCATTAAGGGTTCTGCTCTTAAAGCTTTGGAAGCTGCTCAAGCAGGAAACATTGAAGATCCAGCTTGCAAGCCAATCTTCGAACTTCTTGATGCTCTTGATTCATACATTCCAGAACCTCAAAGAGACACAGACAAACCTTTCCTTATGCCAGTTGAAGACGTATTCACAATCACAGGCCGTGGTACAGTTGCAACAGGTAGAGTTGAAAGAGGTATCGTTCATGTTAACGATGTTGTTGAAATCGTTGGTATGGGTTCAAAGAAACAAACAGTTGTAACAGGCGTTGAAATGTTCAGAAAACTTCTTGACGAAGGAAGAGCTGGAGATAACATCGGTGTTCTTCTTCGTGGTATCCAAAGAAACGAAATCGAAAGAGGACAAGTTCTTTGCAAACCAGGTTCAATTCAACCTCACACAAAGTATGCTGCTGAAGTATACGTGTTGAAGAAGGAAGAAGGCGGACGTCACACACCATTCTTCAATGGTTACAGACCACAATTCTACTTCAGAACAACAGACGTTACAGGAACAATCGAACTTCCTGCAGGCGTTGAAATGGTTATGCCAGGAGACAACGTTAAGATGACAATCACTCTTAACAAAGAAATTGCCATCGAAAACGGACTTCGTTTTGCTATCCGTGAAGGCGGCAGAACAGTTGGTTCAGGTGTTGTTTCTCAAATCATTGAATAATTTGGTTATAATATTATAACATAAAAAGAGACCATTTATTTGGTCTTTTTTATTACCGTGACGAAAGGGAAGGTTAAAGGATAGAGAAGGAACGGGACAGGAAGTATGAAAAAAGTCACTTTTTGGAGTGGCTTTTTTTTGATTTATTTTTAGTTATATTGATTTTTTTTTCGATTTTGTCTCGGCTTTTTATTTCATATCCTTCAGAAAGACTTTGTAGAAGAGATAGGCGTGATAGATATCCAGCTTTGATGCAACTTCATATGGCGCGTGCATCGAGAGAAGAGGGATGCCGGCGTCAATGACGTTCATGCCATACTCTGCCAAGATGTAGGAGATTGTGCCTCCACCGCCCTGGTCAACTTTTCCCATTTCGGTGAATTGATAGAAAATTTTGTTGTCGTCAAGGAGTTTTCTGAGTTTTGCGATGTATTCAGGAGATGCGTCATTTGCATCGCTTTTTCCCATTCCACCAGTATATTTATTGAATGAAATTCCACAAGAGAGAAAGGCTTCTGATTGTGCATTGTAAGCACTTGCCCAAGATGGGTCGTAGCCGGCAGTCACATCACCCGAAATCATATTTGAATTTGAGAGAGTTCGTTTGAGTTTCAATTCGCTGTATTCTCCGGAGAGATTGATGATTTCGGCGATAGAGTTTTCAAAGAAACGGCTCTTCATTCCTGTTGCGCCATAGCTGCCAATCTCTTCTTTGTCCACGAGGAGGCAAACGGCTGTTCTTTTTGGGTTTTTGCAGTCAAAAATCGCTTTGAGGGAGGCGTAAGCACATGAGCGGTCATCATGACCATAGCCAACAATCATGGAGCGGTCTAAACCGCAGTCACGAGCCTTGCCGGCTGGCACAATTTCAATTTCTGCACTCATGAAATCATCCTCTTCAATGTTGTAAGTTTTGAGGATTTTTTTGAGGTTGTCCATAACGACTTCACTTTTTTCTTTCTTAAATGCCATGTTTCCAACAAGAATGTCGAGTTTTTCGGCTTCGATGATTTCACTTTCAGTTTTTTTGAGATGTGGCAAAAGGTCTGAGATGTAAAAAACAGGGTCGTCATCCTTTTCGCCGATGTTAACCTCAATGATTTTTCCATCTTTTTTGACAACAACACCGTGCATCGCAAGAGGCATTGTCAGCCATTGATATGCTTTGATTCCGCCATAGTAGTGTGTGTCCATAAGGCAGAAGCCGTTTTTCTCGTAAAGTGGGCTTGCTTTAAGGTCGAGACGCGGACTGTCAATATGTGCGCCAATGATGTTTAAACCATTTTCAAGAGGCTCACTTCCCAAAACAAACAAAGCAATTGTTTTGTTTTGATTTGAAGAATAAATTTTGTCGCCAGCTTTCAATTTCTTTTTCGACTTTATTGCTTGCTCAAGGCTGATAAATCCATTTTTCTCGGCTTCGGCAACAGTGTAGGCAAAGCATTCGCGTTCAGTTTTTTGTGTTGACATGAAGGATTTATATTCTTCGGAGAAATTAAAGATAACTTTCTTGTCTTTTTCATCGCAAAGACTCCATTTGTTTTTCACTTTAGTTGCGCTTTCCAATTTGTTCTCTATTTTATTGTTTTTGGTTTGCATGTTTTCTCCTTTAAAACTTATTGTTTGCATAAATTTAAGACTTATTTTGATTTTAGTTTAATTGCAGGTTAAAGTCAAACAAACGCACTCTTTTGTTTTGAAATTTTTTTTATTTATGATATCATTTAGAAAAGGAAGGAATTTTATGGGATTCATGAATTACATTTACAAATTTTTTGGATTTGAGGGTGATGACGTCAAAGTTGTCAAGAAAAAAAACACTCCAAAGGCGTCGTATAATCTCAAGGTTTCACAAAAATTGCCCGATGAAATTGATGGAATCAGAGTTTTTTATCCAGAAAGCTTTGAAGAATGTAAAAATCATGTTGAACTTTTGAAAAAAAACATCCCATTTTTTCTAGATTTCAGAGCTTGCAGCGGTGTTGAGAAGAACAAAATTTTGGATTATTATCATGGCGTGATTGATGTTTTGGGCGCAACTGAGGAGATTGTGGACAAAAATTTGTACATTTTTTTGCCTAAGAACATGGAGATTGAAAGAGAATAAGTGAAACTGCCCTACGGGCCCGAAAGCAGTTGTTTTCGGAGTTTGATCGTGTCATTTTGAAAGAGTTTTTTGAAAAAAAACAAAGTTTAAAGGGAAAGTTATGAACAAGAAAGTTTGGTGGAAAATTGGCGTTATGTGCGCTATTATTGTTGCTGTTGTGGTGCTCGATTTGGTGACAAAATATGTTTTTGATGCTCAGCTTGCGGGTGGAGAGACAATTTCTGTCATTCCATATCTCTTTAATTTTAAGCTCGTGCACAACATGGGGGCAGCTTGGGGACTTATGGCTGGCAAACAAGTGTTTTTGGTGGTGCTTTCAATTGTTTTCTTGGCAATTTTCATCTTCTATTACATCAAAGAGAAAAACAAATCTTGGCTTTTGACAATTGCATATGGTTTTTTGATTGCTGGATGTCTTGGAAATATGTTTGACCGCATCGCGTTTGGCTATGTACGTGACTTCATTCAGTTTGCTTTTTGGCCAAATTTCCCAATTTTTAACTTCGCAGATGTATTTTTGTGTGTTGGGGTGCTTCTTTTCTTCATATATTTGATTATCTATTTTGTCAGAATGTATAAAAAAGACAAAAAAGAAAAGATTGTTGAAGTGGAAGAACCTAAGGACAGAAAGGATGACTAAAGAATTTTTTGCTGAAGAAAAGGGACAAAGGTTGGATGTTTTTCTTATGGAAAGGCTTCCAGATTTTTCGCGTTCACACATTAAAAATCTAATCGAAAAAGAACTTGTCAAGGTGGATGGAAAGAGCGGAGTGAAAGCGGGACTTTCTTTGAAGATTGGACAGAAAATTGAGGTTGAATGGCGTGAGCCAGAGAAAATTTCCACTGCCGGAGAGGATATTTCTTTGAATGTGGTTTATGAGGACGGCGACCTGCTTGTCATCAACAAACCACAAGGGCTTGTGGTGCATCCATGTTCTTCCACTAAGAGTGGGACCCTTGTGAATGCTCTTCTTTTTCATGTGAAGGATTTAAGTGGAATCAACGGTGAACTTCGTCCCGGAATTGTGCACAGGCTTGACAAAGACACGAGTGGGCTTTTGGTGGTGGCAAAAAACGACCTTGCTCATAAAAGTTTGGCGGAGCAAATCAAAAACAAAACCGCTCGTAGATGTTATTTGGCACTTGTTGAGGGCTATGTCAAAGAAAATGATGGGCGAATCGAAACGTTTTTAAAACGCGACCCCAAGGATCGCAAAAAAATCAGTGTTCAGGTGGATGGGCGAATTGCAATTACTGACTTTAAAGTGCTTGAGAGATTTGAAAAATGTACTCTTATGGAGTTTTCACTTTTGACTGGCAGAACTCATCAAATCAGAGTTCAATCAAAGTTTATTCACCATCCAGTTGTTGGGGATAAACTTTATGGGCATGAGATCAAGGGGCTTGAAGGGCAACTTTTGCATGCATATAAGCTTTCTTTCACTCATCCACGCACGGGGAGGGAGATGTGTTTTGAGGCTCCACTACCTCAGCATTTTGCAGAATACTTGAAAAAACAGAAAAAACTGGAGATTGAGTAACTTTTTTGTGTCTTGTTTAAAGAAAAAAAGACCACTTTTTGTGAATAAAGACTGAGAAATCGGTCTTTTTTTGATTGTTTTGCATATTGACAACTGGCTGGGAGGATTATATAATCGACACTGAACTAATTTAAGATATGGGGGTTCTTGTGTTTAAGAACAGAAAGTTAAAAAGAGAAAAAAAGACAGTTTTGAAATCGAACAAAGTGGTTTGCTGGATTAATGGGAGAAATGACAGACAAAACTCTCGCAAATTGGTGATTGAAGATGACGTGGTGGCACTCTATTACGTTGGGGTCGATTCAGAAAAAGCCAAAATCAGTGATGCTGAGGCAAAAAGAGAACTTGAACTTAGAAGCCTTTTCTCAAGAGGTCTATTGCCTGTTGAACTTGAAAGCGGGGATGCTGCTTTCTTTGACACTCGCTCTTGGACAATTTCAATGCCTCAAGAAAAATTGAAGAAGATTGGGGATATCAGAGAAGGTTATGCGCTTGTTCAGTTTGAAGACGGCAAATGGGCGTATATGAATGCGGAAACGGGAAAAATCTCAAAAGATAGATTTTTGGAGTGCGAAGCCGTGAGACGCGGTGTTGGAAGGGTTTGCACAGTTGAAGGCGTAGACAAACTTTATGACGTTGAAAGAAACAAATTTTTTGATGATAAGATTGAAGATATTTCGATTGTTGGCTGGATTGGACAGGAAGAGAAAGTTGCCTTTGCAAAGTTCAAAGAAGAGAACTTTTACAGAATTTATTTGACCCTCAGTGGAATTGCTTTGTCGGCGAAGCTTGATGACGATTTTGAAGAGTTTTTGAGTGAAGACCCAAAGTCGATTGTGTGCACAGATGTATACACATTCCCAAGGGACTATCAAATTTTGCCAGCTGTTCTCAAGAGAAAGAAAAACAATGTATATGTGAATGCCGCTGCAGAGGGAAGTTTGAAAAGGACTTCCTCAAAAATTGATTTTACTGATGATTTGTCCATTGGGATTGACATAGAAGAATTGCTTGATGCGATAACTCGCGAATTTGATGGTAAAGGAGGAAAGGGGGGCTGAAGCCCCTCTTTTTTTCTTCGTTTTTCTGACAAATTCCCTCAAAAATGTTGACAGAAGAAAGTTTGTGTGCTATAATTATGCGGTATCCGCATGTGTCGGGTTTAAAGAAAACTTGTTTGCTTGGTTGAGACTTCAATCAAAGCTGGCAAAGGGGCAGAAGCCCCCACCTTAGACGACAGCGAGTTTGGTTAGAGGAGGTATAGAAGAATGTTTGCAGTTATTCAGACAGGTGGAAAGCAATACAACGTCACAGAAAACGACACACTCAAAGTTGAAAAACTTAACGGTGAAGTTGGTGACAAAATCAAACTTGATGTTTTGCTTATTTCAGACGGAGACAAAACTGTTGCTGGGACACCAACCGTGGAAGCGGCTGAAGTGGTTGCTGAAATTCTTGCTCATGGAAAGGGCGATAAGATTGTAGTTTATAAATACAAACCTAAGAAAAATGAACGCAAGAAACAAGGTCATAGACAACCATGGACAGAACTTAAGATTGTTTCAATTAAGATGTAATATGACGAAGATAATTATTTTCAAGCAAGAAAAACTCATAAGCGGATTTCAAATCAAGGGACACAGCAGATTTGCGGAAGCGGGTGCTGACATTGTTTGCAGCGGAATTTCCACAGCAAGTCAAATGACACTGGTTGGTTTGAGTGAAGTTTTGAATCTTCAGGTTGAAAGTGAAATCAGAGATGGATATATGTTTGTTCATCTTGGTGAGGCCGATTTAAAAAATCCTTCTGCACAGGCAATTTTGGAGGCTATGGAAAAAACTTTGCAAGAAATCGCGAATGAGTATGCGAGATTTGTTAAAATGGAGGTTAAAAAAGATGTTTATTAATTTACAACTTTTTGCTCATAAAAAGGGTGGCGGAAGCACCAAAAACGGCAGAGATTCACAAAGCAAACGTCTTGGCGTGAAAGCTTATGCCGGTGAATTCGTTACAGCTGGTTCAATCATTTTGAGACAACGCGGAACTAAGGTTTATCCTGGCACAAACGTTGGACTTGGAAAGGACTACACACTTTTTGCTCTCAAAGAAGGAAAAGTGGTGTTTGAAAAGAGCAATGGAAAAAATGTTGTTTCTGTTGTTGCAGAATAAATTTTAAAGGGCTTTGATGCCCTTTTTTTATTGGTATGTGCTATTTAGGTGTTGAAACGGCGGAGGAAATGTTGCCTGAAAAGAGGAGCTTCTCTTTTTTTGAAAGTGGTGGGTATGGAATATAAAATTTCAAAGAATAAAATACAAATTTTTGGGAAAGAAGATTTTTCACCTGAACACATTTTGGAATGTGGGCAAATTTTTTCATATGAAAAAGCCGCGGGTGGGCATTATGTCGTTTTTTCAACAGACAAAAAAGCGGAAATTTTTGAAACGGAAACGGGCTATGAAATTGTGGCAGAAAATCCGACATATTTTGAAAGTTTCTTTGACTTGCAGACTGATTATGCAGCTTTGAAAGCAGGGTTGTTGCGTTATGAAATTCTGAAAGAACCTATCAAGTTTGGACACGGCATAAGAATTTTGAAACAAGATTTGTTTGAAACATTGATTTCCTTTATT
The DNA here is from genome assembly GCA_017936585.1 of Clostridia bacterium. Taxonomy (GTDB): domain Bacteria; phylum Bacillota; class Clostridia; order Christensenellales; family UBA1242; genus Caccovivens. Next base: position 3,296 of record JAGBFI010000041.1, on the reverse strand, counting down.
GTCTCCGCAAACAATAACATAAAAAGAATTCAACTGATATTGAATCGAATGCGTGAAAAATTTGGGACAAAGATGAGTGGATATTATGCGTTTCCAACGAGAAAGCAACTTTTGGCGGCAACCGAAGAAGATTTTTCAGCGTTGGGTGCTGGATATCGCAGCAAATATCTTTTCAAGGTGCTCAGGCATGTGAACGAGGATGTTTTGCAGGATTGGCAAATACTTTCAACCAAAAGCTTGCGAGAAAAACTGATTTCACTTGCAGGTGTGGGGCCAAAAGTGGCGGATTGTGTGCTTTTGTTTGGATTTGGCAGAGGAGATGTTTTCCCTGTGGACACTTGGATTGAAAAGATGTATTTGAGATTCTATCCGGCAGAAAAAAATCTGTCGCGGGAGAAAATCAGATTCAATTTGACTGACGAATTTGGGCTTTTGTCTGGCTATGCTCAGCAATATTTGTTCTTCTTTATGCGTTCTGGGTTGTGACAACAAAGTTTGATTTCCAAAACCCTGAGAGGATTCCAAATCGTGATGCGTTTTTCAAAACAAAAATCTTTGCAGGAAAATTTGATTGAATAATTGGTCGAATTTTGGCGGGTTGCCATAAATTTCGTCTTCAAAACGCTCTGTTTTTGCAAAAAATTGCAAAAATGGGTATTGCAAATGGAGGGGAAAGGTGCTATAATAAAAACAACAAAATTAGAATTTTTGATTAGGGGAGGCAAAATTCTATGAATAAATTTTTAAAGAAAATGGTTACACTCGGGATTGCAACTATCATGACTACATCTGCTTTTGGGTTTGTGGGTTGTGGAAATGAAAAGGAGCCTAAGCCAACAATGACCTTCACTGAGGCTATGGCAAACATCGACAGCCTGATTTCAAACGCAAAAACAGGAAAAAATTTCACTGCTGACTTTTCTGACGATATTTATGATGCATATGAATTTGAAGGCAATGCGTTGAAAGTGGGCTCAGAATATTATTTTGTTTCGGACAACAAAGATGTGAGAGTGAGAAAAAACACTGACAATAAGTGGCAAAAGGACTTGTCAAGCAAAAATGTTGACACTGAAAGAGATTCAATTATCAGCGAAATTGATGGAATCACATGGAGCTCAATGACGGACGGAAAGCTCAACGGAAAACAAGCTGATGGCGACAGCGTTGTTGCAACAGTTGGAAAAGGGACAGCAACTTTTGTGATTGGTGGAGAAACAGAGCTTTCACTTTCAAAAGTTGGAAAAACTGATTTTACGCTTCCAACAATTGAGGTTGACAACACAGTGGCTTCAGAGGCTGAAACAGCTGAAGTTATTGCGCGAGTTGAAAATTTCATTGCTTCACTTTCAAATGACGCAAACTTCACATATCAAGATATCAAAAATTCAACCATGATAACGGTGAAATTTGATTATGACCTTATGATGGTTGAAGAGGATGGAGTCGTTTCATATTATTCAAAAGAAAATGGACAAAATTATGTATACACACTTGAAAGTGACAACAAATGGCACAAAAACTTCACCGAAACAGATGCGGAAACAACTCTTGCAGACATGCAATCAAAATTTGATAGTGTTGTTTGGGGTGAATATATTGAAGCCAGAAACACTCTTAATGGCTCTGTCGGAACAACTCAACTTTCTTTCATTCTTGACGGCAACAGACTCACAATCACACAAGCAACAGGCAGCACTCAAATTGTGAAAGATTTCCCAGCGGTTATCCTTCCACAAGAAAATGTGGTTGATGACACAGTTGAAAAAGAATACATTTGCCAAAAAGTGAATGGAGAACTTGTTTTTGATGTTGTGGCAATCAAGGACGTGCTTGAGCCTTGGCTTAAGAATGAATCTGGCAGCGAAAACCAATTTGGAAAAGATTTCTTTGCATATCGTAAGTTGAACGACAACTATAAAACAAACCAGATTTTATACGTCAATGCAACTCCTGAAAAAATTTCTTTTGGGGTGCTTTATGATTATGGCACAGAAGGTGAGCAAAGATTTGGAGAAGTTTATATTTCTGATAAGTCAAATCTTTATACGTCACTTGCTGATGGCTCAATTTCAACTAAAGAAGATTTCAGGAACTTTTTGCTTCAAATGGAAGCGAAGCGTACGGGACAAGGAGTTCCGGACATCACCCTTGACTACAGCACCAGTGATATGACATCAGAAGAAAAAGCTCAATATGAAGCAATGACAACAAACATTTTTGACAGAATTGTTGAGGTTGGCTATCAAGGATACAGCATCAACAATGAAGGAACAAAAATTCCTGAATATGCCAATGCAAAAGTTTTGTTCGGGATGAAAACTCCGGACACAACGCCGGCAGCAGGTTTTGATATGGGGTATGTTCAAACTTGGGATATGCACTATATTATTGAAATAAACGGACAAATCAAGCGCGTTATATTTGGAATTATAGCGGATGCAAATGGATCATATTTGGCAGTTGATCAAGTTGTAAACAACAATTCTAATAAATGGATAATCCCAGAAGTTGGCGAATATGAATTGGATATAGGCAATTTAAAACTATTTCAAGTTTCAAAAATTGCTGAAAATGACAAGGAATTGTGAAAATTCCTTGTTTTTTTTTGACGATTGTGATATCATAAAACTGTGAAAAAGAAAAAAAGACTTTTGTCATTTCTGTTATGTTTTATGTTTTTGTTTTTTGTGGGGTGTGATGGCGGCCCAGGTGGGTTGTTGGGTGATGACACCCCAAGTTCTCTTGATGGGGCAAAAGTACTTTCAAAACCAGCTGATTACAACTTTCAAAATGCAGTTGGGGCTTACTCGGTGAATTATTACAACCTTTTTGCAAGAGAAATCTTGTTTGGACTTTATACAATTTATGAAAATCCAAATGATTCTGAAATTGCAAAGTGGAGAGTGAATTTTTTCGCAAATTTGGACACTGCAAATGGATATACATATAGAGCAGACGGAAATATGAAAGATGGAGAACTTGAAACTGATTTTTATTATCTCTATGATTCCATTCGTTACACGATTTCAAAAGTTGACACAACATTCGACGGAGATTCGATTTCTGACATAAGACTTACTCTTGACACCAACACTGCATGGAATTGGGGGATTGATTATGATGCAAAGGACTATGAAATCGTTTTTGCAAATGATTCTTTTGGGGCGTTGAGTGTGGGAAATGACGGAATGATTTCAGTTGACTTTGGCTTCGAAGCTTTGATTGAAAATGATTGGACTGACCTCTATTCGATAATGGGTGGTTCTGTAAACAGTTTTGAAGGATTCTATTAT
>JAGBFI010000006.1 GCA_017936585.1 Clostridia bacterium | reverse complement strand
GATGTTTTGAGCTTCGGCTGTTCCGTTGCTTGCTGTTGGATTTGCATAGACTGCCCAGAAATATGGGTTTTCTCTGTCTGCAATTCCAGATTCAGCCATTTCGTTGTAAAGGCTTGCGAAACGGTTGTATTGAGTTGTTTCAGTGTTGATGACGCCGGCATATGCCCAAACATTGCTTGCTGCACCGCTTACTGTCCAGCCTTCAGGGGCATAAGGGTATGTGTTATCTTCTGTGATTGTTGTGCTTCTAAAGTTTCCGTTTGTGATGTTTTGTGTTCCAGTTTTTTCGTCAAGAGCAAGTTTGTTTGTTGCGTTTGTGTATTCATCAGTTGTTGCTTTTTCGATTGTGATGTTGTCGAACAGGACACATCCAGTTGCTGTTTCACCATTCTTTCCAAGTGCGAGTGAGAAGTTGATTGAAGAATCGTAGTGCGCTCCACCTTTCACGAAAAATTCCACTGTGCCATAGTCGTTGATGAAATTGTTGTCAGCGTTTGATGAAATTGCGCTGCTTGCTGTTTCTGAGGCGAGGGTGTATGATGAAAGGTTGTATCTTTCGCCGTTCACCAAAGAACCATTTTCACTTACAAGCAAATATGCACTGCCGCTTTCGATGTTTGAAACTTTATACTTTGCTGTGATTTTGTAAATTTCATTTGCGAGAACATCAATGTTTTTTGATTTCACTTGAACGTTGCCATCTTTTGCCCAGAGAGCCAAAACATTTTTGTTTTCTTCGAGAAGGTCAATTTCTTCTCCGTCCAAAGTCACTTTGCAAGAAAGGTCTGAGCCGACATAGTCGTATGTTGTGACAGATTTGAAATACTGTGCTGCTTTTGTGTCGAACACTTGAGCGTGACCTGTTCCTGTGACTTCCCAGTTTTCCAAAGATTCTGACCCGTCACCAACTTCAAAGCCAAACTCTTCGATTGCTGAAGAAGATTTTTTTAAGTTGACGAATTTTGTGCAGTCATAAGTTTTGACATCTTCACCACTTACGGTTTCTTGTGTGTATGACTTGCCATAGTAGTTTTGATAGGTTTTCCAGAATTCGTTTTCGCTGTATTTGTTGATGCGTGCGTCATCGAAGAAAACAACACCGCTGCTTCCGCGGTCTTGTGAACCAAGGAAGAGGTCAAAACTTACTGATTTTGATTCGTCACCGGTTGCAACGAAGAAATAGAAGGTTTGCCATTCTTTTGAGCTGACTTCTGTGAAACCAATTGTTTTTCCATTTTCGTCAGTCAAACCATCCAAATAAATTGAACCGAATGTGTGGTCGTTGAGTGATGTGTAGGCTGTTCGTGAACCATAGAACTTTGTGCCTTGTGGAACAGTGTATTTTTTTGTTGTTGGGTTGTAGGTGATGTCACAAGTGTATGTGGTAATTTCGCCTTCAGGCTCGATGTTGTAAGTTTTTTCATTGCCTGAGCCATATTCTTTGGCATACTGTTTTGAAACGTAGATTGGGGTGCCTTCGTGCATGAAACCGAAGTATGTTCCGTCTTCATAGAACTTTTCAACATTTTCAATAATTGTTGAAATCTTGCCGCTTTCAGTCAAAGATTTTTTCAAATAAACATTTTTGTAGGTTGTTGAACTGCTGTAATATGTGAAGGCGATGTGCGAGTCGAAATCCTTTCCTTCAACTGTGAATGTGCTTGCGTCAATTTCATAGCCAGATGCTTCTTGAATTGAACCCTTTTCAACGTCATATGCGGTGTAGGAGTTGTAGTTTGTGTCATTTTTGAAAGAAACCTGGAATGAATAATAGGAATTTGCGTCCAATGTCACTGAGTTTGATTTATAGTCTTGACTGGCAGAATAGTTGTTGCTTGATGTTGCCGTTTTTGAGTTGATCATCAAAATGTGCTTGTCAGAGCCTTTTTTGCCAGGATTGTTTGCAAGACGATATGTGTCCATGTTGCTTTGGAATGAATTTCCAACATTGATGACGCCAGCTGTTGCTTTGCTTGAGTTTTGTTGTGCTGACCATCCAGATGGTGAAGAAATCAATCCAGTTGAAGAACTTGAACTGAAGTTTCCATTTGTGAGAGTCATTGATTGGATTGTGCCGCTTGAATATTTTGTTGAAGCACTGTCTGTTGCCTTTGCGCTGAGTCCATCAGTCAATGAAAGGACCGCTCCTGTGGCTGACAAAGGAAAGACAATTGCCAACATAAACATGATTAATTTGCTTTTGAATGTTCTTACTTTTTTCATAAATCACCTTTTGCTTTAAGAATTAACTCATACATTGTAACACATTTATTTATAAATATCAAATATTTTTTTTATTTTTAATAACAATATTTATGTCGGGAGGGGCTTATTTCGTTGAAAACGCAAGAAAAAGAGGAGAATTTGAACGCAAAGACAGAAAAAAAAGAAAAATTGTCGCTGAAAACCAAGTTGATTTTGTCGCTCTGTGGCATCGCGATTGGATTCATCAATGGATTCTTTGGCGGAGGTGGCGGCATGATTTGCGTCCCTTTACTTGAAAAGGTGCTTCATTTGCCAAACAAATATTCTCATGCGACAGCAATCGCGGTTATTTTTCCAATTTCTTTCGTCAGCGCGTTGATTTATCTTTTGAGCGGCAGTCTTGAAACCGTCCCTTTTTTGACGGTTGGGAGTGGGGTGCTTTTGGGTGGAATTGTGGGCTCACTTTTGCTTAAATTTTTGCCTGCAAAAGTTGTTAGAATCATCTTCGTTTTTGTTATGCTTGCGGGTGGAATCAGATTGCTTTTTTAGGGGGTGTTTTATGCTTTTTTTCTTTCAAATCATAGCAGGCTTTTTGTCAGGTATTTTCGGAGGCTTAGGCATGGGAGGTGGAACACTTTTGATTCCAATTCTCACCATTTTTTTGTCGTTCGACCAAAAGCTTTCGCAGGGGATAAATTTGCTCAGTTTTTTGGTGATGGCAATCTTCTCTTTATACATCCATTATCGCAATGGTTTCATAGTCACAAAAAACCTTTTTTGGATTATCTTTTTTGGTGTGATTTCTTCCGTTTTGGGGGCTGTTTTGATGTCTTTTTTGCCTTCAAGGATCCTGAAAATGATTTTTGGCGTGTTTTTATGCTGTTTAGCCATTGTGGAATTTATAAAAGTATTTAAAAAATAGTGGACAAATTCTCTTTTTTATGATATATTGTTAAAGACAGAATACAAGATATTGATATTGTTTTGTCATCGACACAACTGATTGTTTTGTTTTTTACTTTGAAAATTGTGTCGAAAAAAATTTGTCAAATTCAAAGGAGAATCAAAAATGGTTGATAAAAACAAGTGTATTGGTTGTGGAACTTGTGTCGCAATTTGTCCAGTTGGTGCAATTTCATTCGACACAGACGGCAAGGCTAAGATTGACAAAACAAAATGCATTCGTTGCGGAGCTTGCCAAGCAAGCTGCCCTGTTGAGGCGATTGACCTCGACGAAGAAGAAAAATAACTTGTTGTTTGATTTTTTTGCACATTGTAACAATTAAAAAAAGAGAGGCCATTATGGAAAATATTGCGTATATCAAACTTGACGAAAAGAAAGTTCAACTGCTTATCGTTCAAAGCAGAAATGGGAGATACAGAATTTTGGAAGAGGTGGAAAATCAATATGATTTGACACAGGACATCATGAAGGATTGTCTTCTCAGTCCAAAATCAAAAAGTGACATTTTGAAAATTTTGGGGATTTATCGCTACACGATTGAGACCTACAAAATCGAAAAAATGATTGCTGTGGCTTCAAACCTCATTGTCAAGGCACGCAACTATCGCGGCTTTTTGGATGAAATTTACACAAACACAGGATTCAATTTTTCCCTCACAAGTGATGACGATGTTGTAAGAAGCATCTATTCATCTTGCATGGCAAACATCGACACTTCAAAGGGATATATGATCAACATTGGCTCTTACGAAACATACATCCTGAAATTTAACAGACGCAATGTTGTTGAATATAACAAAATTTCTTATGGTTACAGCAACTTGTCTGCTTTGGAAGGAAGTTTTCAAGATAAAATTGCCGCTGTGAAGAAAGAACTTAAGAAAGCGACATTGGTTAAAGGTTATGAAGAAGATGCTGTGATTGGTTGTGGCTCAAGCTTCATCGACATCGCAAAAGTGGCAAAGAAATTGACGAGATATCCAATCGACATTGACAACAACTATGACCTTTCAAAAATGGCGGTTGACAAGGTTTTGGATTTCATCGGTGGACTTGACGCTCAGAAGGTGAAGAAAATCAAGGGGCTTGGTATGGACGGAGCCGAAAGTATCAATGGTGGCTTGGCAATCATCTGTGCGATCTATGAAATCATGAAACTTGAAAACGTGACGATCTCTTCTGCAAACGCTCTTGAGGGGGTTGTGCTTTCAAATCTGGTGGGCTCTGCGAATGAAAAATATTCCGACCTGTTGCAAAACAGCTTGGACAACTATTATGAATTTAAAAAAGAGGGGTTGGCAATCAACAGTCAAGTCTACGAAATGGCAATTTTGCTTTTCAAACAACTTAAAGTTGTTCACAAGCTTCCAAGAGCATATGTGAAACCTCTCAAAATTGCCGCTTATATGTTCGACTGTGGCAAATACATCAGCTTCAATGATTTCGAAAAGCACGCTTATTACACAATTTTGAACTCAAACATTGCAGGGGCAACACAAAAAGACATCTTGCTTGCTGCTTTTGCTTGTTCTTGTCAAAATTTGGACAACTTCAATTTGTCTGAAATTATGAAATTCAAAGACATCTTGACAGATGAAGATATTGATGCAATTAGAAAAATGGGCGTTTTGGTGAATCTTGCTGTCAATTTGAACGCTTCAAGAAAAAACATCATCAACGACATTGTGTGTGACATCTTGGGCGACTCCATCATCATGAAAACGGTTGTCAGTTCTGACCCATCATTTGAGATTATTCAAAGCATGAAGGTGGCTGACGATTTCAAGAAAACTTTCAAGAAGAGCCTGCAAATTATTTAAATTGTTTAAATTTTAGGGACGGTTCATGGAAAAGCAAAGTAACAAAAAGGTTTTTTGGTATATTTTGTTTGCTGTTATCACAGTTGTGCTGTGTTATTTATTTCTTGTTGTTTATCTGTATTTCATCTCGCCCTACAACATCTCTCTCAAGCTGACTTTCTGGCCTTTCCAAACGACCGGATCCATGGGGAATTTATATATGGACAGCGTTGTGGAAATTAAATTTCAGGCGAATGAAGACTTGGATGTTGTCGAAAAAAGTGTCGTTGGCGTGAATGTCAGAGAAGACGGCTTTATTGTGGCGGAATATGACGAGCTCAGAAGCATGGTGCAAGATTCAAACATCATAATCAACACCAATTCTGGGAAGATATACAACGGAAAGCTTCTTTATGGTGATATGAACTACAATATTTGCATTTTGAAGTGCGAAAACAGAGAGGGGGATGAAGGATCGGTTAAAATTCCTTTTGTTAAGCTTAAAACACTTTGACGAGCGGCGAGACCGTGGCTGTTTCTTTGTCAACTGAAGGAAGACAAATTTTTGATTCGTCAATTGACGCGTCAAGACTTTCTTATGTGTATAGCGATGTCGCAGTGGAGACTTATGTTGGTGTTGATTTTATTGTTGAGGACTGCTGTGACTTGACTGTTGATGAGCAGTTTGTTGATGGTGTGATTTTTGACAAGTCCGGCGGCGTTGTTGGCTTCAACTGGACACTTTCAAGCACAAAAGGGTGTGTTGTGATGCCCGTGTATGCTGCAAGTGCTTTTTTGGATGATGTCGCTTGGGAATATTATCAAGAAAAAACCTATTCTCCTGTGCTTGTTGGAAAACTTGCTGGGGTTGATTATGTGGACATATATTGCCATATGCAAGTGTCAAAATCTACAACTGATCAAGGTGAAGTCGGCAGGGAGGAGTATTTCTATTTTTCTGGCGAATGGATGCCATACACAGAAGCAGTGCAAAATTTCTATCGCAACGAGCAGGATGGCGTTCTTTTGATTAAAGATTTTGCATACAAAGAGGCTGAAATCGCGGCGGATAATCGCATTGTGTCAGTGAAAATTAATTCAAATTCTTACACAATCGAAACGAGACACGATTTGATTGATGTTTTGTATAAAATTTACACCGGCGACAACGTGACTTTTGATTTTGTGTCAGTGACGAATTCGACTGCTGGCAGCGTCACTTTTATGGCATAAGGAGGAAAGAATGAAAAAATTTAAATTTGCAATTGAGATGGGAGGAAGTTCCACTTGCATTTATGTCAAGGGGGAAGGTCTTGCGCTGAAAGAGGCAACTTTGATTGCGGCCGAACCAACCGACGATGGATATAAGGTTATTGCGCTTGGAAATGACGCGAAAAAACTTGTTGGAAAAACAAAGGAAAACGTTGAGATTTTCACTCCTTGTGCAAGCGGCGAGCATTCTCATTTTGAATATTCAGTTGTGCTTTTGAAACACTTTTTGGGAAAAGTTGGATTCAGAGCACATGAGGATAACGCGTTGTTTGTTGTGCCTTGCGGATTGACTGCCCGAGAAAAAGAAAATATTTTGAATGTTTGTGACGCTGTTGGATTAGCATCTGTTGTGCTGATTCCTTCCGTGCTTTGCTCTTGCGTGGGAGAGGGAAGAAACATCGACAGCTCAAAAGTGAACATGATTGTTGACATCGGTGGCACCGCAACTGAAATTGGAGTCATCAATATGTCAAGCATCATCAAGGGGGCAACGGTTGGTATTGGTGGAAAAAGCATTGACGCTTCAATTGTCAATTTCTTGGCTTACACTCAGGATTTTGTTATTGGGCTTCCAACAGCGGAAATGTTAAAAAATGAAGTTGGCAGTTTGTACACAAACGAAACTCTCAACATGGAAATCACGGGCGTGGACGCAAAAACAAAAACCCCAAAAAGCGTGGTGATCTTGTCAAGCGATTTGAGAAAAGCGATTGAACCATTTTACAGCGAAATTGTCAGAGCAATTGACACAACAATCAACACTCTTGCGCCAGAAATCGTTGCAGACATCATCAACAACAAAATCCTCTTGCTCGGCGGATGTGCAAAATTGCAAGGGTTGGAAAATTATTTGAAACAACATCTTGGCTATCCTGTTGAAATGTCTCAGGATGTTGACAATGTGACAATTTTAGGGGCTGGAAAACTTCTTTCTGACCAACAACTTTTGGAAAGCATAATCAAAAAACTGTGATATATGAAATTGGATTGAAACAGTTTTTGATTAAAAAGAAAAACACCATTTGAATGTGGTGTTTTTTCAATAAAAAATCAGCACTTTTGAAACTGATTTCTTCTTTTGGCGCAGAGGAAGAGATTCGAACTCTTGGTGCAATTTCTTACACACAGCCTTTCCAGGGCTGCACCTTAAACCACTCGGACACCTCTGCAAAGCGAAAAATCTGCACTTCTGCTTGTTTTTGCCTCAAGTAGCAAAAAGCTGCGCCTTATCGTTTGATTTTTCGCTTTCGCCGCCATACGAAAGTCGCATTTCATTGGCTACTTTGCGGCGACTCTATTGCTAAGAATGAGATTCTAAGGCAATAGGTTGGATTTTGTGAGATTTAACTTCAACTATATCAGTGTTAAAAAATCTGCACTTCCGATTTTTTTTGAGCGTTTGCGTTTGCATTTTAGCATATTAAATTGGAAAATGCAAATGTTTTTTCGGGTAAGGTGTCTTTTGCTAAAATTCGTGAAAATTGGGTATTGACATTGCGGGTGCTTTGCGGTATAATATGGTCAACATAGGAGGGGGTTATGAACGAACTTAAAAACATTTATGTTATTGAAGATCATGAAGGGATGGTGATGTATGTCACACCAAAGAAAAATCGTGACATCAAAAATGCTGTCATTCCTGAAGCTATGAACGAATTCAGATCTCACCCAAATTTCTATAAGATGGTTATGCTTGATTTGGATAAGGTGAACGTTGAAGTGGATAGGGATATGACTCTCACCACAGTTTCATACATTTGGGCAAGCAAAGTTGCACAAAGAAAAAAAGAAGAATCTTATACAAAATAAGTGATACGAAATTTTTGTAAAAAAATCACTTTTCGGAGTGATTTTTTTTGTTGCCAATTTGTGAGAATTCAAAGTTTGTAAATCTAATTTATGAAAAACTGTTCGTTGAAGACGATTGCCGGGTGTTTTGGAGAAATGTTTTTTGCTATTTTGTGATAGGCCTTAGCTGCAGGATAGTTGGAATGGAAAAGGAGGCGTGAGAGTTCTATGCATGGCACGAGTTTTTGAAATTCCATATAGACAAAGCCTTGAGAATTTGGCTTTGATGCAAGGGCGGCTTTGAACCAAAATATGGCTTGTTCAGGCGACTTTAGTTTGTCATAGATGAATGCTATTTTGCAGCAAAGTTGTCCGTTTGGGAGGTGTTTTTCAAGACAGACAAAAAGGGTTTTGAGAGCCTTGCTTAGGTTTCCTTTTTGTTGGTGACAGTCGCTTAGGAACAGATATGCTTCGAAATTGTCAGGAGGATATGAGTTTGGCATTTTCAGGAAAGTGGACAGAGCTCTTGCTGCCTTTGAAATGTAGCCGTTTTGGAAAAGTTCGCGCGCATAATAATATTGCTGGCGAGCATCAAATTTTTCACCTCTTTTCAGGGCTTTTTCATAGAGCTTTAGGTTGCGTTTTGGCGGACTTGGAACTTCTTTTTGATGTCGAATTTCAATGTCTGTATATTCAATTTTGCCGCTTGGAACAATCACTTCATGCACAAAGCCAACCCATTGAAAGTTTGCGCTTCTTTTGACGATACGCTCGCGGTTGTAGGTGAGTGCAGGTGAGAAGTTTTTGAAGTCCATGGCATATTTACACATGAAAATGTCAACATCTGTTTTGAGTGATTTTAGGAGGTTGATTTTTTTGATGTCTTCTTGTGAAATGACATCATCAGCATCCTGCCACATGAGATAGTCTGATGTTCCTTTGGAGAACGCAAAATTGCGTGCCTTCGAAAAGTCATCGCACCATGTGAAATCATACACTTTTGAAGTGAAATTTTGTGCAATTTCCTTTGATTTGTCGTTTGAACCCGTGTCCACAATGACAATTTCGTCCGCAAACTGTTTGACACAGTTGAGGCATCGGACAAGGACGGGCTCTTCATTTTTGATTATCATACACACGCTTATTGTAAACATATTATGTTTTTATGAAAAAATTTGCCTTTTTGTTATTTTTGTTTTGATGGAGAGTCGGTTTGTGATAGAATTAAAATGAGGGTTTATGGACAAAAGATTTAATTTCAAAAACTACATCAAAAACAGACAGAACTTTTTGAAACAACATAAGGACGAAGATTTTGTCATCTTGGACGGCGAAGGGTGCGTTATGCTTTCCGCTCCGCATGGGGTTTCGCAGGCAAGACTGGGAGAATATAAAGTTGCGGAGCCTGGCTCGCTTGCTTTTATGCTTGAACTTGGAAACAGAACGGGCGCCCATTGCATTGCAAAGACAAAAGATTGCAATGATGATGCTAATTTTGACGAGATTTCAACCTACAAAGAGGGCCTGAAGAGATATATCAGAGAAAACAACATCAAGTTTTTGTTTGATATTCACGGACTCAGTAAAAAACGCGGAATTGACATCAATTTTGGAACTCATATGGGGCAAAACATCAAAACAAATGAGCGTTTGTTTGATGAGCTCACAAAAAAACTTGGTGACGCGGGATTTTTTGTGACTATCGACAATCCATTTTCCGGCGATGTTCGAACGGTTGCTGGAAGCATTGCAAAAGAACTTGGCATTTGGACTATTCAGGTGGAAATCAGTTTTCAATATACAAACGAAAACAAACATTCAGAAAAATTGCAGGAAATGCTCAGAATTTTTGAAGAAATTGTTGAAGTGACTAAAAAATTTTAAATATTTATCTTGAAATTTGTTTTGAAAATTGTGTTTTCTGTGATAAACTGACTTTGAATTTACTATTAAATGTTTGGAGGACTTATGAAAAAGGTTGCCGTGGTTACGGACAGCAACAGTGGAATTTTTCCAGAGGAAGCAGAGAAACTTGGATGCTATGTCATTCCAATGCCTTTCATCATTGACGCAGAAGAATATTTTGAAAATGTGAACTTGTCTCAGGAAAAGTTTTATGAAATTCAAGCTCAAGGGAAGAGAATCACAACTTCCCAGCCAAACATCAACGAAATTGTTTCCTTTTGGAAGAAACTTTTGAAGGAATATGATGAAATTGTACATATCCCAATGTCAAGTGGTCTCAGCCAAAGTTGTGCTACTGCCACAAATTTTGCGGAAGAGTTTAATGGCAAGGTTCAAGTGGTGGACAACAAACGCATTTCCTTTTCGATGAAGGCTTCTGTTTTGGATGCAATTGAAATGACAAAAATTGGCAAGACAGCAAAACAAATCAAAGAATTTTTGGAAGAGACTTCTCTTGATTCGTCAATCTATCTGATGGTTGACACTTTGAAATACCTCAAACAAGGGGGAAGAATCACTCCATCTGCGGCAGCAATCGGAACTGTGCTCAACATCAAGCCGGTGCTTCAAATTCAAGGTGGAAAGCTGGATAGCTACGCAAAAGTTATGAACATCAGAAGCGCAAAAATGAAGATGTTTGAGGCTTTGAAAAAAGATTTGGAAGGCAGATTTGCAAAGCTTGTTGAAGACGGAAGCTTGCACCTTTCTGTTGCTCACACTTGCAATGATGAAAACGCAAAGATTTTTGCTGAGGAACTGAAGAATCTTTATCCAAATTTGAAATTTGACTTTATTGACCCATTGGCACTGAGCATTTCAACACATGTTGGCCCAAAGGTGCTTGCTTGTGGATGTTACAGAACTTGGCAATGAAATTTTTGAAAGTGCCTGCCCGAAAAAGGCTGGCATTTTTGTTTGACGGAGGAAACTTATGAATGATTGCATATTTTGCAAGATTATCGCAGGCGAAATGCCTTGCCATAAAATTTATGAAGACGACTTTGTGCTTGCTTTTTTGGACATTGCAAACGACATCTATGGACACACTCTAGTCATTCCAAAAAAGCACTATGTGAGCGTGAAAACCTGCGACAGCACAACGCTGGCTCGCGTGATTGATGCGTGCAAAAAAGTGGGAAATCACTATCTCGAATGCGGATTTGATGGCTACAACATTCTGAACGCAACTGGAGAGGCTGCTCAGCAGTCAGTTTTTCATTTACATTTCCACATTTTGCCAAGAAAGAAGGGTGACGGCGAAAACGCTTTTCCAACTCTCTCTGGATGCAAGGAAGATTTGTCGGATGTTTGCAAGGCGTTGAAGTTTGAAGAAGAGAAAAAACAGACAATTTGTGACGAGAATTGTGTGGTGCTTTACACAGACGGGGCTTGCTCTGGAAATCCGGGCGCCGGCGGCTGGGCAGCAATTTCTTCATATAAAGGGCAGGAAAGGGTGCTTTCTGGCGGAGAAGAGATGACAACAAACAACCGCATGGAACTTATGGCTGTGATAAATGGACTTGAGAGCGTTGAAGAAGACGTGCCTGTGAAAGTGTTTAGTGACAGTGCATATGTTGTGAATGCGTTTTTGCAAAATTGGATTGGTTCTTGGAAGAAAAACAACTGGCGAACGGCTGGCGGTAGCGAGGTTTTGAACAAAGAGCTTTGGCAACGCCTTTTGAAAGCGATGGAAACTCGTGATGTCGAATTCAACAAAGTGAAGGGGCACAGCGACAACGAATATAACAATCGTTGTGATGCACTTGCTCGCGAGGAAATTGCGAAGTTAAATTAATCAGAGTAAAAATAAACTGGTTTTAAGAAGAGTTAAATTAAAAAGATAATTGCGGCGGTGACCAAAGCCGAAAGAAAACCATGGCAGAGCTTTTGGAGGACGAATAGTTTTATTGGCATCTTGACTGAGCTGAGCATGGTGATTGACTGCAAAATTGTGGATATACCTCCAAAACTGATGATAAACGATGCAAGAATGATGGCAAGATTGACATTTGACAGCGTGGAGATGTCAAGGCATCCTTTTGTGATTTCAATTATTCCTTCAAGGAAGAAAGCAAAACTTTGGGGGAGAAGCGAGAGGAGAGGCTCAAAGCAGGCGATTACAATGAAAAAGATTGTGATTATGCAGCCAACAGACAAAATGGATAAAGTGGAACTTGTGACTATGTCAGCCAGATTTATGGCTGATTTTTTGTTGTTTTCGTTTGATGTTGGAAGCGGCTGTTCATCCTTTGCTTTGAGATTGCGGAAAAGAATTCCATTGAGGATGGAGCCAATCAGATGACTTGCAAAAAGGATGTATCCAATCTTGGAGTTGTGGAACATCCCAATCCCAACAGCCCCAATGATGAACATGGGGCCAGAGGTGGAACAGAACGAACTCATTTTGAATGCATCCGATTTTGTGATTTTGCCTTGGAGATATAGATCAGCAACCATTTTTGAGCCGACAGGATAGCCGGAGAGAACTGCCATGGCGAAAGTGTATATGGAAATGGGCGGCGTTTTGAAGAACTTTTGTGTTATTGGGGAGAAGGGGCGCGTGAGAGTTGGCATGATGTCAAGAGCGGACAAAACTTTTGTGAAAAACATGAAAGGAAGCACACTTGGAAGGATATTTGTTGCCCAAGCTGTTAGGCCGTTTAGGGACTGCTGAATGAATTTTGCAGGCTGCGACAACATGCAAACGATGAAGAAAACTACCAAAATTAAAATGCATATGCGACTGAATGCTTGTCCGGACTTGTGAAAGTGTTTATTTTTCAATATTTTCTCCTTGTTTTGTTTGACTTTTTGAGCGTGATTTCTTAAAATAGATAATATATTTTATTAAATTACCTTTCAAAAAAGAAGGAGCGGATATGTTTAAAATTGATAAGTTTTTGGATGAAGCCAAAAAGCGTCATAAAACCATTGTTTTCCCTGAAGCAAGTTTCTCTGACAGAACTGTGGAAGCGGTCAAGTTTTTGCAGAAAAAGAAAATTGTCAAGGTGCTGCTTGTGGGGGATGCAAGTGCACTGAGCATTCGTGACAAAGAGTTTGAAAAGTTTGATATTGTCAACCCTGTCACTTTCCCAGACAGACAAAAACTTGTGAAGGCGTTATATGAAAAACGCAAGGACAAAGGCATGACAATGGAGCAAGCTGACGAACTTGAAAAAGACCCATACTACTTTGCGACACTTCTTGTTGAATGTGGCTATGCGGACGGCATGGTTGCGGGGGCTGAGGCTTCAACGGCAACAACAATTCGTCCAGCACTTCAAATCATCAAGGCTAAAAACAAAAAAGAGGCGGTTTCTTCGTTCTTTTTGATGTACGGAAAAAACAAATTCTTGCAAGACAAACCGTTGATTTTGTCTGACTGCGGGGTGACGGAAAATCCTGACGCCGATGCACTTGCAATAATTGCTTCTCAAAGCGTGAGAAGTGCAAAATTGTTTGGAATTGAGCCTAAAGTTGCGTTTTTGTCTTACTCCACAAAGGGCAGCGCGAAAGCTGAATGCGTTGACAAAGTGAGAATTGCTTTTGAAAAGTTCCAAAAGAAGGAAAAAGATGTTGTGGCTGACGGAGAATTGCAGTTTGATGCTGCCATGGCGCCAAATGTTGCTGCTCACAAAGCACCAGAAAGCCCAGTTAAGGGGCAAGCAAATGTGTTGATCTATCCAGATTTGCAAGCCGGAAATATTGCCTATAAAACAATGCAAT
>JAGBFI010000040.1 GCA_017936585.1 Clostridia bacterium | reverse complement strand
GTGAGACAGTTCGGTCCCTATCTATCGTGGGCGTAGGATATTTGAGAGGGCTTGCTCCTAGTACGAGAGGACCGGAGTGAACGCACCGATGGTGCACCAGTTGTCACGCCAGTGGCACAGCTGGGTAGCTATGTGCGGTTGAGATAAACGCTGAAAGCATCTAAGCGTGAAACTTGCCTCAAGATTAGATATCCCATAACATAAGTTAGTAAGACCCCTTGCAGACCACAAGGTTGATAGGTCGCATGTGTAAGCACAGTAATGTGTTCAGCTGAGCGATACTAATAGGTCGAGGGCTTAATCACGGATTTAAGTATTTTAAGCTTCCTTCTAAAGTGTGTAGTTGTCAGAGAACTTCAATTCTCTGGTTGAATATTGTCATTCCATATTTTTGAAGTTTACTTCTTAAATTATCCTCCTTTCTTATAGGACAATATTCAATTATATTTGATAATTTCATTTGACTTTTAAAAAGGAAAGTGTTATTATACCATAACCAGTGGAGATAGAGAGAAGGTCCACCTGTTCCCATCCCGAACACAGAAGTTAAGCTTCTCATCGTCGAAAATACTTGGCTGGCGACGGCCCGGAAAGATAGAACACTGCTGGTTAATGTTAAAACTGACTGCATGAGGTCAGTTTTTTCTTTTTTATAACACTTGGCAGTGTTAAATCTTTCCCGTAAAGAGCAGCCGGGCGTGAAGGCGATTGTGGCTGGAGAAATCTGTAAAGATTTCTGAGAACACTGCTGGTTAATCATGAAAGTAGGCGCATGAGCCTGCTTTTTTGTTATTATGTGACAATGATTTGACAAATTAGGTGGGGGAGATATATAATTTTTGTGTAAAAATAAAAAATGAGGGGTAAGCATGGCTGATTTACAAAGAAAAATGTATAATGGATGGATTTTGGAAAATATCAATGGAAAAATTGTAAGGCAAAACATCAATGGGGCGACTATGGAGCAAATTGGCACTTTTGAAAATGGAATTGCTGAGGCTTTCAGACATGAGGGGATGACATCTGCTTATTACATCGTCACAGACCATGGTGATATTTTGGCAAATATTCCGAAAGAAAAGTTTAGCGCAGCTCATAGAATTGCAAGAGAACCTGCTCAATTTCTCGAAATGCCAACGCGGTATTTTGAGGATAAAGCACTTGTTGATGATTTGCTTTTTGTTGCAAAAAACTCTTTGAGAGGAGATGTTGAAAAAGCGGATTCTGTTTCGGTTGAATATTTGGAATATGTCAGAGATCTTTCCAAGGAGTTTAAGGAAAAGATTGAAAGAGAAAATGAAAATCTTAGGACACTTGGCAAAGAGGAAGTTGCAAACAAAAACGAGGTTTTGGATTTAATTGACGGACTTGGAAGGGAGCTGTGATTATGGAAAAAGAAAAAGTTTTGGCGGAAATTGACAAGTTGTTTGATGATTTAAGCAAGTTAAATCAAGAACAATCAAAGAAAACAAAGGCGGAGAAAAAGAATTAAAAGTGAAGTCTCGTAACATATATACTGAATTAAAACAAGAACTTTGTGTCCTTGTTTTTTTTCTTGTTTCGAGGAAAGAAAAGACTTCTCAATAATATTGCAAATTAGGAGTAATTGTGTTATAATAAATTTATAGAGATAAAATTTTGTGCGATTTATGATATTTTGTCGTTTTCGGCAAGAATTTCATAAAAATTTAGGAGGATCATGATGGGAGAAGTGAAGGAACAATTGAGAAAGGTGGAACTTAACGCGGAGGAAATTCCTGTCGTTGCACAATACTTGTTGGAGAGAAGGGATTATCATTCCAAGAAAAGAAAGCAATTTGCAGTGCCATCAAATTTTGATAAGATGTCAAATGCGGAAAAAGGTCAATTTTTTGCAAGCAAATTCTATAACATAGTTGAAAAAGATGTGACAATGTTCATGGAAGAAAATATCTTTGAAGGTGTTGAATTTTTTAACGACGAAGAGAAAAGAACGGCTGTTATTCAAGAGGTTTGTGTGTTGTATAGAGATCTCATTGCTCCTTATGCAAACAGTGCATCTTTGGCGATGGATATGGCGGGGGTTTTGGGGCAGAATGATCCATTCTCAAGAGGTGCGATGAGAAAGGTTGTTGTCACAAAAGAACTTGGTGCTGATGGCACATACAACACAAAATATTCGCATGTTGGCAGCGGACTTGAAGTGATTTATGACAAAAACGGCGTTTTGCTTATGGACAATGTTGGCGCAGGAAATGATTTTGGAGCGATTGCAAAAAGATTGTGGAACAAAGGGTACAACTGGACATATCTTGAAAGAGCGGACGTTTGGTTTAGCACAAAAGGAATTGATGGAAGAACTCCTGAACAAAGTGTGACAAGTTACACAATCATCCCACGTTCAGATGAAGCGGCTTTGGAACTTGTTGCAGAACTTGAAGAGCTTTCAAAAGAGAAAATCGTCGAAAATAAAAATATTGAATTTTCACCAAAAGAAACTCAAAAGCAAAAAGAAATTGAAGAGATAAACAATAAGACAAACAAAAAGGTTAAAAAACAGCTTGAAAGCTTGGAAGAAGAGGAAAAAGAACTCGATATTCTTAATTCGGCGGCACGTGAGGGAAAAAGAGAAATAAAGGAACTTGACTGGGAACTTCAACCAAAGACTGCGGAACAGGTGGAAGATGATTATGACAAACACAGAAGTCTTTATGCCGATGAAGCTTGGAGTCGAATGAAGAGAATGATAGAGAGAGGAGAGGCTCTTGGTTTGGTTGAGAAAGCGACCATTGATGATTATGTTCGAATTATGTGTTATGAGGGACAAACCATGATTGATGGTTGGAAGGCTCTTTGTCAAGAGTTGCCCGACGCATATCAATATCTTCCAACAAAATATTTCCAAGGAGAAAATTGTCCTGCTGAAGAGATTATTTTGGCAGCAAAAGAAGGCATGCGTGAGTATCTTGAAGGAAAAGATGAGGTTTCCGCAAGTGATATCAAAAAAATTGACGCATTTTCAGCAATGCTTGATAAGAAAAACGAAAAAGAACAGGAAACTCTTGCAGAGTTAAGGTACGAAACTGAAAAACAAGAAGACTTGAAAAGATCACTTATGGACAAGATAAATGATGCTGGAAGATTCAAATAAGGAGTTGTTTTATGAAAAATAAAAAGGAACAACAAACTTTGAAGAATGAAGTTTTGGAATATTTGGATGCGTCCGTGGATGAAGTGATCGCCAAAATGAAACAAAGAAACAAAAAGCAAGGCTGAGCCCTTGTTTTTTTGTTCATTTTGGCGCAAAAAATGCTGAACGATATGCTGTAACGGTCGGACGGAGAACAACTTGAATGGATATTTTAAACATTATTGCTTGAAAATGGAGAAAAAATGTAATTTTAAGGCAGAGCGTCTGATGTGTGACCTGACAGAAAGAAAAAAACGAGTTTGAATTTTGAATGAAAAATCGTTCCTTTTCAAAAATATTGCCTATTGACAACGAGTGGGGGGCATGGTAAAATGATAGAAAAGGGGATATGAAATGAGCGAAACTAAAGATTTGTTTAGGAACGTTTACCGCGTTGATAAATATAAAATTTATGACACGGACTTAAAAGAAAAACTGGAATTTGAGGAATATTTCATGGTTTGCGGGGACCACTCAATCATCCGTATTGTGGATATTGATCAAGGGAATTGTACTCTTCATGTTTACAATCGAACTGCATTCCAGCGCTTGCCATGCTTTTATGATGAAATTATTGATGAAATCAACAATATGTACAATGTTGTGCAAGCATATGACTATGTTGTGACGGAACTTAGAAGGCTTCCAACAAAAGAGGCTGCAAAATCACCTCTCATTGAAATTAAAGCTGAAATTGAGGATTGCTTTTATACGGGAGATTATAACAAAGAAATCAATCTTCCACGCGATGTCAAGAGGAAACTGGATGAAAGATGCGAATATTTGAGATATGCCTATGAGCTTGAATGGAAAGGGATTATTTCAATGAACACTGTTCGTGCGTTTGAATCAATCAAAAAGTTGGATGAGTACATTGAAAATCGAGACTTGAAAAACAACCCAGAAGGTGAAGATAAATCAATTCATCAACTTTGCATCAACAAAACAAAAGCTGATTTTGACCCATTGTGCAACATCAGAAAACTTTTGAATCCGCTGATAAGATACAACGGCTGTGAAGCGTCGTTGAAACAGGGAAAGGCGATGAGACTTGCTGAGGCTCAAACTTTGAAAGAGGAAAACTGTGCGTTTAAGTTGGCGCATAAGATTGCAAATCTTGAAGACAAAGCAATGATGGCGAAGTCAGGCAAACATGTGTCAAAGCTTCAGATTAAGGCTGACAAAATGCGTGATAAGTTGAAAGAGAAAACGTCTCATATTGTATTCTTTGGAATTGAAAAATAGAAAAACGGAGAAAAAAATGATTCGTAGATATTATGGTCAGGTGGGCAGAAAAATCTTCTGCAAAAATTTGGAAGAGGTGAAACAACTGAAAGATTCTGGCGAGTGGTTTCGCACTGAGTCGTTGGATTTTTATTATAAATGTCTTCCATATGAATGTGCAAGAGGGGTTCTTCCGCCAAAAGATGTTTCGCTGCTCAGAATGGTTTGTGTGACAAGTGTGACAACAAAATACACTTATTTCTATCAATTTGTTGAAAAGGAAAACGTAAAGCTTTATTTTGGCAAAGAACTTGAAGATTTGATTTGCAAAGAGTTGAAGCTTTGGGCGATGGATTTGAATCCAAAAACACTGAGAGGGTTTTCTGGAAAAAGCTTTGAGGCATATTTGAGAGCAATTCCAAAAGAGATATATCTCAAAGAAGGGTTTGTTGAAAAAATGAAGAAGGCACTGAAAAGCGGCTTTGTGAAAAGAATCAAAACCTGCGATTTTACAAGCGAGAATGAACTGCAAGATATTGAAAATCTTGCCTCAGTTTCGTGCAAATTGCTGGAGGAAAATCGAATCTCAAAGAACGCAACACAGCAGAAAGTTGAAGAAAACGCGCTTGCGGCTCAAAAGAGCGAGGCGATAAATAAAATCGAGAAGATTTTTGAAAAAAAATAAAATTTTAAGGAAAACTGTTAACAAAACAGTTTTCTTTTGTTATATTATCGATGTCGAAATCAGAAAATTATGTGTTATTTCTGATAAAATAATTAAAAAAAGGAGGGCCATTCGAAATGGTAAACACAACAAACAACAACACAACAAATCATATTGCGAATGGCTCATTTTAATATTTAAGTCTGATGTTTCGACTCCAATTTGTGGGCAGACTTTTGGACTGTATAATTTAAACTGGCCTTCGTAAGAAAAAAATAACGGAGGTTTTTTTATGCGTAAAAATAAAAAGCAAAACAAAGTGAAAAAATTGAACATTGGCACTTATCTTTCAAGATATAAACTTGGAATTTTTCTCTACATTCTTGTTTATGTTGTCGCTTCTGTTTGCAGCTTGCTGATGACAATCTATGCGGCAAACGCGATTGAGAAGATTTCCGGAGAACTCCCAGATTATCGCATGGGAATCATCTTGGTGTTGGTTTGTGTTGGGTTGACGGTTGTGCAAAGGGGGTGCTGGTACGCATCCGGCTGGATTTATTCGGTCTATTCTTCCAAAATTATGGCGGATTTGAACCTGGATTTGGCAAAGCAAGCGTTCAAACTTAACTCAAAAACTTACAACGACCATGAAACCGGAACTTTTGTCCAAAGAATTGTCTCTGACCCAGAGCGCATTGTTGACAGTATGGCAAACATCATTGATTTGTTTGCAGAAATCATCACAAGTGCGATTATGTTGATTTACATTTCAACGCTCAACATTTGGGTTGCACTCATCTCAGTTGTGACTGTGGCAATTGGAATTTTGATTGAATATAAGCGTGTGAAAGTGAGACGTAAAAACAGAAGAGATTTGAGAATAAAAAACGACAAAATCAACTCGTTGACAACTGAAATTGTGAGAAGTGAAAAAGACATCAAGTCGCTTGGGTTGGAAGAAGAACTCAGCGAAGTTTCAAAAGAGAACTATATGATTTATCGTAAATCACGAATCAAGTTTGATATCACGGACATGAATTTTTATTCCTTCAGAAGCTTCTTTGTTGATGTGATTGGGCTTTTGCTTATCATTTTTGGGATTTATCTTTTGGACTTGGGAACAATCACACTTGGAACATTTATGATCATCTATTCCAACAGAGGTTCGCTGCGTGAACTTATTTGGAACTTTGGTGCAGTGGCAAGCAACTTTGCGGACATCAAAGTTTGTCATGACAGAATGTTCTCGTTGTTCGATGAAAAAGAATTTGTGACAGAGCGTTTTGGAACAACGAAACTTGAAAATGTGGTTGGAGAAATCGAATTTAAAGACGTTTCCTACACATTCAGAGAGTTTGAATATCCAGAATTCAAGCCGGACAAAAAGAAGAAAAAGAAAGAGAAAGAAGAACCCAAACTTGTCTCAGAAAACAAAATTTTTGACAAACTTTCTTTCAAAATTCAACCTAACACAACTGTTGCTTTTGTCGGAAAATCTGGAAGCGGAAAATCAACAATTCTCAACCTTATGTCAAAGATGTACGAAGTTGAGGGGGGGGGCGGTCTTGATTGACAATGTCAATATCAACGACCTTGACAAAGAGACTTTGAGAAAAACTATTTCGCTTGTAAATCAGTTTCCATACATATTTGACATGACAATCAAAGAAAACTTGCTTCTTGCGAAGGGCGATGCAACAGATGAGCAAATCATGGATTCAATCAGAAAAGCATCTTTGGAGGAGTTTGTGTTGGGATTGCCAAAAGGAATTGAAACAAAAGTTGGCGAAAGTGGAATCAAACTTTCTGGCGGACAAAAGCAAAGACTTGCAATTGCAAGAGCCTTGCTTAGAAATTCAAACATCATCATTTTTGATGAAAGCACAAGTTCCCTTGACAACTTCGCGCAAGAGGAAGTCAAGAGAAGTATTGATGGTTTGAAGGGAAAAAGCACGATTGTTATCGTTGCACACAGACTTTCAACAATCAAAAATGTTGACAAAATTTTCTTCCTTGATAAAGGTGAAATTGTTGATGAAGGAACGTTTGAGGATTTGTTTGAAAGAAATGAAGATTTCAAAGCAATGTTCTTGGCAGAAAATATTGACTAAGCCAATGTTTAAGAAAAAAAGAGATTTTTCCCTCTTTTTTTTGTTGCTTTTTGTGAGAAATTTTGAATTTGTTTTGTGATTTTGTCTATAAATATTGAGATATGTTCATAAAGAAGAACGTGAAAGCGGTGAAATGGGAGAGGGCGTTCTTGGGATTCTTTGGACTTGACATATGAAGAGTTTTTGTGATATCATATCACCAATTAGAGGTGGGGGATGAAAAAATTTAAACCAATTTTATGTGTTGCACTTATGCTTGCTTTTGGTGGACTTTCGCTTGTGGGATGTGGAACAACGCAAACAACAATCACGCTAGAT
This sequence comes from Clostridia bacterium, assembly GCA_017936585.1. Taxonomy (GTDB): domain Bacteria; phylum Bacillota; class Clostridia; order Christensenellales; family UBA1242; genus Caccovivens. The sequence continues at coordinate 557 of JAGBFI010000040.1, read as the reverse complement.
GAGGCGAAAACAATCATTGTAAATGCTCTTGCTATTGAGGAGCCTCAAGCTCATGCGCTGCAAATAGGGGCAAATGAAGCTGCGGAAGATGAAGGGAACAGAAATATTTTTGTCAAGTTTGGAATCACGAGTTTGTCATGTAAAACGGATGCTTATTCTGGAGAAGCCTTGACTCGCAAGTTGGATCAACCCTGCTTGCTTGATAAAACTGGTGGCACTTGGAATAAATATGTGATAAATCTGACCACAATTCAAAATGGGAAAACGACGGTCGATAATGAGTATTATGACGGAAATATGGTTTATTCCTACATGAATTATGGCACTCCATCATACAGTAAAAGCGAATTTGAAGGCACGTACTCAGGTGTTGGAAAAAATCGCAGCCAACAGCTTATTATATATGATATCATGTTTTCAGATAAGGTTTTTGAAAATTGCTATTCAAAAGAGGTGATCAAAACCTTAACCTCAAGTGGATTTAGCCTCACAATGTCAATGGAATACTCCAAATATATCGATTTGATTTATGGCGAACTAGAAGCCGGAATGACATT